>DATAHR010000251.1:0-25676 GCA_036263035.1 Gaiellales bacterium | reverse complement strand
GTGCACCGCGTGCAGGTAGACCGTCGCCAGTTCCTGCGGGTCGAGGTGGTATTCAGCCATCGCCGGGGATCTGTTCCTTGTCGACTACGCCCTTGTCGTCGCCCCAGACTTGATAGCGACCGGCAACGGGACGGTTGCGCGCTGCCTCTCGCTTCCAATGTGAGAGCGATTCGGTCGATTCCTTCTTAGCAGCCAAGTATCGTCCTCCTGGGTCGTGTGCCGTATTTGTGCCATCAGCCAGAAAAACGCCATGCGGAAGCACCATGCATCGCTCGCATGGCTTGGCGGGAAACGGCGTCGTTGACGCGCAATGTCTCGTGTGTCGCTTCGGCGAGATACCCTTGCCGGGTTTTCGTCTCCCGACCATGCGAGGGCATGCATGAAGATCTCCACCTCGGCGGCCGCAGCCGCCTCGGCCAACGTCGACCTGCTCGCGGTCGCGGTGACAAAGCCGGTCGCGCTCGAGGGCGCGGCGGCCGAGCTCGACAGCTCGTTGAACGGCGCGATCTCCCGGCTGGTCAAGGCGAACGAGATCCGCGGCGGGGCCGGCCAGGTGACGGTGCTGCACACCCAGCCGGCCGACGGCGTCCGCGCCCGCCGGGTCGCGGTCGTGGGCCTCGGAAGACGTGAGCGCGCCGATGCCGAGTCGGTGCGAAACGCGGCCGGCGCCGCCGTGCGCGCTCTCGCGGCGGCCCGCGGCCGCACGATCGGATTCGTGCTCGACGGCCTGCCGCTGGAAACGGCCGTCGCGGCCCGCTGTGCGGTCGACGGCGTGGTCATCGGCGGGTATCGCTTCGACCGCTACAAGACCCGCAACCGCCGGGAGCTGCCCCAGCCGCCGTCGGCGCTGACGCTGATCTCCTCCGACCGCTCCGCGGGCGCCGCGGCGAGGCGCGCCGGACTGGTGGCCGATGCGGTCAACCGCGCCCGCGACCTGCAGCACATGCCGCCGAACGAGCTCGGCCCCGAGCAGCTCGCTCAGCGGGCGAGGGAGATCGCAGCGGCGCATCCGACGATGCGCGTCGAGGTGTGGGACGAGCGCAAGATCACGTCCCGCGGGATGGGCGCCTTCGCTGCGGTGGCACAGGCCTCCAGCAAGCCGGCGCGGCTGATCATCCTGCGCCACACCCCCCAGCGCACCTCGCGGGCCGCCTCCGGCACCGTGCTGGGCATGGTCGGCAAGGGGCTCACGTTTGACAGCGGCGGCTACTCGCTGAAGCCGCCCAGCTCGCAGATCGGCATGAAGACCGACATGTCCGGAGCGGCCGCCGTGCTCGAGGCGTCCGGGGCGATCGCGGAGCTCGGGCTGCCGCTGCGGTTCGTAACGGTGGTGGGAGCGACGGAGAACATGATCGACACCAACGCCTTCCGGGTGGACGACGTGCTCACGGCGGCCAATGGCAAGACGATCGAGATCACGAACACCGATGCGGAGGGACGGCTCGTGCTGGCCGACTGCCTCCACCATGCGCGCACGCTGGGCGCCACCCACATGGTCGACCTGGCCACCCTGACGGGAGGGGTCGTCATCGCCCTCGGCGACTACCACGCCGGCCTGATGGGGGTCGACCAGGCCTGGCTCGACCGGGTGCGCGACGCCGGGGAGCGCGCCGGCGAGCACGTCTGGCAGCTGCCGCTGCACGACACCTACAAGCGCCTGTTCAAGTCCGACATCGCGGATATGGCGAACTCGTCGAGCCAGCGGATGGCGCTCGCGCCCTACGCCGGCCAGTTCCTCAAGGAGTTTGCGGGCGAGGGCCCCTGGGCGCATCTCGACATCGCCGGCACGGCCGACCTGTCGCGGTCGCGCGGGGATTACGTCGGCAAGGGCGGCACCGGCTACGGCGTCCGTCTGCTGGTCGAGCTGGCAGAGTCGCTCTGCTGATGGCGCTCGGGTACGACCTGGACGGCGATCACGAGCAGCTCCGCGCCACCGTGCGGGAGTTCGCCGAGTCGCGGATCGGCCCGGTGGCAGAGGAGCTGGACCGCGACGCGCGCTTCCCGATCGAGCTGGTCGAGGAGGCGGCGGAGCTGGGGCTGCTCGGCATCCCGTTCCCCGACGAGGTCGGCGGGGCCGGGTTCGACACCCTCGCCTACGCGATCGCCGTGGAGGAGCTCGCCCGCGTGGACAGCTCGTTCGCGATCACGGTGGCAGCCCACACATCGCTCGGCACCATGCCCATCCACCTGTATGGCAGCGACGAGCAGCGCGGGCGGTGGCTGCCCCAGCTGGCCTCCGGCCGGCGGCTGGCGGCGTTCGGGCTGACGGAGCCGGGGGCCGGATCCGATGCGGGCGCCACGCGAACGACGGCGCGGCTCGAGGCCGGCGAGTGGGTGATCGACGGGTCGAAGATGTTCATCACCAACGCCGGCACGCCGTTGTCGGCGCTGGTGACGATCACGGCCCGGACGGGAGACGACGAGATCTCGAACATCGTGGTCGAGAACGGGACGCCCGGCTACGAGCAGTCCCAGCCCTTGAAGAAGATGGGCTGGCACTCCTCCGACACGCGGGAGCTGACGTTCAGCGGCTGCCGGGTGCCTGAGGGCAACCTCCTCGGCCCCCGCGGCGCGGGGTTCAAGCAGTTCCTCGAGATCCTCGACGGCGGACGGATCAGCGTCGCCGCGCTCGGCCTGGGGATGGCGCAGGGGGCCTTCGAGATGGCCCTGCGCTACGCCGGCGAGCGTGAGCAGTTCGGACGGCCGATCGGGCGCTTCCAGGCGGTGCAGTTCAAGCTGGCCGACATGGCCACCGAGATCGAGGCCGGCCGCAACCTCGTGTACAAGGCGGCCTGGCTCAAGGATCAGGGCCGACCGTTCGCGCAGCAGGCCGCCATGGCCAAGCTGTACACGGGCGAGCTGGCGCGCCGCGCGTGCAACGAGTCGCTGCAGATCCACGGTGGGTACGGCTTCATGGACGAGTACCCGATCAGCCGGTTCTACCGCGATGCGAAGGTGCTCGAGATCGGCGAGGGCACCAACGAGGTGCAGCGCCTGGTGATCGCGCGCGGGCTCGGTCTGTGACCGCAGCCCAGTCGGTGCAGATCGGCGGGGCGGTGCTCGCGTTCGGGGTTCTCCTGGGGACGATCATCGCGCGCCTCCTCCCCTATGGCGCGTGGCGGCGAAACGCGGAGGACTTCGGGATCATCCTCGGCTGCGCCGCCCCGGCCCTCGCGCTGGTCGCGCGATACCTGCAGCACCGGTCGTGGCCCGGCGCGGCAATCATCGCCGTTGCCTACGGCGGCTTTTACCTGATCCGCATGCGGCAGCTGCGCCGCGCCAACCGCGACGGGGTGCGACGGCTGCTCGGCCTGCACAAGGACGCGACCTACGGCGAGGTGCTGCAGCAGGTGGAGCAGATCGAGCCGCGCGAGGTGACCACGACCGGCCAGCTCGTGCTGACCGGAGCCGCCGTCGCGATGCTCGGGGTGGGTGTGGCCATCGACCACTTCACGGCCGCGCTGGCAGGCGTCGCGCTGGGCGTGGCCGAAGGCACTGTTCGGGCCGCGTACCGGCGTGCCCTGGCCCGCAAGGTGCGGGCGATCGGGCACTAGCGCGGACTCATGTGCTCAGCGCATGCGCGTGACCGGATACCCGTTGCTGCGTACGAGCGCAACGATCTGCTCGGCGTGCGCCTCGTCCCGGGTTTCCAGGATCAGCTCGATGCCCGTCTCGGCAACAGCCACCTCGACGCTCTCCCGGTGATGGGAGACGACGAGGATGTTCACGTGGGCGTCCGCGATCACCTTCAGCAGCTCCATCAGCTGACCCGGCCGGTCGATCAGCCGGGTGCGGATCACCAGGTAGCGCCCCTGGTTGGTCAGACCGAACCTGATCACCTGCATCAGCAGCGGCGTGTCCACGTTGCCGCCGGACAGCACCGCGGCCACCCTGCGCCCGGTCACCCTGCCCGCGAGCACCGCCGCCAGCGCAACCGCCCCGGCGCCCTCCACCACCGCCTTCGACCGTTCCAGGAGGTGAACGATCGCCTGTCCGATCTCCGCGTCCGTGACCGTGACCACGTCGTCCACGAGCTCGCGGATCATTGAGAACGTCAGCTCGCCAGGCCGCTTCACCGCGATGCCGTCCGCGATCGTCGTCGTCTGGTGCACCGGCTCGATCTCACCCTTCTCCAGCGAGCTGACATACGGCGCGCAGCCGGCCGCCTGAACGCCGACCACGCGCACCTGCGGATGCTGGCCTTTGATCGCGCTGGCGATGCCCGACAGCAGCCCGCCGCCGCCCAGCGGCACGACCACGGTGTCAACGTCCGGCATGTCCTCGAGGATCTCGAGCCCGAGGGTGCCCTGGCCGGTGATCACCGCCGGGTCGTCGAACGGGTGCACCAGCGTCGCGCCGTTTCGCGCTGCCGCGGCCTGGGCGGCCGCGACCGCGTCGTCGACGCTGGAGCCGGCAAGCTGGACCCGCGCGCCGTAGCCCTCGGTGGCACCGACCTTCGCGAGCGACGCGGCGCCGGGCATGAACACGGTCGCCGGCACGCCGGCAAGGCGAGCCGCGAAGGCGACCGCCTGCGCGTGGTTGCCGGCGGACGGCGCGATCACGCCGGCGGCCTTCTGCTCGGGCGTCAGCGACTGCAGCTTCGTGTACGCGCCACGGATCTTGAACGAGCCGGTGCGCTGCTGGTTCTCGTACTTCAGGAACACGTCGTAGCCGGCCCACTCCGAGAACGTCTGTGAGCGGTGCAGCGGGGTACGATGCGCCACTCCGCGCAGGTTCTCTGCGGCTGCTCGGATGTCCTCGACCGGGATCACGGGAGCGCGGAACATATCCCGTTTGCGCGGTTCGCAGGGCTTAGGGTACCCTAACCCTCCGTGCTCGGATCGCTCTTCATCACGCTTCGCGAGGGCTTCGAGGCCGCGCTGATCGTCGGGATCGTGCTGGCCTATCTGCGCCAGACCGGAGCGTCCAATCGGGCCCGGCACGTGTGGGCCGGGGTCGGGGCGGCGGCGCTCGCGAGCGCCGCGATGGGCGGCGTCATCTTCGCCGCCGGCGGGGAGCTGAAGGGCAACAGCGAGGCGCTCTACGAGGCGACCGCCATGCTGCTCGCGGCCGGCGTCCTCACCTGGATGATCTTCTGGATGCAGCGCCAGGCCCGCGGGCTCGGCGGTGCGCTGCGGCAGCGCGTGTCAGACGCGCTGGTGATGGGCGGCGGCGCGCTGTTCTGGCTGGCCTTCGTCTCGGTCGGCCGCGAGGGCATCGAGACCTCGCTCTTTATGTATGCCGCGACCGGCACCGCCTCTCCGGCGGCCACGCTCGCAGGAGGCGCGATCGGGCTGGCCATCGCCGTCGTCCTCGGCGTGCTGGTCTACAGGGGCGCGGCGCACCTGAACCTGGGCACCTTCTTCAAGGTCACCAGCGTGCTCGTCCTCGCGTTCGCCGCGTACCTGATCGCAGGCGCGATGCACGAGCTGGGCGAGCTGGCCGGCAACGAGGCGCTCGAGGAAGGCGCCTACGTGGTGGCGCTGCTCTACGTGATCGGCACGGTCTGGGCCTATCTGCGGCCTCCGGCCGCGCTGGCCCGGGCGCTCGGCGAGTAAGCTCGTCGAGTGACAACCGACGGCGAGCAGCCGCTGTACGCCTTCGTGGAGATTCCGAAGGGCAGCCGCAACAAGTACGAGTACGACCCGCAGCTTGGACACGTCGTGCTCGACCGCACGCTGTGGACGAGCGTCGTCTACCCGGCCGACTACGGCTTCCTGATCGACACGCTGGGACGGGACGGTGACCCGGTGGATGCCGTCATCCTCGTCGCCGAGCCGACCTTCCCCGGCTGCGTCATCCCCGTCGAGCCGATCGGCGTGTTCGAGATGCGTGACGAGAAGGGCGAGGACGACAAGGTGTTGTGCGTGCCGTTTCAGGATCCGAAGTGGAGCCACATGCACGACATCACCGACATACGCGACTCCCTGCTCGACGAGATCGCGCACTTCTTCGACGTGTACAAGGACCTCGAGCACGGCGCCGAGGTGACGGTCGGCGGCTGGCACGGCCGTGACTACGCCGACCAGATCATCGCCGAGGGCCGCGCCGCGTTCGCGGCGCCCTAGCGGCGCAGCACGCGCTCGGCGATCTCCCGCGTGGCCGTGAGCGGATCGAGCTCCCGGGCGTGCACCCGGTCGAGGATCGCCTGCACCTCGGGGTCGTCGGCGACCGCCTCGCTGAGCCGCCGCCGCGCCTGCGCGACCGCCACGGCGACCACCTCGTGCTCGATGCTCCGCCGGCGCCGCTGCGCGAGGCCGTCGTCGCGCTCGAGGAAGGCCCGGTGGTCGAGCACCGCCTGCCAGAGATCGGCGACGCCCTCGCCGCGGATGGCCTCGGTCTCAACGATCGGCACCTTCCACTCGCGCCCGCGGTCGAGCGACAGGATCGAGCGGATCTCGCTGCGCATCGTCCGTGCCGCCGGGTGATCCGACTTGTTGATGACGATCACGTCCGGGATCTCCATCACGCCCGCCTTGAGCGCCTGCACCGAATCGCCCGACCCCGGCATCAAAACCAGCACGACCGTGTCGGCGCTCGTCGCCACGTCCACCTCGCTCTGCCCCACCCCCACGGTCTCGAGCAGCAGCACCTGTTTGCCCGACGCGTCGAGCACGAGCAGCGCCTGGAGCGTGGCCTCCGAGATCCCGCCGAGGTGGCCCCTGGTCGACATCGACCGGATGAACACGCCCGGATCCAGGAAGTGCTCCGAGAGCCGGATCCGGTCACCGAGCACGGCGCCCTGCGAGAACGGGCTGGATGGATCGACTGACACCACGCCGACCGTCTGCTCCTCACGGCGGAGCAGCGTCACGAGCGCCGAGAGCAGGCTCGACTTGCCGACGCCGGGCGGCCCGGTGAAGCCGGCGACGATCGCCCGGCCGGTGTGCGGGTAGAGCTCGGAGACGAGCTGATAGGCCTCGGCATCGCGGTTCTCGACGAGGGTGATCGCACGCGCGACGGCGCGCTTCTCGCCGGCGAGAACCCCGTCGCGCAGGGACGGCAGGTCGACGGCGCGGCGGCTCATGCCGGCTGTAGGCAGCGATCGAGGGCGGCCAGGAAGGCGTCGTCGTGCTCGGGCAGGCCGACGGTGACGCGGATGCACGATGGCGCGCCGAACGGCGCGAGTGGCCGGACGATCACGCCCTCGCGCTCCAGCCGCGCCGCCAGCGCTGCGCCGTCGCCCACCTCGATGCAGACGAAGTTGGCGGCGGCCGGATACACGGACAGCCCCCGCCCCTCCAGGGCTGCGGTCAGCCGTTCGCGCTCGGCCCGGTTCAGTTCCCGCCGGCGCTCGCACTCGGCGGTGTCGCCGAGGCTGGCGACGGCGGCAGCGTTGGCGAGCTCCGAGACGTCGAACGGGCCGCGCACCTTGCCCAGGCTCTCCACCACGTCCGGCGCGGCAACGCCATAGCCGACGCGCAGGCCGGCGAGCCCGAACATCTTCGAGAACGTGCGCAGCACGACAACGTTCGGGCGGTCGCCAAACGCGACCACCGCATCCACGTGCCCGGGATCGGCGACGTACTCGTGGTAGGCGGAATCGATCACGACCAGCACCTGCTCCGGCACGCGCCGGAGGAACGCGGCCAGAGCCGCGCCGTCGACGATGCCGCCGGTCGGATTGTTCGGGCTGCAGACGTAGACCAGCCGCGTTGCCGGGCCGATGCGCTCGGCCATTGCCTCGAGGTCGTAGCTGCCGTTCCGGAGCGGGACATGTATCGGGATGGCGCCCATCTTCACCGTGCTGAGGTGGTAGCTCACGAAGGACGGCCAGCCCATCACCACCTCGTCGCCGGGCTCCAGGAAGGCGAGCGCGAGGTTCGCGATCACCGCGTCGGCGCCGTTCCCGGGCGCAACCCGGTCGGCCGTCAGCCCGTGCCGCTCGGCGAGCCGCTCCGTCAGCTCCAGCGCCCGCTCGGGATAGCGGTTGAGCTCCGGCAGCGCCGCCTCAAGCGCCTCGAGCGCGGCCGGAAACGGGCCGAACGGCCCCTCGTTCGAGGCCAGCTTGACGACCTGGTCGAGCCCCAGCTCACGGCGCAGCTCCGACGCCGGCTTGCCGGGAGCGTAGGCCCTCAGGTCGGCGATCTCGGGGCGGGGCTGCACGCGGCGCAGGGTACCAATGCGGCGCGCCGTCGCCCGCTGCACCGGACGCTCAGCGGTGCAGTGCCGGCTGCGCCGGCGCCGGCGCGAAGCTGCGTCCCTGCAGGATCCCGACGCCGGCCGGGTCGATGTAGGTGAACCCGGAGCGGAGGCTGTCGAGGATGTGCAGGTAGTCGCCCCAGCAGTACTCCTCCTGCAGATGCGTCCAGTGGTCGTGCCAGTCGCTCGAGGAGCAGTCCCAGTTGGGCGTCGTGCCGGTGACGAAGCGGTAGCCCTGGAAGATCGCCCAGCCGGTCGCCGGGGTGGCGTTGATCAGCGAGATCGCCTGCTGCGGATCGAGGTACACGTACGTCGTCGGCAGCGGCATCGTCGAGCAGGGGCTGGCCGGGTCGTTGCAGCGGCCGCCGGTGAGCGAATAGGTGCGGGCACGGTACGGCGCCGCGATCGGGAGCGTGTTCGTCTTCGTGTTGCTGTAGCCGCGGAAGAACGAGAAGCAGGAGTCGATGATCGCCTGCGTGCGGGCATCCGACTTGCTGTTGGGGAAGGCGAACATCCCCCACGCCCGCGTGAAGCCGTGCGCCTGAAAGGCCGCCAGGGTGCCGCAGGCGTGGCTTTGCACGTCAGCATCGCTCAGCGTCGTGTAGTCGGCGGTGGTGTCGCCTGCGCTGACCGCCTCCCAGCCGTACGTCGAGTGCAGCGACTGCAGATCGCTCCAGCTGGCGTACATGATCTGGCCGACGCAGTGGCGCGTCGTCTCCTGGGTGAACTGCAGCTGCACCGTGACGGTCGGCTTGATGCCGCGGGCGGCGAGCGCCTGGGCGACGCCGGGCAGCGTGACGGTGTTCTGCTGCACCGAGCACGTCTTCTGGCTGGTTGCCGAGGCCCACTGGCCCCTGCCCAGCGCAACCGTCAGGTAGCTCGCCGCAGAGGCGGGCGCCGCCGTCGCGAGCCATGCCGCCGCGGCGACGGCAGTGAGAATGATCAGCCGTTTCGTCATCAGTCGGGGAGCCGCGCAATTGTACGGGCGCTCGGCCGGATGGTCGAATCGGAGGCGGGTACAGTAATAGCCTCCATGGCCACCCGAGAGATCGGCATCTTCGCGCTGCCCACGGTGCTCGTGCCGGGTGAGCGGATGCCCCTGCACATCTTCGAGGATCGCTACAAGCGCCTGATCGGCGACTGCCTGAAGCAGGAGGACGACTTCCTGCTGCTGTACACCGACGAGGACGGCACGCGCGAGCTCGGCTGCGCCGCCCGGGTCGAGGAGGTGCTCGACCAGCTCGAGGACGGCAGGATGAACATCGTCGTCGCCGGAACCGAGGTGCTGCGGGTGAAGGAGATCACGCGCGGGCGCCAGTACACGACTGCGCTGGTCGAGCCGGCGGCGGAGGACCTCTCCGCCGGCGAGGAGACGGGGCCGGTGCTCGACCTCTACCGGCAGATAGCCGCCGCGGGGGGCGGCGACCCGGAGGAGGACCTGCAAGCCGGCCCGCAGCCGCTCAGCTACGTGATCATGGCTAGGGTCGACTTCCCCGCCGCGGAGAAGCAGCGCGTGCTCGAGCTGCGCAGCGAGAGCGAGCGGCTGATGGCGATCGTCGACCTGCTGGCGCGGGGCCTCCAGGCGCTCGCCCAGATCGAGGAGATCCGGGAGCGGGCGCAGACCAACGGCAAGGTGCCGCACGGCGACTGAGGCGCGCGCCGCGGCGGTGCGGCACCCGCTCGCCGCGCTGGCTGCAGCCAACTGCATCCTGGCGGGCTCCTTCCCGGCGAGCGAGGTGGCCCTGCGCACGATCGGCCCGTTCACGCTGACGGGGCTGCGGTTCCTCATCGCCGGCGGACTGCTCGCCCACATCGCACTGCCCGTGCTGCGCCGGCTGACCCACCCGCAGCGGCTGCGGCTGCTGGCCGTCTCCGCGATCGGCCTGTGGGGTCAGATGGTGCTGATCTACTACGGGATCAACCACGCCAACTCGGCGATCGCGGCGATCATCGTCGGCCTCGAGCCGGTGCTGATCGCCGTCTGGGCGGCGCTGCTGCTCGGCGAGCACTTCAGCGGGCGCACGGCGGCCGGGCTCGCGGTCGGCCTCTGCGGATCGCTGCTGGTCGCCGGCCTCGGCACGTCGCACGGCACGAGCCTGCTCGGCGTGGCCTTCCTGCTCGGCACCGGGCTCGCCTTCTCGTGGTACACGGTCTCCAGCAAGGCGTATCTGGCGCTCTGCAGCCCGCTCGAGCTGACCGCCGTGATCAGCGTGCTTGGCGCAGCGTGGGGATTCCTGCCCATGGCGCTCGAGCTGCTCGCGGGCAACGGGCTGAACGGCGCAGGACCGCGCAGCGCGCTGATGGTCGTCTACCTCGGCGTCGGGAACAGCGTGATCGGCTACATGCTCTGGAACCGCGCGCTCAGCGGGCTGCCCGCGGCGGTCGTCGGCGCGTCGCTCTACGCACAGCCGATCCTCGGCGCCGGTCTGTCCTGGCTGCTGCTTCGGGACCCGCTGCCCGCCACGTTCGTACCGGGCACGGTGCTGGTGCTGGCCGGCGTCTACATCGCCTCCGCGGCAAGGCGCCGCGCTCCGGCCGTGCCGGTCTAGGAGAGGACGAGGCCGAAGCACGAGCGCCGCGGGTCGCCGGCCGCGCTGAGCGTGCCATCGGCCTCCGACAGGACGGCATTCGCGCCGCCGAAGTAGAGGTTCAGCCCCTCGAACCTGACCAGCCGTTCGCCCCAGCGCTCGAGCCGCTCGAGCTCGGCCGGGTCGAGCCCGCCCTCGCAGTCGAGCCGGTCGCCCTCCACGTGGACGCGCGGGTACGACACCGCCTCCTGCACCGGCATGCCGTGGTCGACGACGTTGCGGATCACCTGCACGATCGCCGAGCGCAGGCGGTTCGAGCCGCTCGAGCCGACGACGAGCCGGACGTCCCCCTCGCGCTCGAGGATCGTCGGCGCCTGCATGCTCGTCAGCCTCGTCCCGGGCCCCAGGTGTCGACCGGCTGCAAGATCCTCCTCGCCCATCATGTTGTTCAGGTGCAGCCCTGTGCCGGGGACGAACACGCCCGAGTGGCTGCCGTTCGACGCGGTGAACGCGGCTGCGTTGCCTTTTCCGTCAACAACGGAGATGTGCGTCGTGCCACGGTCGCTCGCGAGCGCGGGGGCAGCCGTCGGCGCGCCGCGCAAAGCGGCCGCCACCTCGGCCCTGCCGGCCGCGACCGATGCCGCGGACAGGAGGTGTCCGGGCAGGCCGCCGCGGTGGAGCAGCCGGGCGAAGTCGCGGTCGCGGCGCCGCCCCGCGGCTCGCATCGCCTCGGCCAGGGCCCGCAGCGTGGGCGCCTCGCCGGCTCGCATCCCGGCCGTCGTGGCTTCCAGCACGCCCAGCATGTAGGCGATCAGGATGCCGCCGCTCGACGGCGGCGCGTTTGTCGCGAGCTCGACGTCGCCATACCGCGTGCGCAGCGGGCGGCGCCAGATCGGCCGGTAGGCACGCAGGTCGGCCATCGTCAGACGGCCGCCCGTCGCCTCCTGGTGCGCGACCACCGATCGTCCCAGCTCGCCGCCGTACAGCTCACCCGGGCCGCTCTCGGCGACACGCTCGATCGCCGCAGCGAGCTCCGGCTGGCGGATCACGTCGCCCTCCCCCACGTACCGGCCGCTCGGCGCGAAGACGCCGCGCGCCTCGGCGGTGCTCGTGAGGATCACGCGGATCGCCTCGAACACCCGCGTCTGTCCGGCGTTCGTCGGCACGCCGGCCTCGGCCGCCTCGGCGGCGGGAAGCAGCAGGTCGCGCCAGGGCAGCCTGCCGAAGCGGCGGTGGGCGGCGTGCAGGCCGGCGAGCACGCCGGGGACGGCGAACGTGGCCGGCCCGATGTGGAACACCTGCGTCGTCCGCTCGTCGAACGGCACCAGCACCGATTCGACGTCGACCAGGCGCCGGGAGGCCGGCAGGTCGCGCCCGGGAATGGCCGTGAAGGCGTCGAGTAGCGAGGGGCGGCCGTGCGCCGGCCGCACCAGCACGAATCCGCCTCCCAGGGGCCCCGTCAGCGCCGATTCGGCGGCCCAGGACATGACGCCCGCGGCCACCACCGCGTCGACCGCGGTGCCACCGGCTGCGAGGGCCGCGGCGCCGGCGCGCGCGGTCATCTCGTGACCCGCCGCGATCGCGCCGCGCACGGGGGGCTACCCCTGCAGGAAGCTCGGCGGCTCGAGCAGGTCGTCGGGCGCCGGCGTCTGCGGCCGGTCGGCGCGGGCCTGCGCCGTGCCCGGGGTTCCGGTTAGCGAGAACCCGGTGGCCACGACGGTCACCCACATCTGCCCGGCCAGCTGCTCGTCCACCGTGGCGCCGAAGATGATGTTCGTGCGGTCGTCCGCGGCGGCCCGCACGATCTCCGCCGCCTCGTTCACCTCGTGCAACGAGACGTCGCTGCCGCCGGAGATCGAGAGCAGGATCCCGCGGGCCCCCCGCACCTCGTGGTCGATCAGCGGGCTGTGAACGGCCCGGGTTGCGGCCTCGGCGGCGCGGTTTGGCCCGGTGGCGACGCCGATGCCCATCATCGCCGTGCCGGCGCCCGACATGACGGCCTTGACGTCGGCGAAATCGAGGTTGATCAGTCCGGGCAGCGTGATCAGGTCGCAGATCCCCTGCACGCCCTGGCGCAGGACGTCGTCGGCGATCCGGAAGGACTCCACCAGGGTGGTGCCCTTCTCGAGCACCTGCAGCAGGCGGTCGTTGGGGATGACGATGACCGTGTCCGAGTTATCGCGCAGCGCCTCGACACCCGCGCGCGCCTGCTGGCCGCGCCGGGATCCCTCGAAGCCGAACGGGGAGGTGACGATGCCGACCGTCAGCGCGCCCACCTCGCGCGCGATGCGGGCGATCACGGGCGCGGCGCCGGTGCCGGTGCCGCCGCCCTCGCCGGCGGTCACGAACACCATGTCGGATCCCCGGAGCACCGTCTTGATGCGGTCGTAGCTCGCCTCGGCGGCGCGGCGGCCGACCTCGGGATCGGCACCGGATCCGAGCCCCTGCGTCTCCTCGCGACCGATGTGGATCTTCGTCGGCGCGTCGGACATCTGCAGCTGCTGTATGTCGGTGTTGACCGCGATGAACTCGACGCCCTTGACGTCGGCCTCGATCATGCGGTTGATGGCATTGCATCCGCCGCCGCCGACGCCGACGACGCGGATCACCGCCAGGTACGGCTGGCCGTCCGGCCGGCGGAAGCGCGAGGCGGCATCGTCCTGCTCGGGAAGGTCGATCAGCTGGGGCCGTGCCGGCTCCGGCCCGGCCTTCGGCTTCGCGCGGGCGCGCGGCGGCTCCTCGGGCTCCTCGGGCTTCTCGCCCTGCGCCGCGTCGGTCGCCTTGAACAGCTGTGCCAGCGGCCCGTCCCGCATGCTGTTGCGCTTAGCCATCTCGTAGTACCTCTCCGGCCAGCTCACGGTACGCGCGGGCGGCCTTGCCCTTGGAATCGTACTTGAGCACGGATGTGCCCTTCACGGGCGCCTCGGCGTAGCGGATGGTCTTGCGGATCTTGGTCTCGAACACGAGGTCGCCGAAGTTCTCCTGCAGGATCTCGACGGCCTCGCGCGAGTGCAGCGTGCGGCCGTCGAACATTGTGGGCAGGATGCCGCGGATGCGGACGTCCGGATTCAGGTTCTCCCTGATCATTGTCAGGGTGTTCTCGAGCTGGATCAACCCGCGCAGCGAGAGGTACTCGCACTGCACCGGCACGATCACGCCGTCGGCAGAGGTGAGGGCGTTGATCGTCAGCAGCCCCAGCGACGGGGGCGTGTCGATCAAAACGAAGTCGTAGAGCCCGCGCACCGGCAGCAGCGCCTTCTGCAGGGCGCGCTCGCGACCGATCATCGACGAGAGGGCCAGCTCGGCGCCGGCCAGGTCGATGCTCGAGGCGGCCAGGTCGACCTCGCGGTGCTGGATCACGTCCTCGAGGGGCGTCTTGTGGACGAGCACGTCGAACATGGTGCGATCGAGCTCGTCCGGGTCGATCCCCTGGCTCATCGTCAGGTTCGACTGGGGATCGAGGTCGACGCACAGCACCCGCTTGCCGCGCTCGACCAGGGCGACACCGAGGTTGAGCGTGGTGGTGGTCTTCGCGACTCCCCCCTTTTGGTTCGCGAGCGCGATCACCTGCCCCACGGCAACTCCTCCGACGATCGAGAGATCCGGCCGTGTCCGCTCGTCGAGCGCCTCGGCCGCTGAACCGATTCCGAACTGCATCGCGACGCAGTTCGCGCCGCCCAAGTCTATTCCTGCACCACCCCGCGACCGGTCACGTTCCGGCTGGGGCTGCGGCTCGGGCGGCCGCGATCCGCTCGGCCGGCATGGGGTGCGACGCCGTCAGGGTGTGCCACAGGTGCGGCGGCTCCAGCTCCATCAGGTTCTGGTCGACCAGGCGCTCGAACGTCTCCGCGTAGCGCTCGCCCTCGCCGGTGACCGACACGGCGTAGGCGTCCGCCGCGCGCTCGAGCCGCCGCGAGTACGCGGCGCCGAGCGGCGTCACCAGCGCGGTTGCGAGCGAGAACCCGAGCAGGAATGACGGCAGCGAGGTGAGGTGACCGGGCCCGTCAGGGGCCAGCTCGCGCACGCCCAGCCACGCGCCGGCCATTCCCACGGCCAGCACGACGGCGGACCACCCCATCAGCCGCCACGTGTCGCCGTGGGCATGATGGCCAAGCTCGTGGGCGAGCACGAGGCGGGTGTCGGTGATCGCGAGCTCGGCGTCCGCCTGCTCGCCGATCGTGTCGCCGACATAGACCCGAAGCGTCGGCCCCATCCCGGCGACCATCGCGTTGGCGGCCGAGGTCTTCTCGCCCATGTGCAGGAGGCGCATGTCCTTGACCGGCACGCCCGTGACCCGCACCGTCTCCCACAGCGCATCGGCGAGCGGGCCGTCGGACAGCGGCTCGCTGCGGATGAACAGCGGCAGCAGGAGCACCGGCCAGAGGACGGCGAGGAGGGCTGTGACCGCGACCGCTCCGACCCAGGCCGGAATGGGCCACCAGGTCGGGAACGCACGCTGCAGCCCGAGCAGCGCCAGCGCTGCGACGGCGCCCAGCGTGAGGCCGATGGCGCGGGCCTTCGCCTGGTCGGCCAGCCAGCCGCCGGTCGTCTGGCGGGACAGGCCGTTTCGGCGCGACAGCACGTGCCCGGCGTACCCGAAGGGCAGCGAGATCAGCGGCAGGACGACGGCCAGCGCGATCACGCATCCCCAGCCGCCGAGCCTGTCGGCCCAGGCGACGATGACGATCAGGCAGCCAAGCCCGGCCAGCGTATCGGCCCAGGAAAGGCGGCGGCGCGCCCGGTTGTAGGCATGGGCCTGCCGCTGGCGCAGCGGGTCGGCGGCGGTCGCGGTCAACCGGGTAGGGAGGCTTCGAGCCCGAGGGCCAGCTGACCCGGCCCCTGCCGCGCCTCGTGGTCGAGCAGCCAGGCCTTGCGGTCGAGCCCGCCGCCGTAGCCGGTGAGCGTGCCGTCGCTGCCGACCACGCGGTGGCAGGGAACGATGATCGACACCGGGTTTCGGCCGTTCGCAAGGCCGACGGCGCGGGCCGATCCGGGCCGGCCGACGCGCCGGGCGAGCTCGCCGTAGCTGATGCGCTCACCGAAGGGAATCTTCACGAGCTCGCCCCAGACGCTGCGCTGGAAGTCGGTGCCATCCAGCGAGAGCGGGATGTCGAACGCGGTCAGCCGACCCTCGAAGTACTCGCCGAGCTGCCGCTCAGCGGCGTCGAGCACATCGGCATCTGCAGGCTGCGCAAGCTCGTCGTCCTCGGGCAGTGCGAACGGCGTCATGCACAGCTCGCCGAGTCCGCCGTCGCGAGCGACCAGAAGCAGCGGGCCGACGGGGGACTCGATCACGCGGGACGCGGCGGACACGCGTGGCATCGTAGTGGAGGGGTCAGAAGCCGCCGATGCCGTGCGGCGTCCCCACTCCGGTGGGCAGGTCGTAGCCCGGCGCGGCAACGCAGGCCGTCGTCGTGTGGTTGCACGGCACCGGGGTGATCCCGGTGTCGTTCGAGCCGCTGGTGACGTCGTGGAATGCCGTCGTCCCAGCCTTCGCATAGAGCAGCGACGCCGGGTAGGGAACGCTGGCCGCGTTCCCCTTGAGCGCGAACACCGCGGAAATCAGTGGAGCGGAGAGGCTTGTGCCACCGACCGTCCACCAGCCGTCCCAGTGGGTGTAGATGGCCGCGCCGGTGTCGGGATCTGCGACGGCGGAGACGTCGTTATCCCCGCGCGACGTCCCGCAGCCGGTCGCGGCCCAGTTCGCGACCGCGGCCTGAAACGCTCGCGCCGGTATCGCCGGGTAGAGACCTGACGCCCCGTTCGCGCACCCGGACCCCGTCCCGCCCGAGTTCTGCACGGTGGGCGGGCCCCAGACCGTCTCACCGGCGTAGCTCCCGTCCGGATTCACGTGCAGCGACGTGCCGCCAACCGTGACGACCGTGTTCAGGGCCGCCGGCCAGGACACGTCGTAGCCGGCGTCGCCCGACGAGACGACGATCGCCTTGTTCGGATGGTTGTATGCGGCGTCCAGCGAGCCGAGGGAGCCGTCGATGTCATACGCGCCGTAGCTGTTCGACACGATCGATGCGGCCCGCGCCGCCCGGTTCACGGCGTTCGCCATCACCACGTCGTCGTCGCTCGCCGCCTCCACCAGGACGATCTTGCAGTTCTGGCAGATGGCGTGCACCGTCTGGATGTCCAGGTCCATCTCGATGTACCACCCGGTCGAGCGCGCGGACCCGGTGGGAGCCCCCATGTTGATCTTCTGGAAGCAGGACGTGGTGACGGTGGCCGAGCACCTCGGCAGCACCGGCAGGCCGTAGGCCTGGCTGTACCTCGTCAGGTCGTTGTACGCGTACCCGTAGTCCCAGGCGTCGACGATGGCGACGGTGATCGGCCGGTGGACGGTGGTGCTCCCGGCCACGAGCGGGGTCTTGGTGGGAAGCTGGTACGCGGTGTGGTAATCGGTTGGGCCCATCCCCGATGGCAGGAGGTCCGGCGTCGCAGCGTGTATGGCCCGGCCGTTGTGCGTGCGGACCAGCGCCATGCAGCGCACCTGCCCGCTGGTGCACGCGTGCGAGGCACCGTACGTCGAGCGCACGCGGTGCGCCGCCCCGGCCGGCTCCACGGCGAGCAGCGCGAGGGCGCAGAGTCCCATGACCACGCGGACAGCTGTTGCAGCGGGATGCAGCACCGTCTCCGGTGGGGGATCCTGTCAACCGCATCGGACGTACTCGATATCGGAGTTACGAGCCGGCTCCCCGTCGCAGTTCGCGGGCGATCACAAGGCGCTGGATCTGGTTCGCGCCCTCGTAGATCTGCGTGATCTTCGCGTCGCGCATCATCCGCTCGACGGGGTACTCCTCGATGTAGCCGTACCCGCCCAGGATCTGCACGGCGTCGGTCGTGACCGACATGGCGGTGTCGGAGCACATCAGCTTGGCCATGGCCGAGGCGCGGGTCAGCTCCGAGCCGTCGATCCCCTGGTCGAGCATCACGCCGACGTCGTAGAGCAGGCCGCGGCTCGCCTCGACCTTCACCGCCATGTCGGCGAGCATGAACTGGATCCCCTGGTGATCGGCGAGCGGCTTGCCGAACGTCTCGCGCTCCTCCGCGTAGCGCAAGGCGTAGTCGAGCGCCGCCTGGGCGATACCGAGCGCCTGGGCGCCGATGCCCGGGCGCGAGCGGTCGAGCACGCGCATCGCCGTACGGAACCCCGTGCCCTCATCGCCGACGATCGCGTCGGCCGGGACACGGCAGCCCTCGAACAGCAGCTCGCCGGTGGTCGATCCCTTGATCCCCATCTTCGGCTCGATCCGCGCCACCGAGAACCCGGGGGCGTCCTTCTCGACCATGAACGCCGAGATCGAGTCCTCGGTGCGGGCGAACACGACATATGTGTCCGCGACGCCGGCATTGGTGATGAACCGCTTGCTGCCGTCGATCACCCACTCCCCGCCCTCGCGGCGGGCCGTCGTCCGCATCGCCCGGGCATCCGACCCCGAGCCGGCCTCCGTCAGCGCGTAGGCGCTGATCCACTCGCCGCTCGCCCAGCGGGGCAGGTAGCGCTGCTTCTGCTCCGGCGACCCGGCCAGCTCGATCGCGATCGCCCCGAGTGACTGCACCGCCAGCACGAGCCCGACGGTCGCATCGGCGTACGACAGCTCCTCGACGGCGCGCAGGAACGTCAGGGTGCCCGTGCCGGTGCCGCCGTACTCCTCCGCGAAGGCCAGCGCGAAGACGTCGTTCTGACGCAGTAGCGCGACCGCCCCGAACGGGAACTCGGCCCGCTTGTCGACCTCCGCCGCGTGGGGCGCGATCTGCTCGCGGGCCAGGGTGCGCACCGCCTCGACCAGCAGCTCCTGCTCCTCGCTCTGAGGGTGGCGCACGCTCATACCTCGATCAGCTCCTCGCTCGCGGTGGTCAGGTTCTCCCAGCCCGTGTCGGTGACGGCATACATGTTCTCGATTCCAACCGCACCGCGGCCCGGGAACACGAACTTTGGCTCGACGGCGATCACGTGGCCCGGCTCGAGCGGCTCGTCGAAGCCGGGCGCGAGCACCGGCAGCTCGTCGATCTCCATGCCCACGCCGTGCCCGAGGAAGCGGACGCGGTCGGGCCCGTATCCCATGAAGTGGTCGCCGAGCCCGGCGTCGCCGGCCACCCGCTCCGCGTGGGCGAAGAGCTCGCTCGGGGCTGTGCCCGGCCGCACCAGCCCCTCCACCGACCGCAGGATGGCCACCGCCGTCCCGTAGGCATCCCGCAGATCGGCGTCAAGCGGCCCCAGCGCGAACGTCCGCGTCTGGTCGGCCAGGTAGCCGTCGTGCCCGCCGACCAGATCGACGATCACGGGATCACCACGGCGCAGGCGGTGGCCATCTGGCCCCTTGCCGAGCACGGCGTTTGGCCCCGGTCCGCACAGCGGTGAGTCGGAGTAGCCGGGCACCGCGCCGCTTGGGCCGCACAGCACCTGGCCGTAGTGCATCTCCTGGTTGAAGCCGCGGAAGCGCAGCTGCCCCTGGTGCCCCGCAGCTCGCAGGACACTCTCAACCTCACGTTGAACCTGAGACTCCGACACGTCATCCCCGAGAAATGACGGCACCGCCTCGGCGGCCGCTCGCACCTGCTCGCCGGCCCGGCGCATCTGCTCGAGCTCCCAGCCGCTCTTCACCGCCCGCACCCGGCGAAGCGCCGGCGCGCAGTCGCCCACGCGATAGCCATCGAGCCGGCGCAGGTAGCCCAGGTACCGGGCGGCGGGAAGCACGTCCAGCTCGAAGCCGACCGCCGCACCGGCTCCGACCCCGGCAGCGGCCAGCGCCTCGGACAGGCCGGACAGCGACGGCAGCGCGTCGATATGCGACAGCGGGGACTCCTCCCGGGCCCGAGCAAGGGTGCGGCGCACGCCCAGCCACGGCTCGCCGCTCGCCGGCACGATCAGGTGTGCCTGCTGGTTGGTGCCGGTCAGGTAGGCGAGGTCGGTGCTCTGCACCACCACCGCGGCGTCGAGACCGTCCTCGGCGAGGGCCGCGGCAAACCGCCGCAGGCGCTGCTCGATCTCCTCCGCGGGGGGCACGCGGCGTAGACTACCGGCCGCGTGATCCTCCACAACGGCCCGATCTACACCATGGATCCGCGCCTCCCCCGCGTCCGGGCGCTCGCGGTGGCGGGGGAGCTGATCGCGGGCGGCGTGGACGTCCGCGAGGGTGAGGCCGACACCGTCGGGCACGAGCGGCTGGATCTCGACGGCCGCTGCGTGCTCCCCGGGTTCACCGACTCCCACGTTCATTTCCTGGACTGGGCGCTCGAGCGCACCTGGCTCGACCTGCACGGCTGCGGCAGCCTCGCCGAGGCGCTGCGGGCGGTGGCGGCGGCGGCGCGCGGCGAGGGCTGGCTGCGCGGCAAGGGATGGTTGGAGGCGTCCTGGGCCGACGGCCCGCCGACGGCAGCTGCCCTCGACGAGGTCACGGGCGAGCGGCCGGCGGCGCTGTGGGCGCACGACCATCACACGCTGTGGGTGAACAGCGCGGCGCTCCGAGCGCAGGGGGTCGACCACCCGACCGGCGTGCTGCACGAGTGGGAGGCGTGGCGCTTCCCGCTTCCGCCCGCCACCCCGCTCGAGCGCTCCCAGGCGCTCCGAGACGGCATGGCGGAGGCGAACGCCCGCGGAGTGATCGGCGTCCACGACTTCCAGGCACACGCCGGCCGCGAGCTGTGGCAGCGCTACGACGCCGACCGGCGGCTGACCTTGCGCGTTGCGATGAGCATCCCCCTGGACGCGCTGCCGGCGGCGCGGGCGATCGAGCTGCGGGCGGGGTTCGGCAGCGACCTGCTCCGGGTCGGGCCGGTGAAGGCATTCATGGACGGCACGCTCGGGTCACGCACGGCGTGGATGCTGGACGGCTCGGGCGACCAGCTGCTCTCGGAGGACGACCTCGCCGAGGCGGCCGAGGGGGCGGCGGCGTGCGGGTTGCCGATGGCCATCCATGCGATCGGGGACGGCGCGAACCGGGCGGCCCTGAACGCGCTTGCCCGCACGCGGGAGGCGTGGGAGCAGGCGCTGGTGCGCCCCCGCATCGAGCACGTCCAGTGCCTCGACGACGCGGATCTGCCGCGTTTCGCGGAGCTGGGCGTGATCGCAAGCGTGCAGCCGGTGCACGCGACGAGCGACCGGGACGTTGCCGACGCGCTCTGGGGTGAGCGGGCGGCGAAGGCCTACCGCACCCGTGATCTGCTCGACTCCGGCGCGCACGTTGTGTTCGGGGCCGATCCGCCGATCGAGGAGCTCGATCCGCTGGCGGCGATCCAGGCGGCGGTGCATCGGACGGTGGACGAGCGTGAGCCCTGGTACCCGGAGCAGCGCATCCCCGTCGCCGACGCGATCTCGTGCCACACCGCCGCCCCGGCATACGCGGTCGGCGAGGAGCGCGCCCGCGGCTGCCTGCTGCCCGGGCTGGCCGCTGACCTGGTGGTGCTGGACACCGACATCGTCGAGCACCCGGAGCGCATCGCCGACTGCAGGGTGGTCGCCACGATGCTGGCCGGCCGCTGGGTGCACGGCCGCCCGCCCTGGTGAGACGCCGGCACTCGGGGGTCAAGGCGTTCAGGCTTGGGGAGTTCCGGATCTACTGCACGATTTCCGGCATGTTCAAGATCTTCACGGTTAGCTAACCGTCCACTGACAGACGAGGCGTACGGTCGTCACCGTGCAGTCCTCCGTGAGGGATCTGGGGTCGGCGGAGCTGTGGCGGGCTTCCGCGTCGCGTGCCATGCGCCGGCGCGAGACCTACCGCCGCAAGCGCCAGCTGCGCCGCATGAGCGTCCCGCTGGTGATGGCTGCGACCGCAGCGGGGATGGGGGCGCCGGCCTACGCGGCCGGCAAGCAGCACCAGGCGTCGGCGAAAGCCGGGGCGCGCCGGGTGCACCCTCGCATCCTCCGGATCGGCGACACCGGGCCGGACGTCGTGCGTCTGCAGCGGGCGCTCGGCATCCCGGCCGACGGCATCTTCGGCCCCCAGACACTGCATGCCGTCAAGCGGTTCCAGCGCGCACACGCGTTGCTGGTGGACGGCGAGGTCGGCCCGCAGACCTGGGGCGCGCTGCAGGTCGAGGGAACCGGCTCGAGCGGCGAGATCGTCATCCGGCTGCACGATGTGGGGCCGGCCGTCGCGGCGCTGCAGCGGGCGCTCGGCATCCCCGCCGACGGGGAGTTCGGGCCGCAGACGCTGCACGCGGTGAAGCGGTTCCAGGCCTCGCACGGCCTGCTCGTGGACGGCCAGGTCGGCCCGCACACCCGGGCCGCGCTGCACCTGGCCGCCTCGAGCAACTTCCATTACGTGGCGCCGCCACACGTCTCGAAGGTTCACGGCAAGGCCCACCACCATCGCCACCGCCGACGGCACTCGCATGCCGCGAGCCTCGGCGAGCGCGCGGTCGCGCTGGCCCGTGCCGAGCTGGGAGTGCCCTACGTGTGGGGCGGGGAGTCCCCGTCCGGCTTCGACTGCTCGGGCCTCGTCCAGTACGTGTACGCGCGGCTCGGCGTGGCCCTGCCGCGCGTCGCCGCCGACCAGTACCGCGCCGGCCTCCACGTGTCGCGGTCCGACCTTCGCGCCGGCGACCTGGTCTTCTTCGACCACCTCGGGCACGTCGGCATCTACATGGGCGGCGGCCGGTTCATCCATGCGCCCCACACCGGCACCGTCGTGCAGATCTCCTCGCTGACCGGGTGGTACGCCGACACCTACGTCGGCGCCACGCGCGTCAGCTGATCCGCGCCATCAACGCGGCCGCGGTGCGCCCGTAGATCGAGCTCGGTGACGCGGCGACGACCTGCCGCCACTGCGCCGCGGCGTCGGTGTCGTCGTTGAGCCAGTAGAGGAGCAGCCCCAGGTGGAACCGGATCTCGGTGGGATCGCTGGTCTGCTGGACGAGCGGGCCGAGCTGGCTGAAGGTCGCGGCCGGCTTGTCCTTGTCGTAGGTCAGCACGGCCGCCGCCACACGCGGCGACACGCCCGTCGGATCGACCTGGAGCGCCCGCTGGGCGGCGGCTTGCGCCGCCAGCCGGTCGGGCGCGTGGTGGCTCTGCAGCCAGGCGCTCTGCTCGGCCGCGGCGAGCCCGAGCCAGGCGCCGGAGTCGCGCGGTTCGCGGCGCACGAGCGCCCGCATCTGCGTCACGGTGCCGTGCGGGGTGCCGTCGGGCGGGATGTAGATCGGATAGTCGGACCGCTGCTGCGGCGTGTGCAGCGTGTTGTCGGCGATGGTGCCGTAGTAGCCGTACAGGTCCTCCGAGCGCACCCGGCGCAGGAGCTCGACGGCCGCGCTGCACTTCCCCGCCCACAGCTGCGTCAGCCCCTCGTAGAGGCCGACCACCGGCTGCGACTGGTCGAGACGGCCGAGCGCGGCGAGCGTGCCCGCCGGCCCGACGCTGCCGTAGCGGGCGATGGCGCGTGCGACGCCCACCCGCGGGTCGCTCGAGGGGAGCTGTTCGATGGCGGCATGTTCGATCGCCTCGCTGCCCTGACCCCGCACCGGGTGCGGGAGCTGCAGGTTCAGCGGCGGCGAACCGCGAAGCGGCGAGCAGCGTGCCGGCGCCGTGGCCGCGCTGGCACCCCCGCCGCGCGAGGTCAGAGCGACAGCGGCCGCGGCCGCGAGGCCGATGGCGAGCGCCACGCACACCAGCACGACGAGGCGCCGGGAGCGCCCGGGAATATGTTGGGGAGGGGGCTCGTTCATCCAGTCAGGCGGCGTGGAGTTTGGATCCAGCCGCCGCTACAATTGAGGTCACAAGTTTCTTCGCCCCGCTGGTGTGTGGGGCGCTTCGGAAAGGGTAGGTGATGGGCGTGGCCACGTACCGCGAACATCTTGCAGCCGTGAAGTCCGAGATCACCGAGATCTCGGCGCAGGAGGCTGCGGCGCGGGTGGCTGAGCAGCCCGGGCCGGTGCTGATCGACGTCCGCGAGCGGGACGAGTACGAGCAGGGGTTCATCCCCGGCGCGCTCCACATCCCCCGCGGCAACCTCGAGTCGCGTATCGACAACGCCGTGGGCGACCGCTCGCGGCCGGTGATCATCTACTGCGCGGCGGGCAACCGCTCCGCGTACGCTGCGAAGACGCTGGCGGAGCTGGGCTTCCAGGACGTGGTCTCGCTGCGCGGCGGGTTCGCCGACTGGAAGCAGAACGGCCACGAGTGGAAGCTGCCGCGGACGCTCACGCCCCAGCAGCTCGAGCGCTACAGCCGCCACACGCTGATCCCCGAGGTCGGCGAGGAAGGGCAGCTGAAGCTGCTCGATTCCAAGGTGCTGCTGATCGGCGCGGGCGGCCTCGGCTCGCCGGCGGCGCTGTATCTGGCCGCGGCCGGCGTCGGCACCCTGGGCATCATCGACGCTGACGTGGTCGACCGCTCGAACCTCCAGCGGCAGATCCTCCACACCGAGGACCGGATCGGCATGCCCAAGGTCGATTCGGCCGAGACGGCGCTGAAGGCGCTCAACCCGGACGTCACCATCGTCAAGTACAGCGAGCGCCTGACGTCGGAGAACGTGCTGGACGTGATCACCGGCTACGACGTGATCGTGGACGGGACGGACAACTTCCCGACGCGCTACCTGCTGAACGACGCGAGCCTCGTAGCCAACGTGCCGGTCGTGCACGGCTCGATCTACCAGTTCGAGGGCTCGGTGACGGTGTACGCGCCGCGCGTCGGCCCCTGCTACCGCTGCCAGTATCCGGAGCCGCCGCCGCCGGAGATGGCGCCGTCGTGCGCGGAGGGCGGCGTGCTCGGCGTGCTGCCCGGCGTGGTCGGCACCCTGCAGGCCACCGAGGCGGTCAAGCTGCTGCTCGGCGTCGGCGATCCGCTGATCGGACGGCAGCTACGCTACGACGCCCTGGCGATGGAGTTCGTGGAGCTGAAGATGCACCGCGACCCTGAGTGCCCGGTGTGCAGCAAGTCTCCCGAGGAGATCGAGTTCATCGACTACGAGCAGTTCTGCGCAGCGCCGGCCAGGGCCGTGTCCGCCGCTCCCACCTTCACCATCAAGGAGGCTGTCGCCTAAGTGAGCACCGTCCGCATGCCCCCCATCCTCCGGCAGGCCGTCGGAGGCGCCCGTGAGGTCGACGCCGACGGCGCGACCGTCCGCGAGCTGCTCGACGACCTGACCACCCGGTACCCGGGGATCCGGGCCCACCTGCTCGACGACGGCGGCGAGCTGAACCGCTTCGTGAACGTCTACGTGAACAACGAGGACGTCCGCCTCGGCGACGGGCTCGAGACGAGCGTCGCGCCGGACGCGACGGTGATCGTGCTGCCTGCGATGGCCGGGGGTCGCTAGATGATCGACCTCGCGTCGCCGAGCGTCCTGAGCGGCTGGAAGGCAAGCAGCGCAAGGATCGAGGGAGGGTCGATATCGGGAATATCGGCCCGACCGAGGACGCAGCGATGCGCAGGCTTCCTGTCGCAGCCGCCCGACAGCTCGCCCAACGACGACCGCCTGCACGTTCAGGCGTGCGGGGATGCGGGGTCGATCATCTAATGTCTTGCCTGCAGACCGAACGGGTCGCCGCCCTCTCCGCCGTCGGTAACACGCCGCTCGTGGAGCTGCCGCGGATGACGCCGAAGGAGGGCGTCCGCATCTTCGCGAAGCTGGAGGAGCAGAACCCGACCGGCTCGGTAAAGGACCGTGTCGCGCTCTCGATGATCGAGGCGGCCGAGGACACCGGCGAGCTGATCCCCGGACAGCGCATTCTCGAGCCGACGAGCGGCAACACCGGCATCGCCCTGGCCATGATCGGCAAGGTCAAGGGCTACCCCGTGTCGGTCGTGATGCCGGAGTCGGCCACGCAGGAGCGGGTCGAGCTGCTGCGCATGTACGGCGCCGAGATCATCTTCTCGCCGGGCAACCTCGGCTCCAACGGCGCCGTCGCGATGGCGCGCTCGATCGCCGAGCGCGACCCCGGCGTGTTCATGCCGTTCCAGTACGCGAACGAGGCGAACCCCGCCGCCCACTACTGCGGTACCGCGCTGGAGATCCTCGACCAGGTACCCGACGGCCGGGTCGACGCCTTCGTTGC
>DATAHR010000250.1:0-11014 GCA_036263035.1 Gaiellales bacterium | reverse complement strand
GATCTCGGTCTGGCTGAGGCTGAGCTCATCTGCGAGTACGGCGTATGCGCGCGCCTGCTCGACCGGGTTCAGGTCCTCGCGCGCGACGTTCTCGGCGAGCGCCGTGATCATAGCCTCGCGCTCGTCGAGCGGCCGGACGATCGTCGGGATCGTAGTCAGGCCGGCGCGCTGCGCCGCCCGCCATCTGCGCTCGCCCGCGACGATCTCGTAGCCGTCGCCGGTATCGCGGACGATGATCGGCTGCACCACCCCCTCGCTCTTGATCGACTCGGCGAGCGTCTCGATGGCATCGGGGTCGAACACGCTGCGGGGCTGGCGCGGATTCGGCCGGATCTGCGACATCTCCAGCTCCATCAACGTGACCTGGCCCGCCGGGAACTCGGCGACGAGCGCGGCGAGGCCACGTCCCAAACCCCGATTCTTAGCCACGCTCGACGACCTCCAGAGCCACCCGGTAGTACGCATCCGCCCCCGCGGACCTCGAATCGTACCGCGTAATCGGTACACCATGGCTCGGCGCCTCGGCCAGCCGAATGCTCCGCGGAACGACGGTGTCGAAGACGAGCGGGCCGAAGTGCTCGCGCACCTCCGACGCGACGTCACGCGCCAGCGTGGTGCGCGCGTCGTACATCGTCAACAGCACGCCGGTCACGCCCAGCCGGGGATTGAGACGGGTTCGCACCAGCTCGACGCTCTGCAGCAGCTGCGCGAGACCCTCGAGGGCGTAGTACTCGCACTGCACCGGCACGATCAGACGGTTCGCCGCCGACAGCGCGTTCACGGTCAGCAGCCCGAGCGACGGTGGGCAGTCGACGAAGACGTACGGATACCTCTCCCCGGTTCCGGCAAGCAGATCGCGGAGCAGCGTGTCGCCGTTCGACAGCTCCACCTGTGCCGCCGCCAGGTCGGGATGTGAAGGCGCAAGATAGAGGTTCGGGACGCCGGTCTCAACGACGACGTCCTCCAACGGCCGTCCGTGCAGCAGGTCGTACGTGCTGGCGTCGAGCTCGTCCGGCCGGAACCCGAGGCCGGTGGTGGCGTTGGCCTGGGGATCGAGATCGATCAACAGCACCGGGGTTCCGGCCTCGGCGACGCAGGCCGCCATGTTGATCGCGGTCGTGGTCTTGCCGACACCGCCCTTCTGGTTGGCAAGGGCGTACACCCGGGAGGTCATCGGGTCGATGGTAGCGACGCGAGCGGACGCTTCCCGGCCATGCCAGGGCGGCGCGGAAAGCGCTCCGGCGTCGGGGCGATCTTCTCCAGCTCAACCAGCATCCGGTCGCCTGTCGTGGTAACCGCGGAGACCACCCGGCCGCCGATCTGGCCGGCGACGGGATCGAGCAGCGCAGGATCGAGTGCGCCCGTCCACAGCACGACCCGGCCGCCCGGCCGGACGAGCGGAAGGCACAGCTCGACGGCAACCGGGGGAGGCGCGAGGGCACGGGCGAGCGCAAGGTCATAGGCGTCGCGGCCACTGCCGCGCGCGTGCAGCTCCGACCGCTCGTAAACGACTGTGGCGGGGATCGACAGCTGCTCACAGACAGACGCGAGAAACCGCCCCTTCCGGCCAACCGCCTCGAGCAGCGTCACGGGCGCGTCGTAGGCGATGGCAAGCGGGATCCCGGGCGACCCGTTGCCGCTGCCCACATCGACCGTGCGTGCGGGCAGGACGTCCCCGATCAGCCGCCGGGCGGACAGAGCGTCATCCACCAGCTCTGCCCGGATGGCCTCGGGCGATCGCAACGCCGTGACCGACACGTCGGCAGCGGCGACCAGGGCGCAGTACCGCTCGAGCGCCGGCTCGAGCCGTTTCACGTTTTACACCTCGGGCTCGTCGGCCGGCCTGACCACGATGTAGCGGTTGGGCTCCGCGCCCTCGCTCGCCGTGGCCAGCCCGCCGAGCGACTGCACCTTGGTGTGGACGATCTTGCGCTCCACCGACGTCATCGGCTCGAGCTCCACGGGCTGCCCGGTGCGCCGCGCCTCGGCCGCCGCCCGCACCGCCACTTCGTGCAGCGTCCGCTCGCGCCGCTTGCGATATCCCTCGGCGTCGACGATCACCTCCAGCGGCTGCTCCTGACCGCGATGCTGCATGGCGTTCGCCAGGTACTGGATCGCGTCGATCGTCTGCCCATGCTTGCCGATCAGCAGGCCCAGATCGGATCCGTGCACGGTCGCGGTGACGGCGCCGTCGCGCTCGACCAGGTCGAGGTCGCCATCGATCCCGAGGGCGTCCAGTACCGTCTCCAGGAGCTCGCGAACCGCTGCGACGGGCGCGGACTCGTCACGTGCAGGACGCGGCGCCGGCGCTGCGGCCTCCTCATCGACCGTCACGGAGGCAAGCACGCGGGCCGGCTCGTAGCCGACGCCCAGCAGGCCGCGCTGCCCCTCCGACACCACCACGAACTCGACGGCAGAGCGGTCGAGCGACGGGAACCGGCGTTCCAGATCATGCAGCGCCGACCAGCGGGCCTCGCCCACCGTCTCGCCGGTCGCCTCGACCTCGACCCGCTGGCTCATCGCCGCTTCTTCGGCCGGCGCGATTGGGACCGCGCAGGACCCTTGGATTTGCCCCCGCCACCGCCGCCGCCCTCCGTCTTCGGTGGGTTGCGCGACGTGCGCGGCTGCTGCGCGTGCTTCTCGCGCTCGTCTTTCTGAACGACCGGGAAGTGGTGCCCCATGGTCTTCTTCACGATCCCCTGCTGCGCGATCGTCCACAGGTTGGTGGTGATCCAGTAGATGCCGACGCCGGCCGGCACGCGCAGGATGAACGGGATGAAGATGACGGACATGCTGGCGAAGAGGATCTTCTGCTGGCGGTCCTGGACGAACGAGAACAGCAGCGTCGAGCCCAGCATCGAGAGGCAGTAGGCCACGACCATGATGATCTCGGTGGCGCCGCCGATCTGGTTCAGGTTGACGAAGATGTCCGGAATGCCCGCGAATGACTTGTCACCGGTTGGGTTGAAGCTGCGAAGCGTCTGGTAGAGGCCGATGAACACCGGCATCTGAAAGACGAGCGGGAGGCAGGAGGCGAACGGATTGACGTTGTGCTCCTTGTAGAGCCCCATCAGCTCCTGCTGCATCTCCCGCTTGGAGTCAGGGTCGTTCTTGCCCTTGTACTTGTTCTGCAGCGCCTTCACCTTCGGCTGGATGCGCTGCATCGCGGCCATCGACCGGAACTGCTTGATGGTCAGCGGCAGGATGGCGACGCGGACGGTCGCCGTCAGCAGCACGATCGCCCAGCCCCAGTTCACCCCCAGCGTGTCGTGGTAGAAGGTGATGATGTGCCGCAGCACGTCCTCGATCTGCTGCAGGACGATGAAGAGCTCGATCACGGGTGCGCGCTCCGTTCCGTGCCGGGAACCGGGTCATATCCGCCCCGCGACCAGGGGTGGCAGCGGAGCAGACGGCCGGTTGCGAGCGCAAGCCCGCGGATCGGGCCATGCCGGCGGATGGCCTGCTCGGCGTAGTGCGAGCAGGTGGGCTCATACCGGCACGTCCGCGGGGTCAGGGACACCATCGCCTGAAACGGCGTCAGCGCCGCCCGCAGGATGCGAAGCGTCCAGATCAGGAGCGCCGTCACGAGCCGCCCGGCTTCTCGGCTGCGGCCCGCAGCAGCTCCTCCACCTGGCCCGCCAGCCAGTCGAAGCCCTGCGCCTCTGCGGCGGCCGCCAGGCCGGGACGCGCGATCAGCACGTAATCCGTCGCCGGCAACAGCAGCCGCTCGTTCCGCGCCACCGCCTCGCGCAGACGTCGCTTGACCAGGTTGCGGTCGACCGCACCGCCCACCTTGCGCGGCACCGCGTAGCCGACCCTCGCCACATCACCGCCCTCGGCGGCCCGGTAGCGAAGCGTCAGGTACCTGCCGCCGACCGAGCGGCCGAGCTGCGTGACCGCGTCGAACTCCGCGGCGCGGGTGAGCCGTCCGCGCTTGGGTGGCGCGGCGTGAGCGGACGCTCGGTCGCCGGTCATATGGATGACACCTAGGCAGAGAGGCGCTTGCGGCCACGGAGCCGGCGCCGCTTCAGCACCGCGCGGCCGGCACGGGTGCTCATGCGCTTGCGGAATCCGTGGGTCTTGGCGCGCTTGCGGGTGTTGGGCTGATAGGTGCGCTTCATCGGGACGGGCAGTATAGAGCAGGCATTGCGGCGGGCGCCCCGGCCAAAGCACGCTCCCAGCACGAAGATTTTTCGCTGTGGAAAAGCCGGGGGCGGAAGGCTGCGGCCGGAATGGTGGAAAGGGCCGCGCAAGCAGGCCTTTTTCCGGACCGACACCATGTGCGAAGCTGTTTCCACATCTGTGGACGGCGATGTGGGAAACCGGTGTTTTCCCTGCAAACATGCGGGTTGTCGGCCTCCCGGCGCGCAGTGCGATGGGTGTTGTGCGGGCCGCAGGCAGCGGGTTACACTCGCCGTTCGATGCAGCAGGAGCCGACCGCCAGCGCCAGCTGGGAGACAATCTCCCAGCGCCTCCAGCAGATGCTGAACGAAGGCACCTACACCACCTGGTTCGGCAGCGCTCGCGCGGTCGACCAGGACGACACCCGGCTCGTGGTGACCGTGCCCAACGAGTTCACGAAGAACTGGATCGAGGGGCACTTCGCGAGCCTGCTCGACGCCGCCGCGGCGGAGCACGAGCTCGTGGTCGAGCTGCGCGTCGCGATGGCCGATGCGGTCGCGCGGGCGGCGGAGCCGGATGTGGTGGACACGCGCGAACCGGAGCCCGAGAGCGAGCGCGAACCGGTGGCTCCGGCGGCCGGCACGGGCATCAACCCCAAGTACACCTTCGACGTCTTCGTGATCGGCGCGAGCAACCGCTTCGCCCACGCCGCGGCCCTGGCCGTCGCCGAGTCGCCCGCCCAGTCCTACAACCCGCTGTTCATCCACGGGAGCACCGGCCTGGGGAAAACGCACCTGCTCCAGGCGATCGGCCATTACGTGCTCCAGCAGCACCCGCGGCTGAACGTCCGCTACGTGACGACCGAGACCGTGCTCAACGAGTTCGTCGATTCCATGCGGGATGGGCGGATGGTCAACTTCAAGCAGCGCTACCGCACCTACGACCTGCTGTTGGTGGATGACATCCAGTTCATCGAGGGCAAGGAGCGCCTGCAGGAAGAGTTTTTCCACACGTTCAACAGCCTGTATGAGGCCGGCAAGCAGATCGTGCTGTCCTCCGACCGGCCGCCGCATGAGCTGGCAACGCTCGAGTCCAGGCTGCGCTCGCGTTTTCAATGGGGACTGATCACCGACGTCCAGCCGCCTGACCTGGAAACGCGCATCGCGATCCTCCGCAAGAAGGTGATGACGGAGCGGATCGAGATCGCAGATCCCCAGGTGCTGACGTATATCGCCGACCGGGTCACCACCAACATCCGCGAGCTCGAAGGTGCACTCACCCGCGTGGTGGCGTACGCCTCGCTGACCGGCCGGCCGATCACAACAGAGGTCGCCGAAGAGGTGCTTCGCGACCTGTTTCCTCAGGGGGCGACCCGGCCGATCACGATCGAGCAGATCCAAAGCGCGGTCAGCGAGATGTTCCACCTGTCGATCACGGAGCTGCGCGGCGACCGCAGACAGCAGTCGATCGCCTACCCACGGCACATCGCCATGTACCTGTGCCGCGAGCTGACCGATGCATCGCTCCCCAAGATCGGAGCCAAGTTCGGCGGCCGCGACCATTCGACCGTCCTGCACGGTGTGAACAAGATCGCCCGCGTCCTCAAGGAGGACCGCGAGGCGTTCAACGTCGTCCAGGAGCTGACGACGCGCATCAAGCAGGGCCGTTGAACGCACGGTGGGAAGCATGTGGACAGGTGCTCAGGGACCCACTGCCTTCCCCATCTCGACCGACCGGCCGCTGCGGCACCGTGGAAAACCGGCCGGCGTATCCCCACCCGCGTCAACCGCTTCGATGCAGGAACGGAGCGGCATTGCGGCACTTTTCCGCACCATGCACAGGGCCTACTCCTATAACCTCCTTTAATTCCTTAAACCAAGAAGATGCAGCAATGAGGAGCGCACCTGTATGAAGATCATCTGCTCCCAGGATGAGCTCCTGGCGAAACTGCAGATCGCGGCACGCGGCGTGTCGCAGCGCTCGACGGTGCAGATCCTGTCGGGCATCCTGATCCGTGCCGCCGCTGATGGCGCGGAGCTGGCATCCACCGACATGGAGATCTCGCTTCGGGTCCCGCTCGACGTCAGGGTGGAGGAGCCCGGAGACGTCGTCCTGCCCGGCCGGCTTCTACTCGACATCGTCCGCGCCCTGCCCGCGGAGGATGTGACCATCGACCAGCCGGGTGGCACCGGCGCTGCGCAGATCGAGTGCGGGCCCAGCCGCTATTCGCTGGCGACGCAGAGTGCGGAGGACTTTCCACAGCTGCCCATGCCCGCCGGCTCGTCGTTCACCGTCGACCGCGAGGCGTTCGTCGATACGGTCGCCCATGTCGGCCGCGCCGCATCGAAGGACGAGTCGCGCCCGGTGCTGACCGGCGTGCTGGTCGAGCTGGGCGAGGGGACGGTGACCATGGCCGCCACGGACAGCTACCGGCTGTCGGTCAAGGAGTCGCCGCTTCCCGGCGCCACCGGTGAGGTGCAGGCGATCGTGCCCGCACGAGCCCTCACCGAGGTGGCGCGTATCGCCTCGGGCGACAAGCTCGAGGTCTCGGTGCAGGAGAACCAGGTGCTGTTCGGTATGGATGGCATCTGGCTGTCGGCGCGCCGGATCGACGGCCAGTTCCCGAACTACCGTCAGTTGCTGCCCCAGTCGTTTGAGCACGAGGTCTCGATCTCCAAGGAGGAGCTGCTCGATGTCATCCGCCGCACCGCGTTGATGGCGCAGCGGCACCTGCCCGTGCGGTTGAGCTTCGAGGAGGGGTCGTTGACCCTGACCGCGCAGACGCAGGATGTGGGTGAGGCGCGCGAGTCGCTTCCGGTGGAGTTCCACGGCGACAAGCTCGAGATCGGCTTCAACCCGGACTTCCTGCGGGACGGCGTGGAGAGCGTGGAGGGGGACACCGTCCGTCTGCGGCTGATCAGTTCGCTGCGCCCGGGCCTGCTGCAGGGTGACGACGGATCGTTCTGGTACCTGATCATGCCGATCCGCCTGCCCTCCTGATCCCGGGCTCGTGCGCGCCGTTGCCGTGCGCGGGACGGAGTTCCGCTGCTATCCGCGCGTCGAGGTGGAGTTGCCGGCGGGCCTGGTGGGAGTGGTGGGCCCCAACGGCGCCGGCAAGACGGCGCTGATCGAGATGATCCACTTCGGGCTGCTCGGATACTCGCCGCGGACGTCGAACGAGACGCAGGTCGTCCGCTTCGGCTCCGAGGTGGCTCGCGTCGAGAGCCGGGCGGAGGTCGCGGGCCGGGAGGTTGCGGTGGAGATCGGGTACCGGCCGGGCGAGCCCAAGCGCGTAACGGTGGACGGCGCGCCCGAGCGATCGATGGAGCGCCTGCTCGCGCGATTTCCCGTGCTCGTGTTCACTCCCGACCGCCTGCGGCTGGTGCAGGGCCCCCCGGCGCTTCGCCGCACCTATTTCGATCGCATCCTGGCCAGGCTATGGCCGGTGCTCGCGGCTCAATCGTCCGAATACGGACGTAGGCTCGCGCAGCGAAACCACCTGCTGCGCCGTGTGCGAGCGGGTGCGGCCGGTGCCGATGCGCTCGAGCCGTGGGACACGCTGCTCGCCGAGGCGGCCGAGCAGCTGGTGGCCGCTCGCGCTCGCCTGGTCTCACGCCTGGCCGATCCGTTCGCCCGACGCCTGGCCGAGCTCGGCGGCGATCCGGGTATCGAGCCGCTGCGGTACCAGCCGAACGTCGCACCCGGTACGTCGGTGGCGGCCGTGCTCCGTGAGCGGCGCGGTCGCGATGTCGAGCGGGCGGTCACCGGCGCCGGCCCGCACCTGGATGACGTGATGCTGCTCGAGCACGAGCGCGATCTGCGGACGTACGGCTCCCAGGGTGAGCAGCGACGGGCGCTGCTGGCCCTGCTGCTGGCGGAGGCCGATCTGCTCTCGCAGGAGCGCGACGAGATGCCGCTGCTGCTGCTCGACGACGTCACCGGCGAGCTCGACGCATCCCGTCGCGCGCTCCTGCTCTCGGCGGTGGAGCCGTTCCAGCAGACGATTGTGACGACCACCGACCGGGCCGACCTGGGGTCGCGTGGCGCTGCCGTGCTGACGGTCGAGGCGGGAATGGTGGCGGCTGCGTGAGCGATCTGCAGCGCATCGACCGCGACGTGCGCCGGCTCGGCCGCGTCCCCGAGGTGGATCCCATGGTGGCCGAGGCGCGGCGGGTGTGGAGCTCGGCGGTCGGCGAGGAGGTTGCCCGCCGCTCGCTTCCCGTCCGGCGTTCCGGCGACGCCCTGGTGGTGCACTGTGCCAGCTCCTCGTGGGCGAGCGAGCTGACGCTGCTCGAGAGCCGGTTGCGCCGGCGCCTGGAAGCGGCGCTCGGGCGCGAGCCGCCGCCGCTGCGGTTCGAGGTGGGCGACGTGGACGCGCCTGACGTCGGCCCTGTGACGGCTCCGCAGGCCACTCCGCTCGAGCCGACCGCGGAGCAGCTGCTGCAGGCACGCGCGCTGGCCGCCGGGATTGCGGATCCGGAGCTGCGGGCGGCCGCTGAGCGGGCGATCGCGTCCTCGCTGGCGCGCGATTCGTGACACCATCCTGACAGGTTCCGGCGGGGGTTCCAGCGGTGCCCTCTGGTAAACTGCAGGATGTCGGTTTTCCTCGATTTCAAGCGGGTTTCTGTTGCCAAAGTCCGGCTATGACGCTAAAGACATCACAGTTCTTGAGGGCCTCGAGGCGGTTCGCCGCCGGCCCGGTATGTACATCGGCTCCACGGGGCCCAGTGGGCTCCAGCACCTCGTCATCGAGGTCGTCAACAACAGCGTCGACGAGGCGCTACAGGGCTTCTGCGACCACATCGTCGTAACGCTGCATCCTGACGGCCAGTGCACCGTGGTCGACAACGGCCGCGGTATTCCGGTGGCCGTGATGGAAGGCGTCGGCGTCTCCGCGCTCGAGGTCGTCCTGACCAAGCTGCACGCCGGCGGCAAGTTCGGCGGCGACGGCTACAAGGTCTCCGGCGGCCTGCACGGGGTCGGCATCTCGGTAGTCAACGCGCTCTCCGAGCGCCTGCGGGTCGAGGTGCGCCGCGACGGGTACGTGTGGACGCAGGAGTACGAGCGCGGTGAGCCGCTTGGCCCGATGGAGCAGGGTGAGGCGACCGAGGAGACAGGCACCACCGTCACCTTCCTGCCCGACGCCGAGATCTTCGACGAGACCGAGTTCAACTTCGAGACGCTGGCATCGCGCATGCGCGAGATGGCCTTCCTGACCAGCGGCCTGCGCATCGAGTTGATCGACGAGCGGGCCGGCGGCGAGCGCGCCGACTTCTACTTCGAGGGCGGGATCCGCGACTTCATCGCGCATGTCAACCACGGCAAGGACGTCGTCCACAAGAACGTCATCTACTTCGAGAACGAGACGGACGACGGGCACGTCGAGGTCGCGATGCAGTGGAACGGCAGCTACGTGGAGTCGACGTTCACGTTCGCCAACAACATCAACACGCATGAGGGCGGCACGCACCTCTCCGGCTTCAAGGCGGCGCTCACGCGCACCCTGAACGAGTACGCCAAGGAGAAGGGGCTGCTCAAGGAGAAGGACGAGGCGCTCACCGGGGACGACTGCCGCGAGGGGCTGGCGGCGATCATCTCCGTGAAGCTGCGGGAGCCGCAGTTCGAGGGGCAGACCAAGACCAAGCTCGGCAACCCGTCCGTCCGCGGGCTGGTCGAGACGACGGCGAACGCCAAGCTGCGCGAGTTCCTCGAGGAGAACCCGAACGACGGCAAGGCGATCGTGAACAAGCTGATCGCCGCCAGCCGGGCGCGCCAGGCTGCGCGAAAGGCGCGCGACCTGATCCGCCGCAAGTCGGCACTCGGTGGCGGCGGGCTCCCGGGCAAGCTGGCCGACTGTTCGATCTCCAACCCGGAGGCGGCCGAGCTGTTCCTGGTCGAGGGCGACAGCGCCGGCGGCTCGGCCGTCGACGCCCGTGACCGCAGCTTCCAGGCGATCCTGCCGCTGCGCGGCAAGATCATCAACGTCGAGAAGGCCCGCATCAACAAGGTGCTCTCGAACAACGAGATCCAGGCCATGATCACGGCGATCGGCTCGGGGATCGGCGAGGAGTTCGACATCAGCACGGCCCGGTACCACAAGGTGGTGCTGACCTGTGACGCGGATGTCGACGGCGCGCACATTCGCACGCTGATCCTCACCTTCCTGTTCCGGCACATGAAGGAGCTGATCGAGCACGGCTACGTCTACATCGCCCAGCCGCCGCTGTACCGGCTGAAGCAGGGCAATGAGGTCCGCTACTTCGAGAAGGACCACCAGCTCGAGGAATGGCTGATCCGCGAGCGCCTCGAGCGGATCGACATCAGCGACCAGGACGGAACGCCGCTCAAGCTGACCGAGGCCCGCCTGCAGCGGTTCCAGCGCGTGCTCAAGGAGTACGAGGGCTGGGCCGGCAAGCTCAAGGAGCAGTTCGGCGCAGCCGTCGTCACCTACGCGAAGAACCACGGGCTGATCGAACAGGAGATCGGCTCTCTGGACGAGCTGAAGGCCTATCTCGATGGCGTGGGGGACGACGAGGAGGCGCATCGCGTTGAGGTCGTTGCCACCGAAGACGACGCGTTGCGCGTGAAGGTGAGCGAGCGGGCGACGGGATCGTCACAGGTCGTGAAGTTCCCGATCGCGCTGTTCACCAGCCCGGGGTACCGGAGCCTGCGCGCGTCGCACGACCGGCTGGTCGAGACGGTGGGCCGGCCGCCGTTCACGGCCCGGATGGGCAAGCGCGAGGAGACCGCCGAGACGTTCGAGCAGCTGCGGCCGGTGATCCTGGATCTCGCGAAGGAGGGGCTCAACCTGCAGCGCTTCAAGGGGCTGGGGGAGATGAACCCGTCGCAGCTGTGGGAGACGACGATGAACCCGGAGAACCGCATCCTGCAG
>DATAHR010000249.1:0-15236 GCA_036263035.1 Gaiellales bacterium | reverse complement strand
GACCGGTGCAAGGCGTTCCGCCTTGCACCTGTCGCATCGCGGCGTACTCGGTCGGGCCGATATTCCCGATATCGACCCTCCCTCGATCCTTGCGCTGCTCGCCTCCCGGCCGCCCAGACCGCACGCGGCCGTGGAATCAACCATCCACGAGCAGGCCGAAGCGCTCTCGCAGCACCTGCCGCCACTCGTCCTCGCCGGACAGCTCCCGCTCGCCGGTGCGGTCGCCGACCCGCTCGGTCAGCGTCAGCCCCCGCAGTGAGATGCGGCCGTCGGGAACCGCCAGATGGGCGACCCGCGTACGGACGAACCCCGACTCCGGCGACGTCTGCAGGTCATCGCACACCTGCTCGAAGTCGCCGATCGATCTCGGCTCCGTCGTGAAGTGCACCGAGAGGCCGTCCAGGTGCGGGATCACGCGGTCCGGCAGCTCGGCCAGGCGCACCGGCTCGAACTCCTGCCCCGCGCCGAATCCGACATCGGCGATCCACGGCTCGTCGAGATGCACCAGCAGCAGGAGGTGCGCAAGATCCTGGCTCACCCAGTCGGTGCCGTGCACCCGCGAGCCCAGCAGCGTCACCTCGAACCCGAGCGCCTCGAGCAGCCCCGCGAACAGCCCGTTCAGCTCGAAGCACCAGCCCCCACGCCGGCGCCCGACGATCTTCTCGTAGTTCGCCTCCCGGTCGAGCACCAGCCGGCTGCCCAGGTGGATGTCCAGGTTCTCGAACGGTACCGCCAGCATGTGCGCCCGCTGGAGCGCGGCGAGCGTCTCCGGCGTGGGATCGCGACTGCCCTCGTACCCGATCCGCTCCAGGTACCGGTCGGCGTCCAGCGGCTCAGGCCGTCGTGGCGGCGGCCGGCTCGGGGACGGGCACGACGTCCGGCATGTGGACGCGCGACAGGCGCGTGGCGACGTAGATGCCCACCATGTCGAGGAAGCAGTAGCCGCCAGCGATCCCGCTCGGCGGGTTGCCGAGCGTCGTCGCGCCGAGGAAGTCGTGGTGCGCCCACGCCCACGTGCCGACGTGCGTCCCGACCAGCTCGAGGTAGGCGGTGACCACGAACGCGCCGGCGTAGACCAGCGGAGCCCGGCCGCGGAGGATGAATGCCGCCAGGAACAGGAAGAGCAACGCGCCACCCGTGTCCGGCCGGGGGCTGAGCAGGACGCCCCAGGCAGCCCAGAGGCCGCCGATCACCAGCACGGCGCGCGGGAACCAGACCGCGGCGCGGGTGCCGGCCACCGCCCCGGCGATGGTCAGGGCGGCCAGGTACACGAGGCCGTGCCCGGGGGGTACGAAGCTCGGCACGTTGTGCAGGCGGTAGGTGTAGAGGCCGAGCAGCGGCGACGCCGAGTACTCGAGCATGGTCGCCGCCACGATCACCGCTCCCACCTGGTAGCGCACCGACCGCGTCTCGCCGCGGAGCAGCCCGATCAGGAGCGCCCAGGTGCACAGCCCGAGGAACCGCTGGAACCAGATGCCGGCACCCTCGTCCGCCACCAGCACGACCACGATCCAGACCACCGAGATGGCGCAGACGAGCGCCACTCTGCGGTCGCTCCGCTCGCGGGCGACGGCGGGGGCGTGGGCGGCGGCTGCGCGGAGCATCCCCCGCATTCGTAGCGGACCCCCCGGCGGTTCACAACCCTGACCCGATCGTTGATTCCATATCCCCGCGCGCCTGAACGTCCGGGCGCTGTGTAGTTGCCCACGGCTGCGGCCTGCAATCGGGGAGCGGCCCCTCCCGATCTGCGTGATCGCAGATCGGTCGTGACCGCTGCAAGGCCTGCGGCCTTGCAGCTGCGGCGTCCTCGGTCGGGTCGATATTCCCGATATCGACCCTCCCTCGATCCTTGCGCTGCTTGCCCCCCGACCGCTCAGACCGCACGGCGATATGGAATCAACGATCTAGGATTTCCGCGTGCGCGCCCCGGTCTCACCCGTCCCGTACGACCACTGGCCGCGCTATGCCGAGCTGACCGAGCTCCTTCACAGCTGGGCGGATCAGCGGCCGGAGCTGATCGGCATCGTGTCGATCGGCACCTCGCACGAGGAGCGCGACATCTGGATCTGCGAGATCACGGATCGGTCGACCGGTCCGGCGGGCGAGAAGCCCGCGGTCTGGATCGACGCCAACATCCATGCCACCGAGGTGACCGGCGGCACGGCGGCGCTCCATCTCGTCCACCACCTGATCACCCGGCACGGCGAGGACGAGCAGGTCACCCGCGCCCTGTCGGGCCGGGCGTTCTACGTGGTGCCGCGCCTCAACCCGGACGGCGTCGAGCTCGCACTCGCCGACCGCCCGCGGTACGTGCGCTCCGGCGTGCGACCGTGGCCGCTGACCGACGAGCAGCCGGGGCTCCACATCTCGGATGTCGACGGCGACGGGCGCATCCTGACGATGCGCGTCCCGGACGAGACCGGCCACTGGATGCCCCACCCCGAGCACCCGCGCCTGATGGTGCCGCGGCCGCTCGAGGGCGGCGGCGGCCCGGCCTACCGGATGCTCGCGGAAGGACATCTGGTCGGCTACGACGGCGACATCGTCAAGGTCGCCCCTGAGCTGGCCGGGCTCGACTTCAACCGCAACTTCCCCTACGACTGGCAGCCGCACGCCGACCAGGAGGGCGCCGGCGACTACCCGGCCTCCGAGCCTGAGATCCGCGCAGCGGTGCAGGCGATCGTCGACCGCCCGAACATCGCGATGGCGGTCAGCTACCACACCTTCGGCGCCGTGCACCTGCGTCCCTACGGGGCGCGCCCGGACGACGACTTCCCGCCGGCCGACCTGCGCGTCTACACGCGGGTGTCCGACGAGGCGAGCAGGCGCACGGGCTACCCCAACGCGTCGGTGTACCACCACTTCCAGTACGAGCCGAAGACCTGGATGCGAGGGGCCTTCGACGACTGGATCTACGAGCACCTGGGCGTGTTCGGGTGGACGACCGAGTTCTGGAGCCCCATGCGCGCGGCCGGGGTCGACGTCGGCATGCGGTTCATCGACTGGTGGAAGGACCACCCGATCGAGGACGACCTGAAGATGCTCGACTGGGCAGACCGCGAGCTGCCGGGCACGGGCTACGTCGACTGGTATCCGTTCGAGCACCCGCAGCTCGGGCCGGTCGAGATCGGAGGCTGGGACGACATGTACGCGCTCGGGAACGTGCCGCTCGCGCGGCTGGAGGCGGAGGTCGCGCCCCATTCCGACTGGGCGGTGTTCCTCGCGCTGGTGACCCCCCGGCTGGAGGTGCGGTCGCTGACCAGCGAGCCGGTCGGGGAGGGCGCCCACCGCATCCGCCTGGTCGTCCAGAACACCGGCTGGCTGCCCGCCAACGTGTCGCAGAAGGCGCTCGACCGCAAGGCCGTGCGGCCGATGGAGGTCGACCTGGAACTGCCCGACGGCGCCCGGTTGGCGGCAGGCGAGTCCCACGTCGAGGCCGGCCACCCGAGCGGACGGCCGGTCGCGACCAGCATGCTCGGCTGGGGCGTCGGCAACGAGCCGAGCAGCGAGCGCTCCCGGCTGGAGTGGGTGGTGGAGGCGCCGGATGGAGCCGAGGTGGCCGTCACCGTGCGCCATCCACGCGCCGGCGTGGCGCGTGCCAGCGTCCGCTGCGGGCGATGACCACCCGCAGCGGACGCTGACGAACGCTAGGCCGAGGCCAGGCCGCGGTCGGCCGCCGGCTCGAGCGCGAGTGCGAGCACCTCGTCCACCGTCATCACCGGATGGAAGTTCATGCTCTCGCGCACATCCTCGGGGACGTCCTCGAGGTCGGCGCGGTTCCGCTCGGGCAGGATCACGTCGGTGAGCCCCGCCGCGTGTGCGGCGAGCACCTTCTGCTTGAGGCCGCCGATCGGCAGCACCCGCCCCTGCAGCGTGACCTCACCGGTCATGCCGACGGTGTGCTTGACCTTGCGGTCCGTCAACAGCGACGCCAGCGCAGTGACCATGGTGATGCCGGCGCTGGGGCCATCCTTCGGAATGGCACCCGCCGGGACGTGGACGTGGAAGCCCGTGTCCTCGAAGGCGGAGGGGTCGATGCCCAGCTCCGCGGTGTGCCCGCGGACGTAGGACAGCGCGATCCGCGCCGACTCCTTCATCACGTCGCCCAGCTGGCCGGTCAGCTCCAGCCCGGAGCCGCCCGCGACGGACGTGGCCTCGACGAACAGCACATCGCCGCCCGTCCCGGTCACGGCCAGCCCCGTTGCCACTCCTGGCACCGCCGTTCGGATCGCGGCCTCCTGGAAGAACCGCTGCTTGCCGAGCGCGGAGCGCGCCTGGTCAGCAGTGACGTCCACCGGCGGCTGCGCCGTCCCGGACGCGATCTGCGTCGCGGTCTTGCGCAGCACCGTGCCGAGCTCACGCTCGAGCTGGCGGACGCCCGCCTCGCGGGTGTACTCCGTGACGATGGTCTTCAGCACGTCGTCCGAGACGCTGACCTCGTCTTCGAGCAGGCCGTTTCGCTCCCGCTGCCGCGGCCACAGGTAGCCACGCGCGATCGCCACCTTCTCGTCGGTGGTGTACCCGTCGAAGCGGATCACCTCCATGCGGTCGAGCAGCGGGCCCGGGATCGAGTCCGCCACGTTGGCCGTGGCGATGAACAGCACCTCGGACAGGTCGAGCTCGACGTCGAGGTAATGGTCCCGGAACGAATGGTTCTGCGCCGGGTCGAGCACCTCGAGCAGCGCCGACGACGGGTCGCCGCGCCAGTCGGCGCCGACCTTGTCGACCTCGTCGAGCATGATCACCGGGTTCATCGTGCCGGCGTCGCGCAGCGCACGAACCAGGCGTCCCGGCAGCGCGCCGATGTAGGTGCGACGGTGGCCGCGGATCTCGGCCTCGTCGCGGACGCCGCCCAGCGACATGCGCACGAACTCGCGGCCCGTCGCACGGGCGATCGACTCGCCGATCGAGGTCTTGCCGGTGCCCGGGGGCCCGATCAGCGTGAGGATGGCGCCGGAGCGCTTGTCCTCGCTGATGCCGCGGTCCTCCCGCAGCTTGCGGACGGCCAGATACTCGGTGATGCGCTCCTTGACGTCCTCGAGGCCGGCGTGATCCCTGTCCAGCACCTCGCGGGCGTAGACCGGATCGAGCCGCTCCTCGCTGCGCGAGCCCCACGGCACGGCGATCAGCCAGTCGATGTACGACCGGATCATCGACGCCTCACCGGACTGGTCGCCCATACGCTCGAGGCGCGCCAGCTCGCGGTCGGCCTGCTCGCGCACGGCCTCCGGCATGCCCGCTTCCTCGATCTTGGTGCGGTACTCGTCGATCACCGACTCGTCGTCCTCGCCCAGCTCCTTGCGGATCGACTCCATCTGCTTGCGCAGGAAGTACTCCCGCTGCTGCTTGTTGGCTCCCGACTCGACGTCGTCGCGGATGCGCTGCCGCACCTGCGCCTGAGCCAGCGACTCACGCTGGAGCTCGAGGGCGAGCTTCAGCCGCTCCACCACGTCCAGCTCCTCGAGCAGGCGCACCTTCTGCTCGAACGACAGCTCGGGCGAGTAGCCCGCGGTGTCGGCCAGCGCGGCGGCACCTGTGATCGACCGGAGGAATGCGGTGACGCGGCCGTCATCGCCGCGCAGCTCGAGGCGCTCCTCGACCACCGCGCGGTACTCCTGCTCCAGCTCCCGGGTCTTGACCGGAGCCGGGGCCTCGTCGTCATGGCGTTCTGCCTGCACCCGCAGACGGCCCTGCGGATCGGCGTGCGCGGCGCCGAGCACCGCGCGGTGCAGCGCGGTCAGCGAGACGGCGGTGACGCCGCGCGGCAGACGCGCCTTCTCCTCCACCTGGGCGACCACGCCGACCTTGGCGTACTCGCCCTCGTGCGTCGGCACCAGCAGCACCTGCTGCTCGTCGCCAACGTCGATGGGGAGGGTGATGTTCATGTTGGGGAAGACGACCGTGTCCTCCAGCGGAATCAACAGGTAAGTGTCCATGGGTTGCAGTGTAGGTGGATCCTTGAGGTTGTCAAATATCTCGACTGGCGACTATTATGATCGCATGAGTAATGACGCAAGCGAAGCCTGGGGCCTGCTCTTCAGGCTGTTCGTCTCGCAGCGTGGCCGCGTGCCGCAGGTCGCCGCGGAGTTCGAGCTGTCGCCTATGCAGGCGCACGTGCTGCGGCTGCTGGAGCCGGGTCAGCCGGTTCCCATGCGGTCGCTGGCGCGGAAGCTGTGCTGCGACGCCTCGAACGTGACCGGCATCGTCGACCGCCTCGAGGAGCGCGGACTGGTTCAGCGGATCGCCGCTCCGTCCGACCGCCGCGTGCGGATGCTGGTGGTGACAGACGACGGCCTCGTCATGCGCAGGCGCATCCTCAAGCGGCTGTCGCAGGCGCCGGAGCCGATCGCACGGCTCTCCGAGCAGGATCAGCGCGCGCTGCGCGAGATCCTGGCCCGGGCGCTGGAGCACCAGGCGTGATCGCCCCGCAGACGCGCCGCATCATGGCGCTGTTCCGGCCCTACCGCATGCGGCTGACGGGCGTGCTGGCGATGATCGCCGTGTCCGCGGCCATCGGCCTGATCTCGCCGTTCCTGCTCCGCGACCTGCTCGACAACGTGCTCAGCAAGGGCGAAAATCTGGATACCACGCGGCTTGCGCTGCTGGTCGGCGGGATGGTCGTGATCCCGATCATCACCGGCGCCATCGGCGTCGCCCAGACGTGGCAGTCCAACCTGATCGGCCAGCAGGTGATGCACGACCTGCGCGCCTCCGTCTACTCGCACCTGCAGCGGCTGTCGCTCGCCTTCTTCACGCGCACGCGCACCGGCGAGGTGCAGTCGCGCATCGCCAACGACATCGGCGGCGTCCAGACGGTGGTGACGACGACCGCGACGTCGATCGTCTCCAACCTGACGACGGTGCTGGCGACGACCGTGGCTATGTCGCTGCTCGACTGGCGGCTGACCATCGCCTCGTTCGCGATCCTGCCGCTGTTCGTCTGGATGACGCGGCGGGTCGGCCGCGTACGCAAGGCGCTCGCCGCGACCATGCAGGGCTCACTGGCGGATATCTCCACGCTGGTCGAGGAGTCGCTGTCGGTGTCGGGCGTGCTGCTGGCAAAGACGATGGGACAGACCGGTGATCTGACGCACCGCTTCACCGACGAGAGCAGGCGGCTGGCCGACCTTGAGCTCCGCCAGCGGATGGCCGGCCGCTGGATGATGGCGACGGTGCAGTCGACCTTCGCCATCATGCCGGCGCTGATGTACGGGATCGCCGGGTTGACGATGGCACGCGGCAGCGGCGCGATCTCGATCGGCACGCTGGTCGCGTTCACCACGCTGCAGACGCGGCTCCTGTTTCCGATCGGCTCGCTGCTGAACGTGCAGGCTGACCTGCAGACCTCGACCGCGCTGTTCGAGCGGGTGTTCGAGTACCTCGACCTGCCGGTGGAGATCGCGGAGCCGGCCGAGCCGGTGCCGTTCGACCCGGCCCACACGCCCGGACAGGTGGAGTTCCGCGACGTCGGCTTTCGCTACGAGGACGTCGGACGGCCGACCCTTCAGGACGTCAGCTTCATCGCGCCTCCCGGCAGCCGGGTGGCCGTGGTCGGCGAGACCGGCTCCGGCAAGACGACGCTCGGCTACCTGACGGCGCGCCTTTACGACGTGACCGAGGGAGCGGTGCTGATCGACGGCGTGGACGTGCGCGACCTCTGCTTCGACGACCTGCGGGCGACGGTCGGGGTGGTGTCACAGGAGACCTACCTGTTCCATGGCACCGTGCGCGACAACCTGCGCTTCGCCAGGCCGACGGCCACCGACGAGGAGCTCGAGCAGGCTGCCCGCGCGGCCCAGATCCACGAACACCTGGCGTCGCTGCCGGACGGCTACGACACCGTCGTCGGCGAGCGCGGGTACCGGTTCTCGGGCGGCGAGAAGCAGCGCCTGGCGATCGCCCGCGCGATCCTCCGTGACGCGCCTGTGATGGTGCTCGACGAGGCAACGAGCGCGCTCGACGTGGAGACGGAGCGGGCGGTGCAGGAGGCGCTGGAGCAGCTCTCACGCGGCCGCACCACGATCACGATCGCTCATAGGCTCTCGACGATCCGCGACTCCGACCAGATCCTCGTGCTCGACGAGGGCCGGATCGTGGAACGCGGCGCGCATGACGAACTGGTCGCGCTGGGCGGCCGCTACGCGGCGCTCGTCGAGCGCGACGCCGTCGTCGGCGTGTAGGCGCCTGGGTCTACACTTTGGATCCAAACCATGGCCGACCGCTCGTACCGCACCGCCGACCCCTACCGCGACACGGACGTGATCGACGGGCGCGGACCGCGTGCGAACCAGCTGGTGGTGGGCCTGGTGTCGCTGATCGGCGTGACCACCGGCCTGTGGTGGCTGCTCGCACTCGTGGCGCTGCAGCTGGTGCTGGGCCTCACGCTCGGACGCCGGTGGTGCCTGGCGTGCGTCGCCTACTTCGAGCTGATCCAGCCGCGAATGGGTGAGGGGCCGCTGGAGGATGCGCGGCCGCCCCGGTTCGCGAACGCGATGGGGGTCGTCGTGCTCGGCGCGGCGAGCGTCGCCTACCTCGTCGGCGCGGAGGTCGTGGGTGCGGCGCTCGGCCTGCTGGTCGCCGCGCTCGCGCTCCTGTCGGCAGTCACCGGGTTCTGCACCGGCTGCCAGATCTACAAGGTCTACGCGCGGCTGCGCGGACTGGGCCGGGGGCACGGGCACATCGAGCGCGTCGAGCCGGCGGACTTCGGCGGAGACCTCGGCGAGAACACGGTGGTGCAGTTCACGCACCCGCTCTGCTCGGACTGCCACAGGCTCGAGCGCGAGCTGCGTGAGAGCGGCCGGCGGGTGGTGGCGGTCGACGTCCGGCGAAGCCCGGACCTGGCACGCAAGTACGGCGTCGGCGTGGTACCGACAGCGGTCGCGGTCGACGGCACCGGCCGCGTCCTGGCCCGCCTCGCCTGAGCATTCGGCGCGCGGACCGGCCGGCCTGCGGCCGGCCGGTCGGTCTCAAAGCAGACACACCGGGCGTTCGACCGTTTCGACGGCGGATCGTTGCACTTCCCGGGATGGTTGAGCCGAACGGCAGCCGGCGGTGTCAAACCAGGCCGTCGGGCCTCGTTGCCGGACGGTGCCTGATTCGCTCGCGGTCGTGACCCCGCCGTGACGCTTCCCTCGGGCGTTTCGCAGGTACAGTTCGCGCCGATGCCGCGCGACTACCCGACCGTCCTCGACCTCGTCGGCAACACCCCGGTCGTGCGGCTGCAGCGCATGTCCCAGGGCCTGCAGCCGACCATCCTCGCCAAGCTCGAGTACCTGAACCCGGGCGGCTCGGTCAAGGATCGCATCGGCCTGCGCATGATCGAGGCCGCCGAGCGCGACGGGAAGCTCCGGCCGGGCGGGACGATCGTCGAGCCCACCTCCGGCAACACCGGCGTCGGCCTTGCCATTGCAGCCGCCATCCGCGGCTACCGCTGCATCTTCGTCATGCCGGACAAGATGAGCCAGGAGAAGATCTCGCTGCTCCGGGCGTACGGAGCCGAGGTCGTGATCTGCCCGACGGCCGTCGAGCCGGAGTCGCCCGAGAGCTACTACAGCGTGTCCGACCGCCTCGCGGAGGAGATCCCCGGCGGCTTCAAGCCCAACCAGTACGCCAACATGGCGAATCCGCAGGCGCACTACGAGACGACCGGCCCGGAGATCTGGGAGCAGACCGGCGGCGAGCTCGACGCCGTCGTGATCTCGCTCGGCACCGGCGGCACGGTCTCGGGCGTCGCCCGTTACCTGAAGGAGCAGAAGACCGATCTGGTGATCGTCGGCGCCGACCCTGAAGGCTCCATCTACTCGCAGCCCGACGACGTGCACCCGTACATGGTCGAGGGCATCGGCGAGGACTTCTATCCGACCACCATGGATCTGTCGCTGATCGACGAGTTCGTCACGGTCAGCGACCGCGACTCGTTCGTCACCGCCCGCCGCATGGCCCGCGAGGAGGGCCTGCTGGTCGGCGGCTCAGGAGGGACCGCGGTGTGGGCCACCCTCGAGACCGCCCGGAAGTACGGCCCGGAGGCCACGATCCTCACCATCATCCCCGACGGCGGCCGCGCATACCTCTCCAAGTTCTACGACGACAACTACATGCTCGAGTACGGGTTCCTCGAACGCACCGCGCCCTCACCGACGGTCGACGAGGTGCTCCGCCACACGCGCCGGGAGCACACCGAGCTGCCCGAGCTGATCACCATCGAGGCCAGCCACAAGGTGGGCGAGGCGATCGACCTGATGCAGCGGTACTCGATCTCGCAGCTGCCGGTCGTGCGCACCAGCCCGGCCGAGTCGCTCTCCGACGTGGTCGGTTCGCTGCAGGAGCGCGGCCTGCTCGACCGCGTGTTCAAGAACCCGGATGCGCTGAACGAGGGCGTCGCCCAGGCGATGCAGCCGCCGCTGCACGTGATCGATTCGGCTGAGTCGGTCGACCGCGTGTTCGCCGACCTGACCGCCGGCAGCCCGGCGGTGGTGGTCGCCCAGAACGGCCGCCCGTCGGGCATGCTCACGCGCTCCGACCTGCTCGAGTACCTGGCCGACCGGCGTTCCGGCGTGTGACGCCGCCGATCACGATCGCCGAGCTTCGGCATCGTGCCGTTGCCGCTCAGGGCTACGCCGCCCGCACCCGCCGCGGCCGCCCTGCGGAGGTCGAGGCAGCGATCGACCGTCTCGGCTGCGTGCAGCTCGACTCCATCTCGGCCGTCGAGCGCAGCCACCGGATCGCGATCGGCGGGCGCGTGGGCACCTACCCGCGCGGCACGGTGTCGAAGCTGCTCGGATCCGGCCGCGTGTTCGAGTACTGGGCGCACGAGGCCTGCCTGATCCCCGCGGCCGACTGGCCGGTGTGGCGGCGCAGGATGGAGGCGCGGCGGGCGCACCACTGGTACGGGCCGGTGATCGACTCCGACCCGCAGCTGGCCGAGCGGGTGCTGTCCGAGATCCGCGACCGCGGCCCGCTGGGGTCGCGGCACTTCGAGGGCGCGGGCAGCGGCGGCATGTGGAACTGGAAGCCGGCGAAGCGGATGCTGGATGCGCTGTGGACGGCCGGGATGCTCGTCATCCGCGGCCGCGTCAACTTCCAGCGCCTCTACGACCTGCCGGAGCGGGTGCTGCCCGCGGAGCTGCTGAACGCGCCGGTGCCGACCGAGGCCGAGTACCTCCGCGCGCTCGCGCTGCGCGCGGTGCGTGCGCGCGGCGCGCTGACCGAGCGCGGCATCGTCGAGCACAATCGCCTCCGCGGTGGCACCGCCCGGATCCGGCCGCACGTCGACGCGCTGGTGGACGAGGGCCGACTCGTGCGCCGCCGGGTGCAGGACGGCGGCGCGGACGTGCTGCTGCCCGCCGGTGAGGCGCCCGGCGGCGCGACCACGGCGGCGGTGCTGCTCTCACCCTTCGACAACCTGCTCTGGGACCGTCCGTTCGCCGAACGGGTGCTCGGCTTCAGCCACCTGATCGAGGTCTACAAGCGCGAGCACGAGCGCCGCTACGGCTACTACGTGCTTCCCTTCCTGCTCGGCGACCGGCTGGTGGCGCGCCTTGACGTGCGAAGCGACCGCTCCGCGGGCGCGCTGCGGGTGCTGGCGCGCCACCCGGAGCCGCGCGTGCGCTGGGGGAAGCGGCACGAGGCGGGGCTGGAACGGGCGCTCGAACGGCTGGCGGCCCTGGCCGGGCTGGATCGCGTCGAGCGCGTGGATGCGGCGTGAGCAGCCGGTATCCTGGCCCGATGCAGTTCGACACGCGCGCGATCCACGACGGGCAGGAGCCCGATCCCTCCACCGGCGCGGTGACCGTCCCCATCTACCAGACCTCCACCTACGTGCAGGAGGAGGTCGGGAAGCTGAAGGACGGCTACGACTACTCGCGCACGGCGAACCCGACCCGCCGCGCCCTCGAGCGCTGCATGGCGTCGCTCGAGGGCGGCTCTCACGGGTTCGCGTTCGCAAGCGGGATGGCCGCCACCACGACGGTCATGCACCTCGTCGATCCCGGAGACACCGTCGTCTCGGTCAACGACGTGTACGGCGGCACCTACCGGCTGTTCTCGAAGGTGTACGAGCCGAAGGGCGTCCGTTTCCGCTACCTGTCGGCCGATGACTTCGCCGGCGACGTCGGGGGACAGCTCGAGGGCGCGAAGATGGTGTGGCTGGAGACGCCGACGAACCCGCTCCTGAACGTGATCGACATCCGGGCGGCGGCCGACGCGGCGCACGCCGCCGGTGCGCTGCTGGTCGTCGACAACACGTTCGCCTCGCCCTACCTGCAGCGCCCGCTCGAGCTGGGGGCGGACATCGTCGTGCACTCGGCGACCAAATACCTGGGCGGTCACTCCGACCTGGTGTCCGGCATCGCCGTCACGTCCGATGACGGGATCGCCGAGCGGCTCGGCTTCCTGCAGAACTCACTCGGGGCAATCGCCGGCCCGTTCGACTCCTGGCTCGTGTTGCGTGGGTTGAAGACGCTCCCCGTCCGCATGCGTCAGCACTGCGAGAACGCCCGCGCGGTCGCCGGCTTCCTCGGCGGCCACCCGAGCGTGGAGCGCGTGCTCTTCCCAGGCATCCCGAACCATCCCGGACACGAGATCGCGACCCAGCAGATGCGTGACTACGGCGGCATGATCTCGTTCCTGGTGGACACGCCCGAGCACGCCGTGCAGCTGGTCGCCCGCACGCGCGTCTGGTCGCTGGCCGAGAGCCTGGGCGGCGTCGAGAGCCTGATCGAGACGCCCGCGCAGATGACGCACGCCTCCACGGCCGACGCCCCGTTCGCCACGCCCCCCAACCTGGTGCGCCTGTCGGTCGGCATCGAGTCCGCCGACGATCTGGTCGACGACCTCGATCAGGCGCTGGCCTGATCCGCCGCCCACCGGACGTAGGTCGTCGCGAGCAGCGCCGCACCAACGAGGGCGAACACCACGGCGGGTGTCTTCGACTGTCCATGCGCTGCGACTGACGAGACGACGGCCAGCGCGAGCGCGAGCATCCCCAGTCCGGTGCCGATGGTCACCCGGCCGCGCAGCACGACGGCGAGCCCCGCGAGCATCGCCGCGCCGATCAGGCCCGCGGTGAGCGAGCCCTTCCGCCCGGGCACGGCCTCGAACATGAGCGGCGCGAGCACGGCCGCGGCGACCAGCAGGTTGCGCTCCACCGCTCCGCCCGCCAGCCGGCCGGCGCCGGCGAGGGCGCCGATCGCGACGAGGAAGATGAGGAAGCGCGTCCAGCTGCCGCCGCCGAGCGAGGCCTCGCTGCGCCCGCTCGAGATCGCAAACTGGATGCCGCCGACCAGGGCCAGCGGAGCGACGAGCAGCCAGCGCGGGTGGCGGCCGGCGGCGTAGAGGCTGGCCGCCGCGGCGGCCAGCGCGAACAGCGTCCGCGACCCTCCGCTGTTCGACACCTCGAAGAACAGGAAGCTGGTCTCATTCAAGCCCGGGCGCTGCAGGAACAGGAGCAGGAGGCCCGGCGCGAGCAGCGCCAGACCGAACAGGCCGGCCAGACGCGCTTCGGCTGACGGCCGGCCGGCGGGGCCTGCGCGCATCCACGCGACGTGGGCCGTCAGCATGCCGGCCGCAAGCAGCACCGCGAGCGCTCCGGCCTGGTGTGCGGTGAGCGAGCGTTCGGCGGCCAGCAGGCTGCCCGCCGCGACGAACAGCGCCGTCAGTCCGGCAACGCGCATGGCGACGAAGTGCGGCTGCATGCCCACCACCAGAGCGTTCGCCGTCAAGGACTTCCGTCCTGCCGGGTCGAAAACGCCCTGCACAGGTCGTATGATCGGCCGACCCCGGACGGTCCCGGGCCATTACGGAAAGGGGCGCACATGCCGGAAGCATGGGATCCTGCCATCGCAACGCTGGATGACGATGCGCGCAAGCTGAAGGAACTCGGCTACGACCAGCAGCTGGAGCGCTCGTGGGGCGGGTTCACGAACTTCGCCATCTCGTTCTCCATCATCTCGATCCTGGCTGGCTGCTTCACCACCTACGGCCAGGCGTGGAACAACGGCGGCCCCATCGCCATCTCATGGGGCTGGCCGATCCTGTCCGCCCTCATCCTCATCATCGCCTTCTGTATGTCCGAGATCCTCTCGGCCTACCCAACCGCCGGCGGCATCTACTACTGGTCGCTGCGCCTCGGCGGGCCGTCGTGGGGATGGTTCACGGGCTGGTTCAACTGGGTCGGGCTGATCGGCGTCGTCGCCTCCGTGGACTACGGCGCGGCGCTCTTCTGCTCGTACACGATCGGCCTCTTCGACAACTCCTATGACGCGTTCGACCTGAAACACATCTTCCTCATCTACGCCATTTTCCTGGCGTGCCACACCGTGTTGAACCTGTTTCCGTCGCACATCCTGCGATGGTGGAACGACGCTTCGGCGTACTGGCACATCATCGGCCCGACCATCGTCGCGCTGATCCTGCTTTTCTGGCTGAAGGTGCCGCATCAGAGCTTCTCGTTCGTCTTCACAGAGAAGATCAACAACTCCGGGTTCTTTGACGGCAAGAACGCGGGCGGCGGCTACTGGTTCTACGTGCTGCCGCTGGGCTTCCTGCTGACGCAGTACACGATCACGGGATACGACGCCTGCGCGCATCTCTCCGAGGAGACGCGCGGGGCCGCCAAGGCGGCGGCACGAGGATTGTGGCAGGCGGTGTTCTACTCCGCGATCGGCGGCTGGATCCTGCTGCTGCTGTTCACGTTCGCCGCACACAACGTGGACTTCATCAACAACGTCAACGGCAACAACCCCTACGGCGCAGGCTATGTGGTCGGCGTCTTCTCCTCCGCCCTTGGCATCACGGCCTTCAAGATCGTCATGATCATCGCGACCATCGGCCAGTTCTTCTGCGCCGGCTCGGGCATGACGAGCCTGTCGCGGATGACCTATGCCTTCAGCCGTGACCGCGCCATCCCGGGGCACCAGATGTGGTCCAGGGTGAACAGGGCACACGCTCCTGTGAACGCCACGCTGCTCGGCGCGGCCATCTGCATCATCGTCGCGCTGCCGGCCCTCAAGGGCAACAGCGCGAACATCCCGTTCGCGTTCTACGCGCTGACGCAGATCACGGTGATCGGGCTGTACATCGCCTACGTGATCCCCGTCTATCTCCGCTGGCGGATGGGCGACAGCTTCGTGGCCGGGCCGTGGACGCTCGGCAGCAAGTACAGGTGGATGTGTCCGATCGCCGTGATCGAGGTGATCATCGTGTGCATCTACTTCTCCCTACCCTTCTCGCCTGCCGGT
>DATAHR010000248.1:0-8818 GCA_036263035.1 Gaiellales bacterium | reverse complement strand
TGCATCATCTTCATGGACGAGATCGACGCCGTCGGCCGCCACCGCGGCGCCGGCATGGGCGGCGGCCACGACGAGCGCGAGCAGACGCTGAACCAGCTGCTGGTCGAGATGGACGGCTTCGAGATGAAGGACAACATCATTTTGATCGCGGCCACCAACCGGCCTGACATCCTCGACCCGGCGCTGCTGCGCCCGGGCCGCTTCGACCGCCAGGTGGTCGTCGACCGGCCCGACCGCGTCGGCCGCAAGCGCATCCTCGAGGTGCACTCGCGCGGCAAGCCGATCTCCCAGGCCGTCGACCTCGAGGCGCTCGCTGGCCAGACGCCCGGGTTCACCGGCGCCGACCTGTCGAACCTGGTGAACGAGGCCGCGCTGTTGGCCGCCCGCAAGGGCAAGCGCCAGATCGAGACGCTCGAGCTGGAAGAGGGCATCATGCGCGTCATCGCCGGCCCGGAGAAGAAGACGCGGCTGCTCTCGCCGAAGGAGCGCGAGATCACGGCGGTGCACGAGATGGGCCACGCGCTGGTCGGCCACTACCTCGAGCACAACGACCCGGTGCACAAGATCTCGATCGTGGGCCGCGGCATGGCGCTCGGCTACGTGATCACGCTGCCGAGCGAGGACAAGTTCATGCGCTCGCGCCCCGAGCTGATGGACTCGCTTGCGAAGAACCTGGGCGGGCGCACCGCCGAGGAGCTCGTGTTCGGCGAGGTCACGACCGGCGCTGAGGACGACCTGAACAAGACCACCGACACGGCCAAGCGCATGGTCACGCGCTGGGGCATGTCGGAGAAGCTCGGCCCGCGGACGTTCGGGCGCGACTCGAGCCAGCCCTTCCTCGGCCGCGACTTCGGCCACGAGGCGGACTACTCGGAGGAGATCGCGCGCGAGATCGATGACGAGATCCGCCGGATCGTCGAGGACGCGCACGAGCGGGCGCGGAAGGTGCTCTCGGAGCGCATCGACGAGCTGCAGCGGCTGTCGAAGATCCTGATCGAGTACGAGACGATCGACCGCGAGCAGTTCCAGCAGCTGTTGGGCGGCACGCCGGTGGAAGAGGTCTTCAAGGATCACGAGAAGCATGCGGCGCCGGTCGCGGAGGAGCAGCCGGCCAAGCAGCCGTCGAAGCCGCGCACGATCGGCCTGCCGCTTCCGGGCACGCTCCACCAGAGCAAGCCGCCGGACGCCCCGCAGGGCGCCTAGCAGCGAGATACCGACGGGCGGGGTTGCGCGGCCCGGGGCGCGAATGCACACTCGAGCGCATGCGGCGTGGCCTGCAGCCAGGATCGATGTTCGCTGCGGCGTTGGTGGTCGCAGCCGTGACGGCCGCATGCGGTAACGGGGCGGCGGCGCCCGGTAGCAGCCACGGGACGTATCCACTCGTGAGCGGGGCCGAGCCCGCGATGCAGCCGCCGACGACGCTGTCCAACGGGTCGGTCGTCCGCCTGCCGGCCTTGCCGACCAGCTACCGGGTGGACCCCAGCCCGAGCTGCGAGCGCGCCGCGGTTTCCGTGCCTGCGAGTGATGGAAGCTTCACGCAGAAGGACGTCGTCATCCCGCCCGCTCCGGGCCTGCGCGCAGAAGCCGTCACCGACCACACCGCGAAGCTGACGTGGTGGTTTGACGACGTGCCGATCGAATGCCGGCCGAGCTCCATTCTGGTCTCGATCCGCGCGGGCACGGATCCCACCGCCACGCCGCTGACGAAGACGATCCAGTTCACCGGGGACGGCGGCTCTGCCGAGCTGACCTACCCGGCGTTCCTCCAGCCTCCAGACGTCGCTCTGGCCAGCACAACACTCCCGAACGGCCTGCGAAGCAGGGTCGTCTCGGTGCTGATCCGGCAGTAGCCGGCCGGAGCCATGGGTCCGCCGCTTCCGGGCACGCTCCACCAGAGCAAGCCGCCGGACGCCCCGCAGGGCGCCTAGCTCTCCGATCGCAGCCGAGCAGCGCGGCGACTACCATCACGTCGTGCGAACCGGGGCGGACGCGTTCGTGATCAACTCCGCCGGCGAGGTGCTGCTGATCCGCCGCGCGGACGACGGCCGGTGGGCCATGCCGGGCGGTTGGGTCGAGCCCGGAGAGACGCCTGCGGAGGCGGCCGTCCGGGAGACCGCGGAGGAGACGGGACTGACCGTCTCCGTTCTCATGCTCGCCCACACGTCGCATCGACCGGAGAGCATCCACCACACCTTTCACTGCCGCCTCGAGCACAGCACTCCATCGGCCTCGGACGAGGCGCTGGAGGTGGAGTTCCGGGTGCCGTCGTCGGTCACCGCGTGGCACGCGGACCACGGGGAGCGGGTGGCCGCGGTGTGGGGGAAGCTGAGGCCAGGGGTGTAGGCGCCCGGCCAACCAATTGGCATTCACTCAAACTGCCAATTGGTTCTGTGACTCCTTCGTGGCGGTCGCACCTTCCCGCGACCGAGGGCAACCAAGTGGCATTCACTCGAACTGCCAATTGGTTCTTTGACTCCCGCGTTGCATCCGCGCCCCGCCCACCCCACACCCTCAGTCGCGACGCCGCACCATCCGCCCCCGGCTGTCGGTGTCCCCACCCGTTTGCGTCCCTTCGCCGACCGGGTACCGTGCAGCGGTGAGCATGCGCGTTGACGGCAGGCGTCGGGTCGACCCGTACGCCAAGGCCGTGAACGGCGACATCGAGTGGAACGACGCAGTCTTCGGCTACCGGGTGGGGTTCTCGACCTGGGCTCGGCGTCGATCGGCGAGGTGCTCTCGGCCGCGCCCGCCGCCCTGCTCGAGCCCGCCCGGACTGATGCCGTCTTAGGCAACAGCTAGGAATACATATCCCGGCCGCGGATACGTCCCGGCGGGAGGAGGCACCGACCATGGATGAGCAGACACGAGCCAACCTGCTGCAGGCAATGCACGAGGAGGCGTTCGCGCGCGCCAAGTTCCTGCTGTTCGCAGCGAACGCCGCGGTCGCGGGGCAGGAGGAGGCCGCGCAGCTGCTCGACCGCTCGGCGGCCGCACAGCAGGATCACTTCGAGCGGATGGCGGAGCTGTACGAGCTGAGCCGGACGGTGGTCGACGATCTGGGCGATGCGATCGCGACCGAGGTGCGGACGGACTACCAGGGGTATGCGGCGCAGGCGCACCGGGTTGGCGAGATCGAGGTGCAGCGGCTGTTCGAGACCATCCACTCCTTCAAGGCCGCACAGCGCGAGGCGCTCGGGTCGATCGCGCTGCGGCTGAAGCTCGACCGGGGGCGCACCGGCGAGCCGGCGGCGCACCCGGTGAGGGTGGATCCGCCGGAGTACAGCGTGGCGGTCGATCCGGAGGATGTCGAGGAGGCGGACGAGGGTGCGCCTGCGGCGGAGTACCGGACGGTGCACGTGCGCAAGTCCGCACGGAAGTCGGCAGGCGGAGCGGTCGAGCTGGAGCGGCGGCTGAACGAGCTGGCGGAGGAGGGGTGGACGCTGGTGGAGGCGATCGGCTCGCAGCTGATCTTCGTGCGGAGGCCTCAACCGGGTCAGCCTGAAGGCTGACTCCTCGCGCCAGGGGGTCAGGCGTTGGCCTGACCCGGGTTCTGGCGTCAGAACACCCGCCGGTACAGCGAGCACCCCCGGCACACGTCAGGCGGGTCGTCGCCCTCCAGTAGCGTGCGGAACTCGCCGTAGGCCTCGCCTTCCCAGATCCGCCCGAACGGTGTGTCGTTGACGTCCCCGAGCGAGACCCGGTCGCTGCCCATCACCATGCAGCACGGCTGCACCGACCCGCTATGGGTCACGTACGCCGAACGCCAGGGCCAGTCGCATCCTCGCTGCACCGGCTCGCCCTCCTCCGCGCCGTTGCCCGGCTCGTCCAGCCGCGGCAGGCGCAGCTCGCATCCCACCTCGTCAGCGGCCGCGCGCGCCTGCTCGAACGCCTCCTCCGCCCGGGCGTGATCCTGCCCCGTCCAGAGCGCCTGCTCGGCTGCGAACCGACGAATATCCGCGTAGCTCCCCGAGGGGTCGGTGTCGTCGAAGGAGTGCGACAGGTTCTGCACCCGCACCTTGGGGACGCCCCACCGGGCGGCGAGCCGCACGACGTCGGGGAGCTCGGCGATGTTGCGCCGCATGGCCACGAACACGAGCGACAGGTCGGGGCCGCCGCCGCGTCGCCGGACCGCCGCGGTCAGGGCCGGCACGTGCCGCTCCAGCCGCGAGAACTGCGCACCTCCCCGGATCGACTCGTAGGTCTCCGCCACGGCGCCGTCGACCGAGATGCAGAGCCATGAGAGCCCCGTGCCCACCAGCTGCTCGGACCGCTCCGGCGTCAGCAGCTGCGCATTCGTGTTGAACCCGACCGCGATCCCACGCTCGGACGCGTAGCTGATCATGTCGAGGATCCCGGGCGCCAGCAGCGGCTCGCCGAGCCCCTGCAGCGTCAGCCGCTCGAGCCCCGGCAGCTCGTCCACCAGCTGCCGGAACATCTCGTAGGACATCGACCCCTGCCGCTTGCCGATCTTGGGGCGATAGCTGACCAGACACATCGTGCAGGCCAGGTTGCACGCGGCCGTCACCTCGAGCTGCAGCTCTCGCGGGAGGGCCGGGGCATCCGTGGCCATGGTGGCGGTGTTCCCGCGGGCCGCCCGCGAAAAACGGCCGTTGGCAACACGGATACGTCGTATCGGCCTCCATATCCCTCCTGAGGGTGGCGGGCCATCGCCCGATCGGGACGACACATTCTGCATGGGTATCGCCCGGCTTCGACGTGCCATGGCCGCGGTCGCCGTGACGGCGGCTGTACTCGCCGCTGTTCCCGCGGCGTCCGCCAGCTCCGGTCCGATCCAGTCGGGGCTGGGCGCTCCGACGTCGCAGCGGACGCTGCGCCCGGGGGTGACGCTTTCCGTCTACACCGTGAAGGTGCTCGATGCCGGGGTGCTGCGAACGATCAAGATCCGCAAGATCGCGTGGCAGATCGGCAACAGCCGGGTGGCGCTGCAGTCGGCCGTGCTCGGCTCGTCCTATCCCGACGACTACGCGATCCGCCTGAACCGCATCTCCTCGTGGTACGCCGGACTCGCGAGCCCGTCGTCGGTGACGGCCGCCATCAACGGCGACTTCTTCGGCGACGACTGGCGCCACAGCGGCGCCGGCATCCCCAGCGGCATCCTCGTCCACGGCCGGACGATCTACGCCTTCGGCTGGGGTGGGCCCGCGGTCGGGTACCTCCCGGCCGGCAACATGCTGATGGGCAGGCCGTCAGTGCGGCCGACGGTGATCTCGCTCGGCAACGGATCGACGGCGACGGTCGGGGCGTTCAACGGCCTGACGACCAACGGCGTCACGATCCACTCCGACCAGGTCGCGGCCTACGTCAACGCCGGCGCGCATGTCACCGTGCCGTCCGGCTACGCCGGCTATGTGCTCCCCTCCACGGCGCTGAGCCAGACGCTGCGCGGCGCCCGCAGCGGCTATCGCTTCTCCACCGGCGCGAACGTCAGCGAGAGCGTCGCCGGCTTCAGGTTTGCGGTGCCGAACCTCACGCACGGCACCGCCTCCGTTCCGACCAGCCAGCCGGCGCAATGCCCCACCGGCACCTGCGCGGCCGGCACGGCGCTGACGGTGCCGGCGGGCGGCGTCGTCGTCCTCGCCAGGGCCGGCGGAATCGCTGCCACCGGGCTGTCGGCGCAGTCCGCGGCCGGGGCGGCGCTGAGCGTGACCACTGATCCGGCCGGATGGGACACCGTCGGCGACGTGATGGGCGGCAAGCCGCAGCTGGTGGCCAACGGACGGGCGATCACCCAGCAGCCGTCCTACGTCGACTCGTGGCAGTGGGACAACGCGCACTGGCGCCCGGCCATCGTGCGGGCCGCCAACGGCCAGGGGTGGATGGTCGTCGAGGGCGGCAAGAACGGCATCGGCGTCAAGGGCCTGACCTGGGCGAAGATGCTGGAGCAGATGGGCGCGCGCGATGCGATGGGCTTCGACAACAACTCCTCGACGGAGCTGTTCCGGCCCGGCGCGCTGCCGGTCACGGCGTACGGCTACGAGCGCGACATCACCAGCGCCACCTACCTCGCGTACAACTGACCGCCTGACGGCGCCGCACCGGCGATCCTCTACAGTTGCGCCGTGATCAGCGAGCGGCAACCTGTCGGCCTGGGACGTGCCGTGTTCGCGAGCGTGACGCTGTTCGTGCTGCTCGTCTTCGTCGAGTCGCTGTTCGGGGTGCTGGGGGCGCCAGGCGCGCGCCACATCGGGCTGCTCCCCGCGATCACCTCCTCCCTGATCACCGTCCTGTGCGTGGCCCTGCTCCTCCCCGTCTGCTTCGAGCTCGCCTTCGCAAACCGGCTGCGCGACCCGGCGGCATTCGGCGCGGCGCGCGCCCGCCGGTGGGTGTCGGGGATCGCCATCTTCCTGCCGGTCGGGTTCGTGGTCCTGGTCGTCACGGGGATCCTCACCTCCGTGATCGGGCTGCCCGGCGACAACAACATTCCGACCGGCGGGTCGTCGCTCGGCTACACGCTTGCGGTCGCCGTGCTGGCGGTGGTCGTCGCCCCGTGGACCGAGGAGATGATGATCCGCGGGTTCCTGTTCTCCGGGTTGTACCGGCGGTTCGGCTTCTGGCCGGCCGCCTTCCTCTCGGGGTTCGTCTGGGCGGGGCTGCACCTGGTCTGGGGCGTCCTGATCATCTTCACGGCGGAGGGCGTGCTGCTGGCCTGGCTTCGTGCGCGCACGGGATCGGTGCTGCCCGGCATCGGGCTGCACGGCAGCTGGAACACGCTGGTGTCGGCCACGACGGGCGGCGGCTGGCTGCCATTGCCCATCCTTGGGCTGCTGATGCTGACGCTGGTGCTGGCCTGGAGGCAGCTGCCGGGACCGGCGCTGCGGACGGCCGCATGGCCGTGACCCTGAGAGAGCGATTCCCGGCGCCGGCGGTCATGGGCGTCATCAACGTCACTCCCGACTCGTTCTCGGACGGCGGCGACAACCTCCAGCCCGAGGTGGCCGTCGGCTACGGGCTGGAGCTCGAGCGGGCGGGAGCGGACGTCATCGACATCGGCGGCGAGTCGACGCGCCCCGGCGCCGAGCCGGTCCCGGTCGAGCGTGAGCTGCGGCGTGTGATCCCCGTGATCGAGGGTCTGCGGGAGCGGAGCGCCGTCAGCATCTCGATCGACACGATGAAGGCCAAGGTGGCGCGCCGGGCGATCGCCGCGGGCGCCGGGTTCGTGAACGACGTGACGGCGCTGCGCCATGATCCCGATATGGCCGGGGTGGTCGCCGAGGCGGGCGTGCCCGTCTGCCTCATGCACATGCAGGGCACGCCGCGCACGATGCAGAACGATCCGCGCTACGCCGACGTCGTCGGCGAGGTGTCGGAGTTCCTGCTGGAGCGTGCCGGGCACGCGGAGGCGGCGGGCATCGACCGGGGGCTGATCTGCATCGATCCGGGCATCGGCTTCGGCAAGACGATCGAGCACAACCTGACGCTGCTGCGCGACCTGGACCGGATCGCGGCGCTCGGGTATCCGGTGCTGGTCGCCGTGTCGCGCAAGCGGTTCCTCGGCCAGATCACCGGCCAGGCCGAGAAGCAGCGCGTGGCGGGGACGGTCGCCGCGAACCTGGAGGCGTTCCGCCGCGGCGGGTGGATGTTCCGCGTGCACGACGTCGCCCCCAACCGCGAGGCGCTGCTGGTTGCAGCCGCGGTGGCGAGGGGTGCGCCGTGAGCGGGCCCGTGATCGAGATCATCGGGCTCGAGGTGTTCGCCCACCACGGCGTCCACGACTTCGAGCGGCGGGACGGACAGCCGTTCCTGTTCGACATCCGGCTGGTCGGGCCGCCCGCATCGCAGGACAGCGACCGGCTGGAGGACACCCTCGACTACGGGGCGGTGTGCGACCGGGTCGTCGAGCTGGCCGGCGGCGGCCCGTACAGCCTGCTCGAGCGCCTCGCCGCCGTGATCGCGGACGACCTGCTGGAGCGCTTCCCGGCGTCGTCGGTAACGGTGACCGTGCACAAGCCGAAGGCGCCGATCGGGCACCCGTTCGCGGACGTCCGGGTGACAGTCACCCGGGGGTGACAAACGGAGGGTGGCCTTTCCCCACCCGCCACCCACCCGTATAACGGTGGTGTGAAGCAGATGCGCGTTGTCGTGGTCGACGACCACCCGATCTACCGGCGGGGGGTCGTCGGAGTGCTCGAGTCCGGCGGCCTGGCCGTGGTCGGCGTCGCCGAGGGCGTGGAGGACGCCATGGAGGTGGTCGCGGCGACGTCGCCCGACGCGGTGCTCACGGACCTCTACCTGAGCGATGGCAGCGGCATCGCCCTCGTGCGGCGCCTGGTCGAGCAGCACCCCGACGTGCGGGTGGTGATGCTGACCGTGTCGCACGACCCGAACGAGATGCTGGCCGCGGTGCGCGCCGGTGCGGACGGCTTTCTCTGCAAGGATCAGGCGCCCGACAGGCTGGTGCGGGCGCTGTCCGGCGTCTTCGACGGCGAGGCCGCGCTTTCACGGGCGATGGCGGGTCACCTCGTCCGCGACGTGCGGGAGGGGCAGCGCCGCATCGCGCTGGCGTCGCGGTTCCCGCACCGCGAGCGCCTCACGCCGCGGCAGCTCGAGATCCTGCAGCTGATCGCCGCCGGCAACAGCACCTCGGAGATCGCGTCGCAGCTTTGCCTGTCACCGGAGACGGTGCGCTGGCACGTCAAGTCCATCCTGCGAAAGCTGCGCGCGAAGAACCGGGCCGAGGCGGCGGCGACGTTGCGAGAGATCGCCGTCTAGCGGCGGCCTGCGGCGGCGAGGTCGGCGGCGCTGCGCATCGTCCACAGCGTGACCACGGCGCAGTAGGTGATCGCCGTGCAGGCCAGCG
>DATAHR010000247.1:0-9236 GCA_036263035.1 Gaiellales bacterium | reverse complement strand
TGGCCGCCCGCTGGACGTATTCCACACGGTCAACGAGATCGGTGAACGACCCCGAACTGAGCACGTAGGCGGCCGGGTCCTCACTGCCGTTGCCCTTGTAGGCGGCGACCAGGAACTGGGCCAGCTGCGCCCGTGCCACCTTCAGGTTGTGACGTGCGATCTCCAGCCGGATCGTGTTCTGGCTGATCTGCTCGCGGACGTCGGAGAGGTGCTGCCGGGCTCCGTCGTAGGCGTTGATCGATGCCTCGAGCTTGACGTCGAACGCATTCAGCTGCTGTTCGATCGCGCCGATCTGCGCTCGGGTCTGGGTGATCCGGTCGGCCTGTGCAGGCCCTGCCAGCGCGGCAACGGCGAATGCCGCGACCGTCGCCAGGATGCCGGTTCGGCGCGCCCACGTGCCCGTGCGGGAACGCCGATGGTGTCCGGTCAGCATCGGCATGAGCGGGCACTCTACCAGCCTGAACCGACCGCAACGCCGACCTATGCAGATATTTACGAGCATCTAACAGTCACGATTGTTCGCCGGTTGACACGTTCGGCGGGGGACGAAGCCGCTGCAAACACGCGCCTTGAGGCCGACGTTGACAGCGTGGGGAGTTGTGGGGTATCGTGGGGAGAAATGGGAGATCACCCCGATGCTGCTCGGCGAATACGCCCAACGACTTGATGCAAAGAACCGCCTCACCCTCCCCGCAAAGCTGCGGTCGTACTTCGCGGAGGGCGTGGTGGTCACCAAGGGCTTCGATGGGTGCCTGCTGGTGTTCCCGCGCAGCAGCTGGAACTCCTTCGTCGAGGCGCGGCTGGAGCGCCTCGATCCGTTCAGCAAGGAGTCGCGCCGGCTCAGCCGCTGGTTCTATGCGGGCGCGAACGAGTGCGAGCTCGACGGGCAGGGCCGGATCATGCTGACCCAGCCGCTGCTGCAGCACGGGAAGGTCGACAAGGACGTCGTCGTCGCCGGCGCGCGCGACTACCTCGAGGTGTGGGACGCCGAGACCTGGTCGCGCGTGCAGGCAGAATCCGAGGGGAGCGTGGAGGATGTTGCCGAACGTCTCTCACAGCCGTAGCGCCGCCATGGATCATGTCCCCGTCCTCGCCTCGGAGGTCGCCGAGCTGCTGGATCTGCAGCCCGGTGACACCGTGGTCGACGGCACCTTCGGCGCAGGCGGCCACGCGGCCCAGCTGGAGCCGTACCTGCACGGCGACGGCTGCTACATCGCAATCGACCGCGACCCGGAGGCGGAGCTCTACTTCAACCAGTTCGCCGCACGGGCGACGGCGGGCACGCGGTTCATCAACGGCAACTTCGCACTTGTCATGCGCAACCTTGTGGCGACCGGGCTGCAGGCCAACGCGCTGCTGCTCGACCTCGGGATCTCCTCGATGCAGGTCGACCGGCCGGAGCGCGGGTTCAGCTACGCCGCCGATGCGCCGCTCGACATGCGGATGGATCCGGGCGGCGACGTGACCGCCGCCGACATCGTGAACGACTGGGACGAGCGCGAGATCGCCCAGGTGCTTCGCGAGTACGGCGAGGAGCGCTTCTCCCGGCAGATCGCACGGGCGATCACGCGCCGGCGCGCTCGCGAGCCGTTTACCCGCACGGGCGACCTGGTCGACGTGATCAAGTCCGCGATCCCGACGCCCAGCCGGTTCGGCCAGGGCCATCCGGCGAAGCGGTCGTTCCAGGCGCTGCGGATCGCCGTCAACGACGAGCTGGAGTCGCTGCGCGAGGGCCTCGACCTCGCGCTCGAGCTGCTCGCGCCGGGCGGTCGCCTGGCGGTGATCAGCTTCCACTCGCTGGAGGACCGGATCGTGAAGCGGTTCATCCGCGACGGCGCACGGGGTTGCACCTGCCCGCCCGACTTTCCCATCTGCGTCTGTGGGCACGAGCCGGCGCTGCGGCCGCTGACGACGCGGGCCGTGGTGCCAAGCGTCGACGAGCGCTGCGTGAACCCGCGCTCCGCCTCGGCCAAGCTGCGCGCCGCGGAGCGAACGACCGCCTGATGAGCCTCGCCGCTCCGGCACCGAGCCGTCCGGCACGACCGCGCCGCACGGAGCCCAAGCCCGCATCCGCGCCGCGGCGAACCAGCCGGCGCGCGACACTCGCGCGACCGCGGGCGGGGCGCTCGCCTGTCGGCGCGGGCGTCATGTGGGTGCTCGTGATCGCGGCCCTGCTGGGAGGCGTGGTGGCCGTCAACGTGGCCGCCCTGCGCAACTCGATCGAGGCCGGCCGGCTGTCCGGCCAGGTCGCGAGCCTCCGCGCCGAGAACCAGTCGTTGCAGTCGCACGTCGCCGAGATGTCGGGGATCGGCCGCATCAGCTCGCTCGCGAAGCAGCTCGGCATGGTGCCTGCGGTGCCCGCGAAGGCGGACTACCTGCGGCTGCATCCGGCCGCCCATCGAACCGGGCCGGCTCATCCCCGGATGGGGGTGCCCAAGGGCCCGGCGCAGCGCCAGCGGGCCCGCCAGGGAACGCCATGACCACGCAGGCGAAGCAGCGGCTGCGGCTGATCGTCACGCTCTTCGCACTCGCCTTCGCCATGGTGATCGGGCGAGCGGTCTACATCCAGGTGATCCAGGCGGACGCCCTGGCCGCGCGGGCGCACGGCCAGCAGAGCAGCACCGTCGAGATCCGCACCCCCCGCGGCGAGATCAGGGACCGCGACGGCAACGTGCTGGCCGAGGACGTCCCGGCCAAGGATCTGTGGGCGCACCCCACGCAGGTGGTCGACCCGACGCAGACGGCGTCGTACATCGCGCAGAAGCTCGGCTACAGCCTCAAGCACAAGAAGAAGCTCGCGCGCGAGGTGAAGCGGCTGGCTGCCCTGCTCACCGTGCCGGGCGTGACCAGCGACCTGGCCCAGGTTCGGATCATTCGCCGGCTCGACCCCACGGTGGCGGCCGAGATCATGGCGGGGCACCCGCCCGGCCTCTTCCTGACCGACACCATCGCGCGGGCGTACCCGGCGAACACGGTGGCGGCCCAGCTGCTCGGCTTCGTGGACGACAACGACTCGGGCGCCGACGGGGCAGGCATCGAGCAGCAGTACAACCGGCTGCTGACCGGCCGCAGCGCGAAGAAGCTCGAGATCCGCGGCCCCGGAGGCATCTCGCTCGACTCGGTCACCGTCCGCCGGCCCGTGGCGGGGCACAACGTCACCCTCACCATCGACCGCTCGATCCAGCAGAAGGTGCAGTCGGTGCTCGACGCGACGGTGCGCAGCACCCGGGCGCACACGGCGACCGCGATCGTGCTCGATCCCCGCACCGGCGAGATCCTGGCCATGGCCACGGCGCCCGGCTACGACAACAACGCCGTCCACGACCTGTCGCAGTACCAGTTCCAGCGCGACAGCCACAACATGGCGGTCGAGTACTCCTACGAGCCCGGGTCGACGTTCAAGGTGGTCACCTTCGCCGCGGCGCTGACGCAGGGCTGGCTGAGGCCGGACACGCCGTTCCACAACCTGCCCTACAAGCTGCAGGTGGGCGATCGCGTCATCCACGACGACGTGCCGCGCGGGCCGATCTCGCTGACCGCCGCCCAGATCCTGCAGCAGTCGAGCAACGTGGGAACCGTCACGATTGCCGAGATGGTGCAGAAGGAGCCGCTCTACTCGTGGATCCGCAAATGGGGATTCGGGCGGCCGACGGGCATCGGGCTGCACGAGGCGAACCCCGCGCTGCTGCCGCCGGACCGGTGGTACTCCTCGTCGATCGGCAACATCCCGATCGGGCAGGGCATCGCCGTCACGCCGCTGCAGATGGCGGCGATGTACTCGGGCATCGCCAATGGCGGCGTCATGGTGCAGCCGCACGTGATCAAGCGCATCTCCGGCCAGCCCGCGCCCAAGGTCGAGCGCCGCCGCATCCTCAGCCCCGCCGTCGACCACACGCTGGTGGACATGCTGAAGGGCGTCGTCGACACGGCCGCCGGCACCGGCGTGCGGGCACAGGTGCCCGGCTACACCGTCGCGGGCAAGACGGGAACGGCCCAGAAGGCGCTGGCGCACGGGCTCGGCTACTCGACGCGGAACTACGTCGCCTCGTTCGTCGGCTTCCTGCCGGCGGATGACCCGCGGGTCGAGGTGATGGTCGTCGTCGACTCCCCGCGATCGAACATCTTCGGCGGCATCGTCGCCGCGCCGGCCTTCCAGCAGATCGCGAGCTTCCTGACGAAGGATCTGGCGATCCCGCCCGACCGTCCCGTCGACTGAGTAACGTCCAGACGGCTTGGAACTCTCCAACCTGATCCCAGCGATCGGGCCGCTCGAGGTACGGGGCAGTGCATCGGGCGCCATCACGTCGCTGACGTACGACGCCGAGGCGGTCGAGCCCGGCGCCCTTCACTTCTGCGTGCCAGGCTTCCGCGCCGACGGCCACGACTTCGCAGGCCGAGCCGTCGAGCGCGGCGCCGAGGCGCTCGTGGTCGAGCGCTTCCTCGACGTCGAGCTGCCGCAGCTGCGCGTCGCATCGTCCCGCATGGCGATGGGCCCGGCGGCCGATGCGTTCTACGGCCATCCCAGCCGGCAGCTGGACGTGGTCGGGATCACCGGGACGAACGGGAAGACGACGACGGCGTTCCTCATGTACGCGATCCTCGAGGCTGCCGGGCTGCGCCCCGGCCTGCTGGGGACGGTGGAGTCGCGTATCGGTGGCCAGGTCGCCGAGGTCAAGCGCACGACCCCGGAGAGCATCGACCTGCAGGCGCTGTTCCGCGCCATGGCCGACGCCGACGACCAGAGCTGCGCGATGGAGGTGTCGTCGCACGCGCTCGAGCTGGGCCGCGTGGCGGGCACGCGCTTCGCCGCCGCCGGGTTCACCAACCTGACCCAGGACCACCTGGACTTCCATCCGACGATGGAGGACTACTACCTCGCGAAGCGGCGGCTGTTCCAGACGGGCGACTGGCCCGCCGCCGTGAACGTCGGGGACGAGTACGGGCGCCGGCTGGCGCGCGAGACGAGCGGCCCCGTGCTGACGTACGCCGCGCGGGACGAGGAGGCCGGCGTGCGGCCGCAGGCGCTCGAGTTAGGAAACGGCGGGGCGATCGCGATGATTGCCTCCACGCCGCGCGGGCCGCTGCCGCTGGACGTGCGGCTGCGCGGCGACTTCAACGTCGAGAACGTGCTCTGCGCGGTGGCCCTGTCGGAGCTGATCGAGCTTCCGCACGACGCGGTCCGCCGCGGCATCTCCTCGATCAGCGGCGTGCCCGGGCGGTTCGAGCCGGTCGACGCCGGCCAGCCGTTCACCGTGCTGGTCGACTATGCCCACACGCCCGACTCGCTCGAGAACGTCCTGCACGCCGCGCGGCGGATCACCGACGGGTCGCTGATCGTCGTGTTCGGGGCGGGTGGCGACCGTGACCGCGGCAAGCGACCGATGATGGGCGCGGTGGCTCGGAGGCTGGCCGACCGCGCCATCGTCACGACGGACAACTCGCGGAGCGAGGACCCGGCGGCGATCGCCGAGGAGATCGCCGGTGAGCTCGAGATGGAGGTGGAGCTCGACCGGCGCGCCGCGATCGCCCGCGCGGTCGAGGCGGCCCGGCCGGGCGACGTCGTGGTCATCGCCGGCAAGGGGCACGAGCAGGGCCAGCAGTTCGCCGACCGGACGCTCCCCTTCGACGACCGGGTCGCCGCCCGCGAGGCGCTCGAGCAGCTCGAGAGCCGGACATGATCGAGCTCCGCACCGCGGAGATCGCCGAGCTGACGCACGGCGAGTCGCAGGCCGACGCCATCGTCACCGGCGTCTCGATCGACTCACGCACGGTGAGCCCCGGCGACCTGTTCGTCGCGCTCGCCGGCGAGCGCGCCGACGGCACGGTGTTCGCCGATCAGGCGATCGCCGCGGGCGCGGCGGCGGCGCTCGTCCGCCGCGGCGCGGAGGGTCCAGGCCGCATCGCCGTCGACGACCCGTTGGAGGCGCTCGGAGTGCTCGCCCGCGAGGTGCGGCTCCGCTCGACGGCGAGGGTGGTCGGCATCACCGGGTCGACGGGCAAGACCTCGACCAAGGACATCCTCGCCGCGCTGGTCGGGCCGCACGCCTCGCTGGTCGCGAGCCGGCAGAACGAGAACAACGAGCTGGGCGTGCCGCTCACCCTCAGCCGCCTGGAGGTGTCGACCGAGGTGGCGATCGTGGAGATGGCCATGCGCGGGCTCGGCCAGATCGCCTACCTGGCGGAGATCGCCCGGCCAGAGATAGGGATCCTGACCGGCGTCGGCCCGGTGCATCTGGAGCTGCTCGGGACGGTCGAGAACGTCGCCGCCGCGAAGGCCGAGCTGCTCGCGGCGCTCCCCGCGGACGGCCTCGCCATCGTCCCGCACGGCGAGCCGCTGCTCGAGCCGCATCTCAGGGGCCTGGCCGCCCGGGTCGTGACCTTCGGGACGGAGGAGGGCGCGGGCGTGCAGCTGCTGTCCTTCCAGCCGGACGAGGCTGGGGGCGAGGCGGAGATCCGGGTCGGCTCTCGAACCTTGCACGTGCCCGTGAGCTTCACCGCACCCCACAACGCCGTCAACCTGACCGCCGCGCTGGCGGCCTATGAGGCCCTGGAACTGTCGCTGGACGCCGTCGGGAGCGAGCGCTTGGAGGTGGCGTTCTCGCGCTGGCGGGGCGAGGAGCTACCGCTGCCCGGAGGCGGGCTGCTGATCGCCGACTGCTACAACGCCAACCCGACCTCGATGCGGGCCGCGCTGGAGCATCTCAGCGCCGTCGCCCGCGGCCGCCGGCGAGTCGCGGTGCTGGGCGACATGGCGGAGCTGGGCGACGAGGCCGATCGGTATCACCGCGAGGTCGGACAGACGGTGGCCGAGCTCGGGATCGAGCAGGTGATCGCCGTCGGGCCCCGCGCGCGGCTGTACGGCGGTGACTGGTTCGCCACCGTCGCCGAGGCGAGGGAGGCGCTGCCTGAGCTCGTCCGGCCCGGAGACGTCGTGCTGGTCAAGGCCAGCCGCTCCATGGGGCTCGAGGAGCTGGTGGAGGCGTTCGAGTGAAGCTGGTGCTGCTGGCAGGCGTGATCGCGATGATGCTCTCGATCGCCGCCGGACCCGCGTTCATTGCGTTCGTGCGGCGCAACTCGCTTGGGCAGCCGATTCGCGAGGAGGGGCCGGCCGGTCACATGTCCAAGCAGGGGACGCCGACGATGGGCGGCCTCGTCCTGCTCGCATGCTCTCTGGTGACGTTCGCAGTGTTGACTAAGAGGACAACGCCGGCCCTGACCGTGGCAGGCGTCACGCTGGCCTGCGCGGCGATCGGGTTCATCGACGACTGGTTCAAGATGGCCCACAGGCGATCGCTTGGCCTGTCCGGCCGCTGGAAGATGCTGGGACTGGTCGCAGTGACCGCCGCCCTCGGCTACGTCGCCCACCGCGAGCACCTGTCGACCGACGTGTACGTGCCGCTGCTCGACTTCCACATCGACCTGGGGCCGCTGTACTACGGGCTGCTGTTCCTGGTGGTCGCCGGCGGGGCCAACGCGGTCAACCTCACGGACGGCCTCGACGGCCTCGCCGCCGGCACGATGACGATCGCCATGCTGACCTACACGGCGATGATGGTCGTCGCCTTCCTCTCGCCCGGCGGCCTCACGCCCGAGGGCGCCGCCAGCCGCATCGACCTCGCCATCATCGGCGCCGCGATCGTCGGGGGATGCGTCGGCTTCCTCTGGTACAACGCCTACCCCGCCGACGTCTTCATGGGCGACACCGGGTCGTTCGGCCTCGGCGGCGCGCTGGCCGCGATGGCGGTGTTCACCAAGACCGAGCTGCTGCTCGTCCTGATCGGCGGGGTGTTCGTGGTCGAGGCGCTGTCGGTCGCGATCCAGGTGCTGTTCTTCAAGGCCACGCGCCGGCGGGTGTTCCTGATGGCGCCGATCCACCACCACTTCGAGATGCTCGAGTGGACGGAGAACAAGATCATCGTCCGCTTCTGGATCCTCGCCTCGATCTGCGGCGCGAGCGGGTTCGTCCTCTACTACCTGGCCTACTCGAAGTTCCGGTGAACGGGGAGCGCTTCGTCGTGCTCGGCCTGCGGCGGTCGGGCCTGGCCGCCTCTGAGGCGATCCGCCGGATGCTGCCCGACGCCCTCATCCAGGGCGCCGACGACGCCCCGGACATCGATCGCGACAGGCTCGCGGCCGCCGGCGTCGAACTGGTCGGCCAAGGGGACATCGTGCCGATGCAGGGAGCGACAGCGCTGGTGAAATCGCCCGGTGTGCCAGAGGGGCACCCGCTGGTCGCCGCCGCGCGTGCGGCCGGCGTGCCGGTGTGGAGCGAGGTGGAGCTGGCCTATCGCCTGATCGAGAGCCCGATCATCGGCATCACCGGGACGAACGGCAAGACGACAACCACCGAGCTCGTGGGGGCGATGCTGCGGGCCGGCAATGTCCCGGTCGAGGTGGCCGGGAACGTGGGGCGGCCGCTCAGCGAGCTGGCCGGCCGCGTCGATCGCGAGACGTGGATCGCCTGCGAGCTGTCGAGCTTCCAGCTGGAGGACATCGACCGGTTCCGGGCACGCGTGGCGGTCATCCTGCAGGTGACCCCCGATCACCTCGACCGCCATGGCAGCTTCGCCGCCTACCTGGCGGCCAAGCTGCGGATCTTCGAGAACCAGACGGCCGAGGACACCGCCGTGCTGAACGCCGACGACCCCGTTCTGCGCGACGCCGCCATCCCCGGCTCCGGGCGGCGCATCTGGTTCAGCCGCGACCAGTCCGACCGGATCGACTGGGAACATTCGGCGATCCGCGGTGACCACAACCTCGAGAACGCGCTGGCCGCGGCAGCAGCCGCGGAAGCCGCCGGCGTGCCCCGGGAGGCGCGCGATCGCGCGCTGCGCTCGTTCACCCCGCCGCCGCACCGGCTGGAGACGGTGGCCGTGCGGGACGGCGTCGCGTTCGTCGACGACTCCAAGGCGACCAACCCCGAGGCGGCCATCAAGGCGCTGACGGCATACGAGGATGGCGTGCGGCTGATCCTGGGTGGCTCGCTCAAGGGCTCATCGTTTGCCGAGCTGGCGACGGCGGTTGCTCACGGTCCTGTTGTCTCGGTGGACGTGTACGGTGAGGCTGCCGGCCAGATCGCGTCGGCGCTGGCCGCGGCCCGCGTGCCGCACCGCACGCATCCGCACCTTGCGGACGCCGTGCAGGCAGCCGCCGCGGGCGCGAGCGCCGGCGATGTCGTCCTGCTGTCGCCCGCGTGCGCGAGCTTCGACGAGTTCCGGGACTACGCCGAGCGCGGA
>DATAHR010000246.1:0-4387 GCA_036263035.1 Gaiellales bacterium | reverse complement strand
CCGCCCAGGCAGCGCGGTTGGAGCGGCTCGAGCGTAGGCGCGAGAGCCTCGGCGCGGTCAACCCGCTGGCCCAGGAGGAGTATGAGCAGGAGAAGCAGCGGGCCGAGGATCTCACCGCCCAGTGCGACGACCTGGAGCGATCGCTGAAGGAGCTGCGGGCGCTGATCCGGGACCTGACGCGCACCATCGACGAGCGCTTCGCCGCCACCTTCAACGCGGTCGCGCGCAACTTCGCAGAGGTGATCGAGACGCTGTTCCCGGGCGGGCGGGGACGGCTGCGCCTGACCGAGTCGGAGCCGCCGCCGCCCCCGGTCGAGGGGGAAGAGGGCGGAGATGAGCCGCCGCCCGAGGCCGAGCCCGGCATTGAGCTGATCGTGCGGCCCGCCGGAAAGCGGATCGAGTCGCTGTCGCTGCTGTCGGGCGGCGAGAAGTCGCTGACCGCCATCGCGTTCCTGTTCTCGCTGCTGCTGACCAAGCCCTCGCCCTTCTACCTGCTGGACGAGGTGGAGGCGGCGCTCGACGACGCGAACATCGACCGCTTCCTGACGCTGCTGCGCACCTACCAGGAAAAGGCGCAGTTCATCGTGATCACACACCAGCGGCGCACGATGGAGGTGGCCGACGTGCTGTACGGCGTGAGCATGGCCGGCGACGGGGAGTCGAAGGTGCTGTCGCGCCGCATGCCCAGCGAACCGGAGCTGCACGAGGCGGCGCTCGAGACGGCGTGATCCTGCGCGGCTCCCGGCTGCTGCTGCGGCCGATGCGAGAGGAGGACGTGCCCCGGCTGTCGGCGATCGCAGCGGAGCCGGAGGTCGCCCGCTGGTGGGGCGACGTGCCCGAGTCCGAGCTGCGCGCAAAGGCTGCGGGCGAGGACGATGCGGAGGCCCTCGCCATCGAGCTGGACGGCGACGTGGTCGGGCTGATCCAGGTCTACGAGCATCCCGACCCGCAGTACCGGCACGCGGGTATCGACCTGTTCCTCTCGTCCGAGGTGACGGGCAGAGGGCTCGGCCGGGAGGCGGTGGGGGTGCTGGCAGCGCATCTGCTCGACGACCGTGGGCACCACCGGCTCACCATCGACCCGGCCGCCGAGAACGAGCGTGCCATCCGCTGCTACGAGGCCGTCGGCTTTCGTCGGGTCGGGATCATGCGCCGGTATGAGCGCGGCCCGGACGGGCGCTTCCACGACGGTCTGCTGATGGAGCTGGTGCGCGAGGATCAGTGACTCCGGGCCAGCCAGGCCCAGAGGTCATCGGGCACCTCGGCCGTGCCCGACCGGCGCGCCTCGGTCAGCCGTGCGGCGCCGGTGTCGCCGGGGACACGCCGCCCGCCGAGCAGCGGCCGCAGACCGGCCATGCCGTCGGCCCCGGGGCGCGCCAGCAGTGCGACCGCGGCGTGACCGGTGCCTCCCGCCAGCGACCTGCACAGCACCTCGACCAGCAAGGCCAGCGCGAAGCCCTTGTGCGCGAGCGGCCCGCCGAACGGCATGATCCCGGCGCGGTTGGCGATCACCTCGGCCGGATCGCTCTCCGGGCGTCCGTCCTCGCGCAGCAGCGCGCCGTCGGGCATGGCACGCCCGGTGGCGGCCGCCTTCAGCACGGCACCGTATGTGACCGCTCCCATCGACACGTCGACCAGCGTGGGCGGATCGCCCGGGACGGCGAGGCAGATCGGGTTGGTGCCTGTGACAGGTGGGCCGCCCTCGGGGTGCACGATCCGGGGCGTCGACGTGGCCGAGAGCAGCGTCACCAGGCCCGCCCGCGACCCCATCTCGGCGAAGTAGCCGAGCCTGCCGGTCGGGAAGCAGTCGGCCACCACGACCAGCCGGGCGCCGGCCGGCGGCTCGGCCAGCTCCCGCTCCAGCACCTCGGCGAGGGCCAGGTAGCCGAGCGCGCCGCCACCGTCGTAGCGGACGTAGCCCTCGCTGCGATCCGTCTCGACAGCAGCTGCCTCGGGCTGGAGCCCGCCCAGCCCGTGCAGCCATCGCATGCGCTCGACGCCGTGGCCGGAGGCGCCGCGCAGCTCGGCGTCGAGGAAGTGGTCGGCAAGCCGGGCCGCCCGGGCGTCGGCAAAGCCGAGCGCGGCCGCCCGCGCGTGCAGGGCCTCCCGCACCTGGTCGATGGGCACCCGTGCCATCGCGGCACTCTACGATGCAGCGCGATGCCGACGAGCTGGGAGCAGATGTTCAATACCGGCGCCCAGGCTCCGGCCGCGGAGGAGGCACCCGAGGAGGAGCGCCGCGGGCTCTTCAGCCGCATGCGGGAGAGCCTCTCCAAGAGCCGCAGGGCCATGACCCAGCAGCTGACCGCGGTGATGTTCGATCCCGCCGACGCGGATGTCTGGGAGCGGCTGGAGGAGGCGCTGATCTACGCCGATTGCGGGGTTGCGGCGACGGTGACGGTGATCGAGCGGCTCGAGGCCGAGGCCGACGCCGGCGGTCTGCGCACCGCCGAGGAGCTGGGCGAGCGGCTCGCCGAGATCGTCGCCGAACTGATGCGCCCGGAGGGTGATCCGCGCATCGACGTCAGCCACCGGCCGTCGGTGCTGCTGATGACCGGCGTCAACGGCACCGGGAAGACCACCTCGATCGGGAAGATCGCCCACCACCTTCGGGAGGCGGGGCTGACGTGCGTGATCGGCGCGGCCGATACGTTCCGCGCCGCGGCCGGGGAGCAGCTGGAGACGTGGGCGGAGCGCGCCGGGGCGGATTTCGTCTCGTCCCAGTCGGGTGCGGATCCGGCCGCCGTTGCCTACGACTCGGTCAGCGCGGCCCAGTCGCGCGGACGCGATGTCGTCATCGTCGACACCGCGGGGCGTCTGCACACGCAGGAGCACCTGATGGAGGAGCTGCGCAAGATCCACCGCGTGATCGGCCAGCGCGAGCCCGGCGCGCCGCACGAGGTGCTACTGACGATCGACGCGACGACCGGGCAGAACGGCCTGCAGCAGGCGCGACTGTTCTCGGAGGCGGTCGACGTGACGGGGATCATCCTGACGAAGCTGGACGGCACCGCCAAGGGCGGCATCGCGCTCGCGATCGCCCACGAGCTGAAGATCCCGGTCAAGTTGATCGGGGTTGGCGAAGGTCTCGAGGACCTGCAGCCGTTCGATCCCGAGAGCTTCGCCCGAGCCCTGTTCGCGCCGGGCTGACCCGTCGCGGCGCGTCGACGAGACGTCACGAACCCGCAACGATTCGCCCGCGCCGGGCGCGGGAGTGTTTGACACCCGGAGTCCGGCACCGGCCCAACTATGCCGGCAGCCGTCACGATTCCGTGCCGAACGAGCCGCCACCCCGGCGATTCGAGTTTGACTCCACAACTCGGCGGGCGGCCGGGTGATTGACGTCGGCGCGTGCCGGGCCGGCCGTCTACCCTGCCTGCACCATGTTCGACTCGCTCGCTGATCGCCTCGGCGCCACCCTGGACGGCCTGAAGGGCAAGGGCCGCCTCACAGAGGACGACATCAACAAGGCCATGCGCGAGATCCGCCTCGCGCTGCTCGAGGCCGACGTCAACTTCGCCGTCGTCAAGGACTTCGTCGCCCGCGTCCGCGAGCGCGCCATGGGCGCCGAGGTGATGGACAGCCTCACCCCGGGCCAGCAGGTGGTCAAGATCGTCCACGAGGAGCTCACCTCGCTCATGGGCGAGGCCGGCACGAAGCTCTCGTTCTCGAACCGCCCGCCCACGGTCATCCTCATGGCCGGTCTACAGGGATCCGGCAAGACCACCGCCTGCGGCAAGCTCGCCCGCCTGCTGGCCAAGCAGAAGAAGTCCCCCGCGATGGTTGCCTGTGACGTCTATCGGCCGGCCGCCATCCAGCAGCTGCAGACGCTCGGCAAGTCCCTGCAGGTGCCCGTCTACGACCGCGGCACCGCCGACCCCGTCGAGACGGCGGCGTGGGGCGTCGAGCAGGCACGCGCTCAGGGGCGCGACGTGGTCATCATCGACACCGCCGGCCGCCTCCACATCGACCAGCAGCTGATGGACGAGCTCGTGCGCATCCGCGCCGCCGTCAAGCCGCACAACATCCTGCTCGTGCTGGACGCGATGAGCGGCCAGGACGCGGTCACCACCGCTCAGGCGTTCGCGGAGGCGGTCGACTACGACGGTGTGATCCTGACCAAGCTCGACGGCGACGCCCGGGGAGGCGCCGCGCTGGCCGTCCGCGCCGTCACCGGCAAGCCGATCAAGTACGTCTCGGTCGGCGAGAAGCTCGACCAGCTCGAGGAGTTCCACCCCGACCGGCTCGCCTCCAGGATCCTCGGCATGGGCGACGTTATGTCGCTGATCGAGCGCGCACAGGAGCAGTTCGACGAGCGGGAGGCGGCCGAGCTCGAGGAGAAGCTCCGCAAGTCCGAGTTCACGCTCGAGGACTTCCTCGCCCAGCT
>DATAHR010000245.1:0-18386 GCA_036263035.1 Gaiellales bacterium | reverse complement strand
GGCGAGCGGGCGCTGCACGACGCCGAGTTCCTGGCGGCGGTCGGCGACGACCCGTACCCGCGCGAGCGGCTGGCGGAGCTGTGGCAGCTGCTGCTGCTGAACCAGTTCCACGACATCCTGCCCGGCTCGAGCATCGGCCTGGTGTACCAGGATGCGGCCCGTGACCATACGGCAGTCCTGGCAGGGGCGGAGGCTGTGATCGACGATGCCCTGGTCGCGCTCGGGGCTGTCGACGGCGAACGGGCGCCGCTGAACACGCTCGGCTTCGAGCGGGCGGAGGTCGCCGAGCGGCCAGCCGGCGAGGGGCTCGCGTGGGTGACGGCGCCGGCCTACGGGATCGGGGAGGCTGGGCCGCGCGGTCCGTTCTCCGTGGAGGTCGCCGAGCGTGGCGACGTCGTCTTTCTGGACAACGGCCACCTGCGGGTCGAGATCGGCCGCGACGGCGCGCTCCGATCTCTGGTGCACGTGGCGAGTGGTCGCGAAGCGCTTGGCGCACCGGGCAACCGGCTGCAGCTCTTCGACGACCGCCCGACCGAGTACGAGGCCTGGGACATCGACCCGTTCCACATGGAGACGGTGCGGGAGGCGGGCGGCGCGGAGTCCTGCACCGTCACCGGCGGGGGACTGCGCGCCGAGGTTGAGCTCCGGTACCGGATCGGCGGCGCAAGCACGATGCGGCAGGTGGTTCGCCTGGACGCCGGGGCCCGGAGGCTCGAGTTCCATTGCGAGGTCGACTGGCGCGAGCGCAGGACGATGCTCAAAGTCATGTTCCCGGTTGCCGTGCGGGCGGCCAATGCCACCTACCAGATGCAGTTCGGCTACACCGAGCGGCCGACCCATTACTCGACCAGCCATGATCTGGCCCGCTTCGAGGTCCCCGGCCATCGCTTCGCCGACCTGTCCGAGCACGGCTTCGGCGTGGCGCTGCTGACCGACTGCAAGTACGGCTACTCGACCTACGCGAACGAGATGCGGATCAGCCTGCTGCGCGGCACGACCGTCCCGGATCCCGACGCCGATCTCGGGCACCATCGCTTCGCCTACGCGGTGCTGCCGCACGCCGGCGGCTGGCGCGAGGCGGGTGTGGTGGCAGAGGCGGCGCGGTTCGAGACGCCGATCCGCTGGCTGCCCGGAGCCGCCTCGCCACGGTCGTTCCTTTCGATCGACGACCCGAACCTGGTCATCGACACGGTCAAGCGGGCGGAGGACACGGATGCGCTGGTCGTCCGCCTCTACGAGGCCCACGGCGGGCGGGGGAGGGCGCGGCTCTCACTCGCGTGGCCGGTGCGCGAGGCGGTCCGCTGCAGCCTCCTCGAGGACCCTGGCGAGCCGCTCCCCGTAACGGACGGAGCGGTCCAGCTCCGCTACCGGCCCCACGAGATCATCAGCGTCCTGGTCAGCTAGCTGCCGAGGGCGTCACCCGACGCGGCGTCGAAGAAGTACAGCCGCCGCGCGTTCACGGTGACGCGGGCCGTCTCGCCCTGCGTCAGCCTCGTGCCTCGGTCGAGCCGCGCCGTCAGGAGCGGCCCGTCCTCTCCACCGGACGGGGTCAGGTATGCAACCAGCTCGGACCCCAGCGACTCGAGCCGGGTGACGGTGACCTCGATCTCCGCGTCGCCGGGTCGCCCGAAATCCTCCGGCCGCATGCCCACCCGCACCGGCCCGCCGACGTGATCGGCCATGCCGGTCGCCGCCTCGGCGGGCACCGGAATCCGCGCGCCTGCGAACGCGACCGCCACTCCGTCTCCGTCCCGCTCCAGCGTTGCCTCCACGAGGTTCATGGACGGGGATCCGATGAAGCCGGCGACGAACGCGTTCACCGGTCGCTCGTAGACCTCGTCCGGCGTCCCCAGCTGCTGCAGCATGCCGTCCAGCAGGATCGCCACCCTGTCGCCCATCGTCATCGCCTCGGTCTGGTCGTGCGTCACGTACAGCGTGGGTGCGGCGATGCGCCGCTGCACGCGGATGATCTCGCCGCGCATCTCGACGCGCAGCTTCGCATCGAGGTTCGAGAGCGGCTCGTCCATCAGGAACGCCGCCGGCTCGCGGACGATCGCGCGCCCCATGGCGACACGCTGCCGCTGCCCGCCGGACAGCTGCTTCGGCTTGCGATCGAGCAGGTCGGTCAGGCCCAGCATTTCCGCCGCCTCGTCCACCCGACGACGGATCTCGGCCTTCGGCACCCTCGCCATCTTCAGCCCAAAGGCGATGTTGTTGCGCACGGACATGTGCGCGTAGAGCGCGTAGTTCTGGAACACCATCGCGATGTCCCGTGACCGCGGAGGCAGCCTGGTGACGACACGGTCGTTGATCCGGATCTCCCCGCTCGTCACCGGCTCGAGCCCCGCGACCATCCGCAGCGCCGTCGTCTTGCCACAGCCGGACGGGCCGACCAGCACCAGAAACTCACCCGGCTCGACCTCGAGCGAGAGGTCGTTCACCGCCACCACGCCGCCGGGGAACTGCTTGGAGACGTGCTCGAGGCTGATCGTGCCGCTGGCCTCCGTCATGACGACCCCGCCAGCATGCCGGTGATCCGTTTGTTGAGGGCCAGCGCGAGCAGTGCCGGCGGGATCAGCGCGAGCACTCCGGCCGCAGCCAGGATCGGGTAGTTCGTCGAGTACTTGCCCACGTACTCGGTGATCTGCACCGTCACCGGCTTCGCGTTCATCGTCTGTGTCAGGAGCAGAGGGATCAGGAACTCCCCCCACACGGACAGGGCCATGATGGCGGCGACTGCGGCGATGCCGGAGCGCAGCTGCGGGATCACCACGCGGATGAACGCCTGCCAGCGCGCGCAGCCGTCGATCAGCGCCGCCTCCTCCGGCTCGGTCGGCATCTCCCGCATCTGCGTGTAGAGCAGCCAGGTCGCGAGCGGCGTCAGCGTCGCCACGAACACCGCCACCAGCCCGCGCTTTGTATCGATCAGGTGGTGGTCGGCGAGTACCCGAAACAGCGAGATCACGATCACGAAGATCGGCACGATCATCGTCCCCACCAGGATCGCGAGCACGGCCCCGCCGAAGCGGAACCGCAGGCGTCCGCATGCGTACGCGGCCAACGTCGCGAAGATCAGGATGAACGCGGTCGCGGCCAGTGAGACGAATGCGCTGTTGTACATCGACCGGGTGAACGTGCCGGCCTCCGTGACGGTGCCGCCGGCACGCTGGTTCGAGGTGCCGCCGAGGAGGTTGTGGTAGGCCTTGAGGGTCGGCTGGGAGGGCACCCAGCGCGTCGGCACCTCGTTCACCTCGCGCTGTGTGGAGATGCTGGTGGTGACGCCGAGCACGATCGGGGCGATCGACCAGACGACGATCGCGAGCACCGCGAGCATCTTGGCGATCCGCCAGCCGACCGACGTCATACCGTCGACCTCCGCAGGGCGAGTGCGTAGAGCACGCCGAACAGCGCTGTAACCGCCGCGAGCAGGAACGCGAGCGCCGTGCCATGCGCGAAGTCGGCCTGTGCGAACGTCGTGTTGTAGACCTGGATCAGGATCGACCGGGTGTTCAGCGCGGTTCCGTTCAACACGTAGATCTCGTCGAAGATGCTGATGGCAAGCAGCGTGCCGACGGTCAGCGCGATCGCCATCGACGGGCGCAGCAGGGGCAGGGTGATGTGCACGAACTGGCGCACCGGCCCCGCGCCGTCCACGGAAGATGCGCTGTAGACCTCGTCGGGAATCGACTGCAGCCCCGCGAGGAAGATCAGGCTGACCAGCGGCAGCACGCCCCACACATGGACGAGCGTGATCCAGACGATCGGCCCCTTGCCCTCTGCCAGCCAGACGTGCGGGTGGTTGATGATGTGCAGGTGCATCAGCAGGCTGTTGAGGAGGCCGTTGTCAGGGTCGAAGACTCGGCGCCAGAGCACGCCCGACACGACCGAGGGGAGTGCCCAGGGCAGGATCAGCACGGCCAGCACGAAGCCGCGGCCTGGGAACACGCGGTGGAGCGTGACGGCGACGAAGATGCCGAGCACCATCTCCAGCGACACCGCCAGCAGCACATACCAAACGGTGTGCACCATCGCCTCGCGCGAGACGGGGTCGTGCAGCACATCCGTGTAGTTGCGTACCCCCACGTAGCCCGGCTTCTCACCGAACAGGAAGCCCCCCGAGCGGATGCTCTGCTGAAAGCCGTGCACCATCGGGTAGAGGATCAGCACACCGACCGCGGCCAGCGCGGGAAGCACGAACAACCATCCCAGGATCTGGGTCTCGCGGGCGGTGTTGCCGTCGCCCCGGCTGAATGGCTTCGGCACTACTGGCTGCGCGCGGCGGTCTTCTCGGAGAGCTGGTTGAGGGCGTCGGAGACGCTCATATCGCCCTTCACGGCGGCGTTCAGCAGACCCTGGGCGTCAGAGCTGAACTGCGAGTACCAGATCGGCGCGCCGCCGGGGAACAGCGGCCCTACATGGGGCAGCTCGGCCGAGATCACGTCGCCGCCCTGCAGCTGGCCGCTGTCGGCGAGCTGCTTGAGCGAGGTCTGGCCGCAGGGCAGGCTGCCCTGCGTCTTGTAGATCGCGATCGCATTCTCGGGCCGCTCCCACCACTCGATGAACGCGGCTGCGGCCGCCTTGTGCTTCGCGGTCACGGGGATGGAGAGGCCCTCGGGCAGGCCGAACGACCCACCAGGTCCGCTGATGCCGGGGACGAGCCCGAGCTCGGCGTCCCCCGCGATACTGGACTGGCTCGGATCGTTCGCGGTCGGCATGTTGCCGGGGCCGGTGGCCAGCAGGATGGCGTTCTCGCCGGCGGTGAACTTGTTCGAGGCAGGCGTGTCGTCCAGCGACACCGCGCCCGGCGAGACCCAACCGTTCTTGACGGCGTCGACCTCCCACTGCAGCGCCTTGTAGCCGGCCGAGTTGGGGTCGGAGAACACCGGTTTGTTGTTCTCGTCGAACAGCTGGCCGCCCATGGCCAGCGTCAGCAGATACCAGGGCGTGACGCCGCCCTCGGTCGCGCCCATTGGGATCGACAGCGGGTACTGCACGCCCGACGCCTTCAGCTTCTGGACGTCCGTGGCGAGCTCGTCGAAGGTCGCCGGGAACGACGTGATCCCGGCCTTCTGGAACATCTTCTTGTTGTACATGGACATGCGAAAGTCGTTCGAGTAGCAGGCGGCATAGGTCTTGCCCCCTGAGGTGAACGCCTTATCCGTCGACTGCAGGTCGCCCAGCGTCTTCTGGTCGACCAGGCCGTTCAGCGGCTCCACCCAGCCCGCGCCCGCAAACTGGCCGGTGAACGACCAGTCGAACTCGGCGACGTCTGCGATGTAGGAGCCGGCCTCGTTGGCGACCAGCAGCTTGTTGTGCGTCTGGTCCCAGCCGGTGACCACGTAGTTGACCTTGACGCCGGTCTCGGCCGTGAACTTGTTGAGCAGGCTCTGCGGCATCTTGTACGGCACCAGCACCGTGATCGTCTGGCCACGGATCGACTCGCTCGATCCTCCACCGCCCGAGCTGGAGCTCGAGCCGCCTCCGCATGAGGCTGCCAGCAGGGAGGCGCTGAGCACAAGCGCCGCAAGCCCGATCAGTCGCCGTCGTCCGTTCACCGCGTCTCCTCGTGGAAGGTTGGCCGCTCCTTCTCGCAGCCGGGGCGCCATACTACGGAACCGCATGGGGAGAACACAAGAGCGCGCCGTCACTCACCCGCTCGACCCGCTCGACGCCGATGAGATCGCCGCGGTCTCCTCGGTCGTCCGCGCGTACGATGGCGACGGAGGCGCGCTGGCCGAAGGCCACCGTTTCGTCACCATCGCCCTGGCCGAGCCGCACAAGGCTGAGGTGATCGCCTGGGCGGAGGGCGGCGCGGCGCCGGCGCGCGAGGCCGAGGTCGTCATCCTCGACCGGCGGGCACAGGAGACGGTGGAGGCCCGGGTGTCGCTGGACTCCGGGGCCGTGACCGCATGGCGCCGGCGCAACGACATCCACCCGATGGCCGTCGTCTCGGAGCTGATGGAGGCCGAGGAGGCGGTGCGTCTGCACCCGGACTTCCAGGCCGCGATGCGACGTCGCGGGGTCACGGACTTCGACACCGTGCAGGTCGATGCGTGGCCGGCCGGCCACTTCGGGCCCGAGGACGAGACCGGGCAACGGCTCTGCCGGGCCGTCGCGTTCATCCGGCCGCGGCCGGGCGACAGCGAGTGGGCGCATCCGGTCGATGGCGTCGTCGTGCTGGTCGATCTGAACACGCTGGAGGTGCTGCGCGTCGACGACCACGGTGTGGTGCCGATCCCGCCGGAGGACGGCAACTTCGACGTCGAGGCGTCGGGGCCGCTGCGCGATGACATCGCGCCGCTCGAGATCACCCAGCCCGACGGCCCGGGCTTCGCGCTCGAGGGCCGTGTGCTGACGTGGCAACGCTGGCAGGTGCATGTCGGGTTCACGCCGCGCGAGGGGCTCGTGCTGAACCGCCTCTCCTACGAGGACGGCGGCCGGCGGCGTCCGATCATGCACCGGGCGTCGCTCTCGGAGATGGTCGTGCCCTACGGTGACCCCAGCCCGACGCACTACTTCAAGAACGCCTTCGACGGGGGCGAGAACGGCGTCGGGCTGGCCGCCTCTCCCTTGACCCGAGGATGCGACTGCCTCGGCGAGATCGTCTATCTCGACGCCGTCGTCTCCGACGCCGAGGGTGCCCCCGTTCCCATCCCCAACGCCGTCTGCATCCATGAGGAGGACGTGGGTGTGCTCTGGCGGCACATCGAGTGGCGCGACGGGTCGGGTGAGGTGCGGCGCTCCCGCCGTCTGGTGATCTCGTCGTTCTCCGCCATCGGCAACTACGACTACGGCTTCTTCTGGTACCTCTACCAGGACGGCATGGTCGAGTTCGAGGTGAAGCTGACCGGCGTCCTCTCGACCGGCGCCGTTGCACCCGGCGTCCGGCCGGAGCACGGGACGCTGGTGGCCCCGGGGTTGAACGCGATGGTGCACCAGCACTTCTTCAACCTCCGGCTCGACCTCGATATCGACGGGACACGGAACGCGGTTGACGAGGTCTGGACGGAGTCGGTGCCCCCCGGCCCCGAGAACCCCTACGGCAATGCCTTCCGGGCTCGCCGCCGCCGCCTCGCCAGCGAACAGGAGGCGCAGCGGACGGTGGACACCCGCGCCGCGCGCTGGTGGGAGATCGTCAACCCGGACGTCCACCACCGGCTGGGCGAGCCCGTCGGCTACCGGCTGTTGCCGGGCGGGACGACGTTCCCGTTCGCACAGCCCGATGCACCGGTCAGCAAGCGCGCGGGCTTCATTCGCAACCACCTCTGGGTCACGCCGTACCGCCCGGACGAACGCTATGCGGCCGGCGACTACCCGAACCTCCATCCCGGCGGCGCGGGGCTGCCCGAGTGGACGGGCGCCGACCGGCCGATCGACGGAGAAGACGTGGTGATCTGGTACACGTTCGGCCACCACCACGTTCCCCGGCCCGAGGACTGGCCCGTGATGCCCGTTGCCACGGCAGGCTTCCTGCTCAAGCCGGTAGGGTTCTTCGAGCGCAACCCGGCGCTGGACGTGCCGCCGCCACATCCGCACTCCGACCACCATTGCTGACCTGGACAACAACGTGAACACGCTCGAGGGCCGCGTCGCACTGATCACCGGCGCCAGCAGTGGTATCGGTGCGGCGACCGCTCGCGCCCTGGCGGCCGGAGGTGCCCGGCTCGCGCTCGGCTCACGGCGCGAAGATGACCTCGGTATCGACGGCGCCCTGGCGCAGCCCTGCGACGTCCGCGATCCGCAGCAGATCGAGGCGCTGACGGCGGCAGCGGTCGACCGCTTCGGCAGGCTCGACATCGTGGTTGCGAACGCGGGCGTCGGCGCCTACGGCGACTTCCTCTCGCTCGACGCCGAGCATCTCGAGGAGATGATCGACACCAACGTCAAGGGCCTGCTGTACACCGTACGGGCTACGCTGCCGCACCTGCTCGAGAGCGACTCTGCCGATCTAACGGTGGTCGCATCCGTGGCCGGCCAGCGCGGCCCGGAGGGCGAGGCGGTGTACGCGGCGTCGAAGTTCGCCCAAGTGGGCTTCATGCGCTCCCTCGACCACGAGCTGTACCGCCAGGGCGTGCGCTGCTCGACGATCGCGCCCGGCGGTGTGTACACCGAGTTCGCGATGGGCCGTGGCCGTTCGCCCGGCGACCCCGACCTGGAGGTGATGATGCGGCCCGAGGAGATCGCGGACGCCGTCGTGCACTGCGTCACCCGTCCGCGCACCCACCGTGTGCTCGAGGCGACGATCCTGCCCATGAGCGACGACTCGATGAACTAGCGGATGCCGGTCAAGGTAACCATCATCGGAGGCGGTTCCAGCAGCTTCGTGCCGCTGCTGATCCGCCGGCTCATGCAATCGCCTGTCCTGGCAGGGGCGCAGGTGTCCCTCATGGACATCGACCAGGGACGCCTCGGCGTCATGCAGTCGCTCGCCGACAAGCTGATCGAAAGCGAGGGCAGCGCGCTTCGTGTCAGCAGCACGACCAATCAGCGTGAATCGCTGGTCGACGCCGACTTCGTGATCGCCGCCATCTCGGTCGGCGGCATGGACGCGTGGGCGAACGACCTCGAGATCCCCGGGCGCCACGGCATCGTCATGCACGTCGCGGATTCGGTCGGCCCGGGTGGGATCCTGCGTGCCTTCCGCAATGCCCCGGTGCTCGCGGAGGTCGCGCGGAACTGCGCCGACGTGGCCCCCGATGCCTGGGTGTTCAACTACACGAATCCGGCGCCCGTCGAGGCAATGGCGATGCGCGTCGCCGCACCGCAGGTGCGCTCCTACGCGCTGTGCTCGTGCACGGGCCATCCCAGCAGCCGCGAGTGGCTTGCCGAGCAGGTTGGTGTCGAGCCGGACAGGATCGCCATGCCGCCGGTCGTCGCGGGCATCAACCACTGCGCAGCCGTGACGGCGCTGCGCCTGACTGACGGCACCGACGCGATGCCCCTGGTGCGCGAGCGCGCTACCCAGCCGATCGTTCGTTGGGCGCTCGACCGCTACGGCGTGCTGCCGTACTGCTGGTCGCACTGGGTGGAGTTCTTCCCCCAGATGCAGCGGCTCGAGGCCCCCTACGCCGGCACCGCACAGGGAGTGCGCATGCGCTACGGCATCACCACGCACGACATGGACTATGAGCGGGCCCGGGTGCAGAGCCTCGAAGACCTGGCCGCGACGTGGACTGCGCCGGATGCGGGGCCGGTGACGCTGGCCGATCTGCCGGTCGGGGACGAGGACTGGGGCATCGAGGTGATCGACCTGATCGAGGCGATCGTCGGAAACGGCAACAGGACGATGGTGGTCAACGCGCCGAACGAGGGTGCGATCCCCAACCTGCCCGACGACGCGATCGTCGAGGTCAACGCACAGATCAACGCCTACGGCATCCGGCCGGTTGCGACCGGGCCGCTGCCCGACCAGCTGGCCGCCCACCTGCGCAGGTACGTGGACTTCCAGCGTCAGGTCGTGGCTGCCGCGCTGTCCGGAGACCGCGAGCAGGCGCTGCACGCATTCGTGCTCGACCCGAACACCGCGTCCAACCTGGACATCGACCAGACGCAGACGCTGATGGACGAGATGCTCGAAGCGAACGCAGAGCACCTGCCGCTGTTCCGCTGATCGGTTTCGAACCCGGCGCAGCCATCAGCCTGCGTTGAGCCGCTCTTCGAGTCGATCGAGGAACGGAACCTGCGCTGCCTTCAACCTTCGGCGGGCCTCGTCCATCCCGAACCACTCGACCCGGTCGATCTCGGGAAATGACTCGATCCGGCCCGATCGCGGAGGCCATTCCATCTCATACGTGTTGCTCTGCGCGACGGCCGGGTCGAGATCTCCCTCGACCGCCCAGGCGAGCACTCGCTTGCCGGACTTCTGACGGATCTCGCCCACCTCGATGAAGGGCCCGACCGGCGGCGCGTGACCGGTCTCCTCTGCAAACTCCCGCAGCGCCACGGCGTGGGCCTCTTCGCCGGGCTCGATCTCCCCCTTCGGGATCGTCCAGTGGCCGTGGTCCTTCTTTACCCAGAATGGGCCTCCCATGTGGGCGAGCAGCACCTCGAGCTCGCCGCGGTTGCGACGCCAGAGCAGGAGGCCCGCGCTGATCCGGCCGGACTTGTCAGTGGTCATCACCCGACCATAGTCCGGGGAGAACCTCGGCTTGACATGTGACCGAAAGGTCACATATACTCGACCCATGGACGACGATGGAGTGTTCAAGGCGCTTGCGGATCCCACCCGCCGGCACCTGCTCGACCGCCTGTTCGAGCGTGACGGCCGCACGCTCTCGGAGCTCGAATCCGACCTCGAGATGACCCGCTTCGGCGTCATGAAGCATCTCCGCATCCTCGAGGCGGCCGGCCTCGTCGTCGCCCTCCGCTCCGGCCGGGAGAAGCTGCACTACCTGAACCCCGTGCCGATCCGGCTGATCCACGACCGGTGGATCGACAAGTACACCGAGCGCCACGTCTCGGCGCTCGCCGAGCTCAAGACCGAACTGGAGGATTCCGCATGAGCACCACCATGGCGCCGACCACCACCCAGGTGTACCACGTCTACATCCGCGCCACGGCGCAGCAGATCTGGGACGCCATCACCACGCCGGAGTGGACGGCGCGCTACTTCCATGGGGCGCGCATCACCGTCACCCCGGATCACTACGACTCGCGCAGCCCCGACGGCGAGGTCTGGGGCGACGAGAGCGTGATGGAGTTCGACCCTCCGCGCCGCCTCGTCCACGGCTGGCAATCCATGTACGACTCTGAGATGGCCGCTGAGAAGTCCAGCCGCGTGACCTGGGAGATCGAGCCACAGGACGGGGGCTACTGCCTGCTGACTGTCGTGCACGATCAGCTGGAGGGCGCTCCGAAGACGGCCGCCAGCGTCGCCGGTCCGGGTTGGATGGGTGTCCTCAGCAACCTGAAGACGTTGCTCGAGACGGGCACCGCGCTGTTCTAGCCGCAGTACGGAGATGTCCGTAACGGTGTAGGCTATACTAACCGTTACGGATATTTCCGTACCATGCCTCGACAGCGACCCATCCCCACCAACCCGTTCCGCTTCGGCGACATCGCACTCGACGACGCGTTCGCGAATCGCGCGCAGGAGGTCGCCGAGCTCACCGACGACGCGCTGAACGGTCAGAACGTGGTGGTGTTCGCGCCGCGCCGCTATGGGAAGACCTCCCTGGTCGAGCGGGTCGCGCATGAGCTGACGCGAAAGCGCGTGCTGGTCGCCCAGCTCAACCTGATGAAGGCGGCGACGAAGGAGCAGTTCGTCGAGCACGTCATGCGCGCGGTGCACGACGACATCGCCAGCCCGCTCAGCCGCGCCCGTGACAGTGCGCTGCAGCTGTTCCGGGGCCTGCGTGTCACACCCCGCATCTCACTCGACCCGGGCGATGGCTCCGTCACGTTCTCCATCGAAGGCGGGTACTCCGACGAGGACATCGACGCCACCCTCGCTCGCCTGCTCGAGCTGCCCGCCCGGCTCGGCGCCGAGCGCAATCGCCAGGTGGTGCTGATCTTCGACGAGTTCCAGGAGATCGTCTCGCTCGACCCCCATCTGCCGGCCCTGCTTCGCTCCGTCTTCCAGGAGCAGCCCCACGTCGGCCACATCTATCTGGGGAGCAAGCGGCACATGATGCAGCGGATCTTCAACGACCAGAACGAGCCGTTCTGGCGCAGCGCGAAGCACATGGAGCTCGGGCCGATCCCGGCCGGGGAGTTCTCGCGCTTCGTGCGCCGCCGGTTCCGGAGCTCCGGCAAGTCGGTCGAGCCCGAGACGGCGGACGCACTCCTGGAGATCACCGGCGGCCACCCATACGGCACGCAGGAGCTCGCCTACGCGCTCTGGCAGGCGACGCCGGCGGGCGAGACGGCCGGCCTACCGCAGCTTGATGTCGCCCTGGATTCGGTGCTCCGATCCGAGCATTCGCACTTCGCCCGCATCTGGGAGAAGGCCACGCGCAACCAGCGGCTGATCCTGCAGGCGCTCGCCGCGCAGCCGGGCCACCTGCTCGCCGCCGGGTACCGCACCCGGCACCGGCTGGGCACGCCGTCCACCGTGCAGTACGCCGCGGGCACGCTGGTCGAGGACGAGCTGATCGGGAAGGACGGCTCGGGGGCGTACCGCATCGTGGAGCCCTTCCTGGCCGAGTGGCTTCGCCGGCAATCCTGAGTACGGAGTTCTCCGTAACGGAAGCTTCCGTACGCCTAGCGCGGCGCGTCGGCGTCCAGGTAGATGTGCCGCGCGACTGCCGCCACCCAGCCGTCGCCGCCTGCTCGCGCGGTCAGGCCGAAGCGGCTGATCATCCGCTGGCCGCCCTGGTAGTCGCCGTAGAGCAGCCAGACGGTGATGTGGTGGGCCTGCTCGATCGCCCGCCGGACGGCCTGGAACTCCTCGTCAGTGGAATCGCGGAAGGCTCCCTGCCAGAACCCGATGTCGCCCGCGGGAACGTAGAGGTCGCGCGAGAGGCGGTGGAACGCCTCCATTCCGGGCGGCTCGACGTCCGCTCTGGCCACGTCAGGGTCCGTCGTGATCGCCCATCCGTGCAGAACGGCGATGCCGGTTCCCGCATTGCGGAGCGAGATCGCGAGATAGACGGCGCCGTCTGCCACCTCGGCAACGGCCTCGCCGGCCGGCAGCTTGACCCACTTCCCGTCGACGAATCCGACCTTCTGCTCCGGGTCGGCGCCGAACCGCGATGTGACGAGCAGCGGCCGCAGCCCGAGCAGCAGCGACTGCTCGGCCACTCGCGCGGCGCGGTTTGCCGATCGCACTGACGCGAAGGTCGCGATGGCGAGGATCAGCGTGCCGGCGGCAGTGGCCAGCGCCGAGATCGTCACCCAGTCCCAATCCGCCACGCGCGCAGTCTACGTGGGGAAATCGGCTCTGCCGGGTACGGGAACGGCGATGGTGCCCGACGTGACACCCGGCGAGACCCGCGAGCAGCGCTGGGAGCGGCGGCTGCAGGTGCCCATGCTGATCGCGTCGCTGGCGGTGATTCCGCTCGTCATCATCGCCGCCGACGACTTCAGCCCGGAGGTCGAGCGCATCGGACGCTTCCTCAACTGGGGCACCTGGCTGATGTTCGTCGGGGAGATCGTGCTCATGCTCGCCATCACCGACAACCGCAGGCGCTGGCTGCGCACGCATCCCGCCGAGCTGATCGCCACCATCCTCTCGCCGCCGATCCTGCCGGGTCCGTTGCAGACCGTCCGGTTCCTGCGCGTGCTGCGGCTCGCCCGCCTCGCCGTCACCGTCAAGCACCTGCGCCGGTTCATCACCCCCGCCGGGCTGCGCGACTCTGCGCTGCTCACCGCCTTCATCGTGCTGGCGGGCGGCGTCGCCTTCAGCCAGGTGGAGCGGTCACAGCACCTGTCCGCGTGGGACGGGGTGTGGTGGGCCATGAGCACGATCACCACGGTCGGGTACGGCGACGTCACGCCGCACACCGTGGCCGGCCGGCTGATTGCGATCGTGATGATGGTCTCGGGCGTCGCCTTCGTCGCGCTGCTGACCGCCGCAGTCGCGGAGCGGTTCATCCGCGACGAGCAGGCGGCGGACATGTCGATCGAGCGGCACCTGGTCAACCTGACCGAGGAGCTGCGCCAGATCAGGCGGCGGCTCGATCGCCTCGAGGCGGGTGCGCGGGAGGAGCAGCGGTTGCGCAGATGATTGGTTCCACGGCGCCGTGCGGTCTGAGCGATCGGTAGGCAAGCAGCGCAAGGATCGAGGGAGGGCCGATATCGGGAATATCGGCCTGACCGAGGACGCAGCGATGCGACGCCTACCGGTCGCAGCTCCCAGACGATCGGCAACTACCCGCGGTCACGCGATCAGACGTGCGGGGTCGTGGAACCAATCATCATCTAACCGGCCGCGGCGCCCAGCGCCGCGCTGATGCCGGCGATGATCGCGCCGCCGAGGGCGACCGAGGCGAATGACCGCAAGAACGAGGTCTCGAAGAACTTCCACCGCAGCACCGCCAGGACGACCAGCTCGATCGCGATGGTGGCGACCGCCGCGATCAGCGCCGCCCGGTAGTGCGGGATCAGGAACGGCAGCGTGTGGAAGATGCCGCCGATGAAGGTGCCGATCCCCGTGATCACGCCGCGGTGGAGGGGGCTGCCGCGGCCGGTCACCTCACCGGTGTCGGACAGCCCCTCCGAGAAGGCCATGCTGACGCCGGCGCCGATCGCCGTCGCCAGGCCGGCCGTGAAGGCGTAGTGCGGCCGGTGGGTCGAAAGCGCGACGGCGAAGATCGGGGCAAGCGTCGACAGCGAGCCGTCGATCAGCCCGATCATTGCCGGTTGCACGCGCTGCAGCAGGAATGAGCGATCGGGATCGTCGTATGCGGGAAGCGACTCATCCACGGGACGCGCAGCGTAGTTGACCCGCGAGGCGATGGCTCACGCATTGCCCGCTGCCCATCTCCCGCTTGGGCCAGTGTAGAGTCTTGCCAGGCGCGCCGGGAAGCCTGGTCGGCAACCCAACGACCATGGCCGCTGCCCGCCGCATCCTGCATTCCCGCCCCGTCCTACTGATCGCCTTCGCGTTCGCGGTGATGGGAGATCCGGTGTCCTCTGTGGCGTACGCCATCGAGGCTGCGCTGCGCGCGTTGGACGGCGATCTCGACCTGCTGCTGGCGACGATGGCCGTCGTGATCGGGATCATCGCGCTCGTCATCGTCAACTATCACCGCCTGATCGCCCGGTTTCCGGGAGGCGGCGACGCTGCGGCGGCGGGCAGCGCGTTCGGCGAGGGGTGGGCGTTCCTGCCGCTGGGATCGTTGATCGTGGATTACGCGCTGACCATTGCAATCAGCTGCTCAGCCGCCGCATCAGCGATCATCGCATACGTGCCGGGAGCTGAATCCGCCCGGCTGGCGTTGGCCATCGGGTTGTGCGGCGTGGTGGCCGGGCTCACCTGGTTCGGCCACGGCGGCCGAACGCTGTTCGCACTCATGACCCTGTCGTTCGTGGCGATCGGCTCGCTGGTGATCCTCCGCGGCCTGGTCGCGCCGGTTGGCCACGGCAACGCACCGCTCGACCCCGCTCCGTCCGGCGACGGCATCGCATCCGTCCTGCTCGCGTTCCCCGTCGCGATGGCCCTGGCCACGGGGGTGGAGGCGCCGTCCACCGCCGTGGCGCAGCTCGGTCAGCTGGACCGAGCCGGTAAGGTGCGCTTCGGTCAGGTCACGCTCTGGCTCACGCTCGGCATCGTCGCCTGGTTGACCATCGGCCTCACGGTGCTGGCGGTGCGGCTTCGGATCGGCCTGCCTCCCCAGAACTCGACGCAGATCGCGGAGATCGCCCGGGCGGCCGCCGGTGACGGTGTCCTCTACGCCGCCTTTCAGCTGACCAGCGCGGTGCTGCTGCTCGCGGCGGCGAGCAGCTCGTTCCAGGCCGGGCCGGGGCTTCTGAAGGCGCTCGCGCGCGACGCTCGCGGAGCGGGCGTTCTGCCGGCGCTGCTTGGGCGGAGCAACCGTCATCACACGCCGTACTGGTCGGTGGTGGTCTTTCTCGCCGCCGCCTCGCTGATCGTGATCGCGGGCGGTGGCCGCGAGCAGGAGCTGGTGCTGTTCTACGCGGTCGCCGTGTTCGTGTCGTTCCTGTTCGGGCTGCTTGCAATGAGCGTCTTTTCGTGGCGCGAGCGCCGGTGGGCGTTTCTCGCCGTGAACGTGCTCACCGTGGCGGCCGTCGTGCTGACGCTCGCCGTCAACTTGCGTCGGGGCTACCCGATCGCCTCGCTCCTTGCGGCGGGGGCGGTGGCCGCGCTGCTCTGGTCGCTCTGGGTCAGGTCGGGCCGCCCCTCCGGCGTGTCCGAGGCGGAGCTCCATGCCGAGGAAGCCTTCACGAGCTGATGACTGCAAGCGCCTCCGCGGCAGGAACCATCTCATCCCCTCGGCACGATGGCCCGCCAGGGTCGTCAAGGCATCGTGAGGTGGTGAGCAAGCACAAGCATCACAAGGCAAAGCGCGAGGCGGCCGACGCCAACGGCTCAGAGCCTGCGGCAAGGATCGGCCGCAAGCAGTACGAGGCCGAGATGGAGCGCCTGCACGGCGAGCTGGTCGCGATGCAGGAATGGGTGAAGGCGACCGGCGCGAAGATCTGCGTGGTGTTCGAGGGCCGCGATACCGCGGGCAAGGGCGGCACAATCAAGCGGATCACCGAGCGGGTGAGCCCGCGCGTGTTCCGGGTCGTGGCGCTGCCGGCCCCGACCGATCGCGAGCGATCCCAGATGTACGCCCAGCGGTACGTCGCTCACCTGCCCGCGGGTGGCGAGGTCGTGATCTTCGACCGCAGCTGGTACAACCGCGCCGGCGTGGAGCGGGTGATGGGCTTCTGCACCGAGCAGCAGGCCGCCGCGTTCCTCGAGAGCACGCCGCTCTTTGAGCGCGCGATGGTCGACTCGGGCATCCAGCTGATCAAGTACTGGCTGGAGGTGTCGCCTGAGGAGCAGACGCGCCGGCTGAAGGCGCGGATCGACGACCCACGCAAGGTCTGGAAGCTGACGGACATGGACCTGAAGTCGTACAGCCGGTGGTACGACTACTCGCGTGCGCGCGACGCAATGTTCGAGGCCACCGATACGGCATGGGCGCCGTGGTACATCGCGGACACAAACGACAAGCGGCGCGGCCGGCTGAACATCATCAGCCACCTGCTCTCGCTCGTCCCCTACACGCCGCTCGATCGACCGGCGGTGAAGCTGCCGAACCGGCAGCCTGCCCGCGGCTACGAGGAGCCGAAGATCGACGTCAGGCACGTGCCCGAGCCGTTCTGACCGTCGGGCCGATATTCCCGATATCGGCCCTCCCTCGATCCGTGCGCTGCTTGCCTACCGATCACTCAGACCGCACGGCGCCGTGGAATCAATCATCTAACGGCCGGCCGTGACGGAGCGGGGAAGCTGGGTGCGTGACCGGACGCCGAGCTTACGATAGGCGCGGGTGAGGTTCGACTCGACGGTGTGCTCGGAGATGAACAGCGCCGCTGCGATCTCCCGGTTTCGAAGGCCATCCGCCGCGAGATCCACCACCCGCCGCTCCGTCGCGGTCAGCTCGTCGCGGCTGGGCGCGCGTCCGCCCACACGTTGCCCTTCGCCCGCGGCCCGCTCGGCCCAGGCATGCGCACCCAACTCCTCGAAGACCTCGTGTGCCGCCGAGAACGCCGCGCGGGCGGCGCGCTTCTGCTTCGCGCGGCGCTCGACGGCACCCTCCACGAGCAGGCATCGCCCCACATCGAACGGAGACAGTCGCTCGGCGCCCGCGCGCGCTTCCCGCACCTCCGCGCGTGCCTCGCTCGTGCGTCCATCTGCCGCCAGCAACAGCGCCCGGCAGCGATGCGCCACGGCGGCCGGCCAGATCGCGTGGGGCCGCTCGGCCTGCCAGGTCAGCTTGTCCATGCGCTGCCAGGCGGCCCGTCTGTCACCCGCAGCGAACAGCGCCTCGACGTGGTCGCCCTCGAAGCGGAACGCCCAGATCTTTCTGCCAGCCCGGTCGGAGGCGTCGGCGGCGGCATCGAGATGCGACACGGCCTCGTCCCACCTGCACCGCGTGAGGGCGACGTGGCCCAGGATTGCGTGCACCGGGATCCATGACCACGAGGTCGGGCTTCCTGCGAGGACGGATATCTCCTCTTCCAGCCGGCGGACGCTCGAGTGGTTCACGCCCTGCGCGACCAGCGCCAGCAACACCGTAAGCCGGCCCAGTGCGCCGATGTACTCCTGGCCGAGCTGCTTGCCAAGCCGCCACGCGCGATCTCCATGCTCACGGGTCTGCTCCAGGCGTCCCGCGCACCAGTACACGCCCGACAGGTGCGCGTGGAGCTCGGGGAGCACGATCAGCTCGCCGCGCTCCTCGCAGTCGGCGACGAGTGCGTGGAGGCGGTGGAGTGCCGAGTCGTAGAGCCCCATGTCGGCCTCCATCACCGCACGCAGCAGATCGACTCCGTCATAGACGGAGTCGCGGCCGTACCGGCGCTCCAGCAACTCGGCGCGCTCGACCGTTGGGAAATCGAACTCCGCCTCGTAGATGCGCCGTGCGTTGGCCAGCTCCGACAACGCGCGAGCGAGAGCGCGTTCCTCGCCAGGGAGTCGCTCGAGGATCCGTACCGCCATGCGTGCATGGCGGACGTTCGATCCGGATCCGGACATGCTCAAGGACGCGAGTTCGATGTGGGCCTCCGCGGATGCCAGAGCATCCCCTCCCGACGAGGCAAGCGCGCTGTGAAGCCCGGCGGCGCGTTCCTCTCGGTCTCGTTCGAAGACGAGGATGCGGCCCTCGAGTGTCTTCAACCGCGACCGTTCGGCCGGCTCGGCTGTATCCACGTTGAGCTGTTCGATCAGGGTCCGAGCACCGGGCAGGTCGCCCGCAGCAAAGACCAATTCGACG
>DATAHR010000244.1:0-5278 GCA_036263035.1 Gaiellales bacterium | reverse complement strand
CGAGGACGCAGCGATGCGACGAGGTGCAAGGCGAAACGCCTTGCACCGGTCATGAGCGATCTGCGATCACGCAGATCGCGAATGCGGTCGCAGCACCCACACGATCGGCAACCACCCACAGTCACGCGATCAGACGTGCGGAGTCGTGGAATCAATCATCTGGGCTCTACGACGGCTTGGTCGTCATCGCCCAGATGGCGACAATGTAGGCGACCACCAGCAGCACCGAGATGACCGTCGCCGCCTTGGTGAGGGCGCTCATGCCGCCCTCACGCGATCGCCGCGAGCCGATGTTCGCGATGATGACGGCAATCAGGAGCAGGAGCCCGCCGAAGTCGGCGACGCCGAAGCCGATACCGATCCAGCTGGCGTTGCTGTTGCTCAGGTTCTCTCGGGAGAGCGCCCACTCGGCCGCGCCGCGCATCACGAAGTACGAGGGCAGCACCGCGAACAGCAGCGTCCGCGCGCCGAAGCGCTGCAGGGCGGCGGCAGTGCCGGCGTCGGACGTCCTCCAGCCCTGGACGAGGACGACGGCGACGACCGTGATCGAGGCGACCAGCGCCATCGCGCCCGCCACGTGCACCAGCACGGGCAGGTTCCAGGAGTCGGGCCGGATCATCAGGGTCATCAGGCGCCCGGCTTGTAGATCATGTCGATGAGGATGGCGGCCACGGTGAGCACGAGCAGGAGCGTCAGCATGAGCGTTGCCGAGTCGGCCGCCAGGGTGCCGCCGGCGCCGGCGCGGCGGTAGCCGGCGGAGAGCCGGCCGCCGAGCGCCGAGCCGATCACCCACAGCACGATGGCGGCGAGGATCCACCCGTCGCTGAGGGAGTACTGGCTGACGTGCAGTGCGAGCCAGATGCCGAACACGATTACCGCGAGCCCGCCGACTGCCCACAGCCAGCCGGCGATCGGCGCGAGGGCGAGCGCAGACGGCGACTGCCGGTCACGGCGGATCGCCACCGCGATGCCGACGAACATCCCGACGGCGGTCACCATCACGAACGCCGACAGCACGTGGAGGAACAGGAGCGCCGTGTAGCTCATTCGCGGCCCAGCCTACCCGCTGGGGCGGCAGTCGCAAAATCGCGGGGTTGGCTACGCCGCCGGCAGCGGGAACGGGTGGCGCGCTTCGTATGCGGCCGCCGCGCGGAGCACCAGCGCGTCCTGCAGGCGCCGGCCGACGATCTGCAGCCCGACCGGCAGCCCGTCGTGAAGCCCGCACGGCACCGAGCAGGCCGGCTGCCCGGTCAGGTTGAACGGGTAGCAGAACTGCGTCCAGCCCAGATCGTCGTATGCCCGGCCGGCGACAGTGGCCGGCTGGTCATCGCCCAGCGCAAACGCCGTGCATGGCAGCGACGGGCAGAGCAGCAGGTCGTAGCCGGCCAGGCCCCGCTCGATCTGGAGGAGCAGTCCCGCGCGTGCGTCCAGCGCCTCCCCCACCGCCTGCGACCCCCGCTCCTGCGCCTGCTCCACGAGGCGCACGAGGCCGGGCGACACGTCGTCGCGGTGGTCGAGCGCGTCCGGTGACGACGCGGCGAACATCGAGAGCCACAGCTCCCGCTCGATCCACCACGGATCGTCGAGCCCGAGCTCGACCTCCTCCACATCGTGCCCGAGGTCGGAGAACGCCCGAGCGGCATTCGCGACGACGGCGGCGACGTCCGGCTCGACCGCCGCGTAGCCGAGGTCCGGGCTGTAGGCCAGCCGCAGCCGGGGGAGCGGGCGGCCGAGCGCCTGCGCGAACGACGGCTCGGGCGGTGGCACCGAGAGGCGGTCGCGCGGGTCGAAGCCGGCCATCGCATCGAGCAGCAGCGCAGCGTCGTGCACGGTGCGAGCGATCGGCCCCAGGTGCGACAGCGCGAATCCGCTGGACGGCGGATGCGCCACCAGCCCGAAGCTCGGCTTGTGCCCGAACACGCCGCAGAACGACGACGGGATCCGGATCGACCCGGCGCCGTCCGAGCCCTGATGAAGCGGCCCGTAGCCCACGGCCGCGGCCACGGCCGCGCCGCTCGAGGATCCACCGGGGGTGCGGCCGGCGCGCCAGGGGTTCGCGCAGGGCCCGTTCAGCGGGTTTCCGGAATCGCCCTTGAATCCGTGCTCGGGGACGGTGGTCTTGCCGAGCAGCACTCCACCGGAGGCGGCCAGCCGTTCGGCGACGGGCGCATCCTCGGCGGGCGCGGGGTCGCGCCAAAGCCGCGATCCGTAGCCGGTCGGGATGCCGCGGGTGGGAACCAGATCCTTCACGGTATACGGCACGCCGCAGAGCGGCCCGGCGGTGCCGTCGCGCAGCTGCCGGTCCGCCCGCTCGGCGTCTGCCAGCGCCCGCTCCGGTGTGACGGTGACGAAGGCGTTGACCTCGCCGTCCAGGCGGTCGATCCGGTCGAGCACCTCCCGGGTCACCTCGACCGCCGACCGCTCCCGGCGGCGGTAGCTGTCGGCGAGCGCCGCGGCGCTCAGGAAGCCGGCCTCGTCGGGCACCGGCGGGTTCTACCATAGGCGGCGACCGTGGACTACGCCGATCGCACCCCACGCTCGCGCGCCCTCAGCGAGCAGTTCCAGCGATGGATGCCGGGCGGCGACACGAGGTCGATTACCTGGTTCGCTCCCCACCCGGCCGTCATCGAGCATGCCGCCGGTCACGAGCTGACCGACGCCGACGGACGCACCTACATCGACCTGCTGAACAACTACACGGCGCTCGTCCACGGCCACGCGCACCCGCGCATCGTCGAGGCGATCACCGAGCAGGCGGCGCGCGGCAGCGTCTATCCCGCTCCTCACGCGGGACAGGCGGCGCTGGCGGAGCAGCTGGTGCGCCGGGTGCCGTCGGTCGAGCGGGTGCGGTTCACGAACTCGGGCTCCGAGGCGGTGATGCAGGCGATCAAGGCGGCGCGGGCGTTCACCGGTCGTCCGCTCCTCGTCAAGGCGCAGGGCGGCTACCACGGCTCGTGGGATCAGGTGCCGCTCACCGACCTCGAGACGGGCCAGGGAATGCCGCCGGAGCTGGCGGCGCTCGTGCGGATGGTGCCGTACAACGACCTCGGGGCGCTCGAGGCGCTGCTCGCACGGCAAGGCGACCGGGTCGCCGCCGTCCTGCTCGAGCCCGTGATGGGCGAGGGGGTGATTGCCGCAGATGCGGACTACCTGCACGGCGTGCGCACGCTGACGGCCGCCCATGGAGCGCTGATGGTGCTCGACGAGGTGATCACCTTCCGGCTGGCTCCCGGCGGCCGTCAGCAGACGATCGGGGTGTCGCCAGATCTGACGACGTTCGGCAAGATCATCGGCGGCGGATTGCCGGTGGGCGCCGTGGGAGGCAGCGAGCGCGTGATGTCGGTCTTCGACCCACGTCGTCCGGATCACCTCCACCACGCCGGCACGTTCAACGGCAACGCGCTGACGACTGCCGCAGGCCTGGTGTCGCTCGAGCTGCTGACACCTCAGGAGATCGAGCGCATCGACGGCCTGGCGGCGTCGCTGGCGGCCGGGCTGCGCGAGGCGATGACGGCACACGGCCTTACGGGCCGGGTCACGCGGTGCGGCTCGCTGCTGCACCTGCACGTCGGCCTCGAGGCCGAGCCGCGCGATTTCTCCGATCTCGACCTCGGCGGCAAGACGCTCCGGGACATCCACCTCGCCTGCATGGCGGAAGGCCTCTTCATCGCGCCGCGCGGCCTGATGAACACCTCGACGGCGATGGACGAGGCCGTCGTGGCCGAGGCGGTGGCGCGGTTCGGCCGGGCTGCGGCGCAGGTTGTCCAAGCCGGTCGCGCCACGGTCTCCTGAGGAGCCAACCGATGCTCGGAGCCATAGAGCTGCCGTTGGCAAGCGCCTCGGCCTCGGACTGGGCGGTCGCCGCCAGCGGGTGCGTCATCGTGCTCTACGCGCTCGTATCCCGGCGCCTTGACGCCACGCCGATCACCGCCGCCATCTTCTTCGTCACGGCCGGCTTCCTGCTCGGCGGCCACGGCGCAGGCCTGATCGATCCGGGAGCGCAGAGCGAGTCCGTGCGGCTGCTCGCGGAGGTGACCCTGACGCTCGTCCTGTTCGCGGACGCGTCGCGGCTCGACCTGCGCGCGCTGCGCGGCGAGTACCAGGTGCCGCTGCGGCTGCTGGCGATCGGGCTGCCGCTCACCATCCTCGCCGGGTGGGGGCTCGCCCTGCTCGTCTTCGGGTCGCTCACCGCAGGTGAGGCGCTGCTGCTCGCGATCATCCTTGCGCCCACCGATGCAGCGCTCGGGCAGGCCGTCGTCACGGACGAGCGCCTACCCTCACGCATCAGGCAGGGGCTGAACGTGGAGTCGGGCCTGAACGACGGCATCTGCGTGCCCCTGCTGTTCATCGCCCTCGCGCTGGCAGACAAGGAGGCAGGCACGATGAGCGCGCACGGCGCTCTCACCCTCGTCGCCGAGGCGATCGGCTACGGCACGCTGTTCGGCGTGGTGGCGGGCGTGGCCGGCGCCCTCCTGCTGCGGGAGGCCGTGAGGCGCGGCCTGGCCGAGGCGGCGTGGATCCAGGTCGTCCCGGTTGGGACGGCTGCGATCGCGTACGGGCTGGCGGCACCGCTCGGGGGCAGCGGGTTCATCGCCGCGTTCGTGGCCGGTCTGGCGTTCGGGGCGATCGGCGGCCGCGCGGACGAGACCTACATGCTCGAGGAGCTGGGCGGGCTGGCGAACGCGGCCACGTTCATCGTGTTCGGCGCGGCGATCGTGGGGCCGGTGCTGTCGAACGCAACCTGGACGGAGGCGCTGTACGCGGTGCTGAGCCTGACGGTCGTGCGGATGGTGCCGGTGGCGATCTCGTTCATCGGCACCCATGCACAGCTGCCGACGGTGCTCTTCACGGGATGGTTCGGCCCCCGCGGCCTGGCGTCGATCGTGTTCACCGTGATCGTGCTGGACGAGTCGGACCTTGCGCACGTCTCGACCATGACGGCGGTCGTGGTGCTGACGATCCTGATGTCGGTCTACGCGCACGGAGTCACCGCCGTGCCGCTGACGCGACGCTACGCCGCCTGGTACGCGACCCACCGCGAGCGGCGCCCCGCGGCGATGGAAACGGTCGAGGCCGGCCACCAGCGGTGGCGGCGGCCCTCAGCGATTCCCGTGATCGGCGGCCGGCATGCGAGCCACTAGGTAGGTGGGAGCGGCTCGCCCGGCTCCGTGGCGTGGATCACGCGCCAGCTGTCCCAGGTGATCTTCAGGATGACCGCCGTGATGGCCAGGCCGATCAGCGGGTCGGCCATATCCCAGCCGAGCCAGACCAGCGCGGC
>DATAHR010000243.1:0-4200 GCA_036263035.1 Gaiellales bacterium | reverse complement strand
TGAGCCCGCCGCCGCGGTGCGTGCCCGCCCGCACTCGTCGATGGTGACCGCCTGCAGGCTGGTGCGCGAAGGCAGGGCCCAGGGCGCCATCTCGGCCGGCTCGACGGGGGCCATGCTGGCGGCCTCGCTGCTCAGCATGGGTCGCATCCGGGGTGTTCACCGGCCGGCGGTGGCGGCGCCGCTGCCGGCACGCGGAGCTCCCTGCATCCTGCTCGATGCGGGCGCGAACTCGGAGTCGCGCCCTGAGAACCTCCGCCAGTGGGGCGTGATGGGAGCCATCTTCGCGCAGGAGGTGCTGGGGGTCGCCTCGCCCCGCGTGGGACTGCTGTCGGTCGGCGAAGAGGCATCCAAGGGGCCGCCGGAGATCGTCGAGGCGCACCAGCTGCTCAAGCGCTCGGATATCGAGTTCGTCGGCAACATCGAGGGGCGTGACGCGCTGTCGGGCGACGTGCAGGTGATCGTGGCCGACGGCTTCGCCGGGAACGTGCTGCTGAAGGGGCTCGAGGGCGCCGGGAAGATGCTCATGCACGAGCTGCGCGACGCCGCCCGCTCGAGCCGCCGCGCGAAGCTGGGGGCGCTGCTCCTGCTGCCGGCCCTGCGAGGTATGCGCGAGCGGATCGACCCCGAGACCTACGGCGGGGCCTACCTGCTGGGCGTGCGCGGCATCTCCGTAATCGCCCACGGCAACAGCAGCCGCCGCGCGATCCGCAACGCCGTGCGCGTCGCGGCCGTCGGCGCCGAGCATGACATCGTCGGCAGGATGGCGCAGCGGCTGGCCCCCGGGTCCGACTTGCAGGAAGACCCCGCGGTCAATACAGTCCCGCACGTTCAGCAGTCAGAGATTGGAGAGACGGCATCATGAATCGTGATGAGGCGCTGGAGCGAGTCCGCGGCATCCTGGTGGAGCAGCTCGGAGTGGACGAGGATCAGGTGACCGAGGACGCGTCGTTCCAGGGCGACCTGGATGCCGATTCGCTCGACCTGGTCGAGCTGATCATGGAGCTCGAGGATCAGTTCGGCGTGAAGATCTCGGACGAGGACGCGCAGAAGATCGAGACGGTCGGCCAGGCGGTCGATTACGTCACGACCCACGCCTGACGCGGGAGGCCGCGCGGGCGGGCTGCGAGCGCTGATCGACGCGCTGCCGGCGGAGCGCCGGCGGGCCGCGTTCGCCCACGCGTCCTGGGTGTCCGAGCGTGGCCGCTCCTACGAGCGGCTGGAGTTCCTCGGCGACAGCGTGCTCGGGCTCTCGATCGCGCGGCACCTCTACGAGCGGCTGCCGGCGAGCCGGGAGGGGGATCTCGCACGGGCCAGGGCGCACGTGGTCTCCCGTGCGAGCTGCGCGGTCGTCGGCCGCGACCTGGGGCTGGGCGAGCTGCTCGTCCGCGAGGCCGCGTCGCAGGAGCCGGAGGCGTCGGCGGCCGCGCCCGTGCTGGCGGAGTCGCAGACGGTGCTGGCCGAGCTGGTCGAGGCGGCGATCGGCGCCTGCTTCCTGGAATACGGCCTCGACGTCGTCGCGCCCGCCATCGTCGACGCGTTCGCCGGGCGGATCGAGTACGCCCTCGCCGGCCACGTCGATCACAAGACTGTGCTGCAGGAGGAGCTGGCACGTCAGGGGCGGTCGGTAACCTATGCGCTGGTCGAGACGACCGGGCCCGACCACGACCGCCGCTTCACCAGCGTGGCGACCGTGGACGGGGCGGAGCTGGGCCGGGGCTCGGGGGCAAGCAAGAAGGCGTCCGAGCAGGAAGCGGCGCGAGAGGCGCGTGAGCGGCTCTCGGCCGGTGGGTGACGACCGGGAGCGCGCGATGTATCTGAAGACGGTTCGATTGCGGGGGTTCAAGTCGTTCGCGCAGAACGTCGAGCTCCGCTTCGACGAGGGCATCGCCGTGGTGGTCGGCCCCAACGGCAGCGGGAAGTCGAACATCGCAGACGCGCTGCAGTGGGCGATGGCGGTGCAGTCGCCCGCCCAGCTGCGCGCGCCGACCGGGCAGGACGTGCTGTTCGGAGGGTCGGACAGCCGGCCGGCAGCCGGCGTCTGCGAGGTCGAGCTGGTGCTCGACAACGAGTGCGGCACGCTCCCGATCGAGTTCAACGAGGTGTCCGTGATGCGGCGCCTGTACCGCGACGGCGAGAGCGAGTACTTCCTGAACCGCGCGCGGGTGCGCCGGCTGGACGTGCTGGAGCTGCTTTCCGACACCGGCCTCGGCCGGGAGATGCACTCCGTCATCGGTCAGGGCAAGGTGGAGGAGATCCTGCTCTCCAAGCCGCACGAGCGGCGCCGGTTCGTCGAGGAGGCGGCCGGCCTGGGCAAGTACCAGCGCAGGCGCGCCCGTGCCGAGGCGAAGCTGGCGCGGGTCGAGACCGAGCTGGAGCGGGCACGCGACCTGGAGCGGGAGGTTCGCGCCCGGCTGCGCCCGCTCGCGATGCAGGCGACGGCCGCAGAGCGCGCGGCGAAGCTGGCCACGGAGATCGCCACCGGGCGGGTCGCGCTGCTGTCCTCCGAGCTGGTCGGGGAGCGCCGGCGCGTCGAGGAGCTGCGGGCGAGGCTCGGCGACGCGGCCGCGCGGCAGGCCGAGGTGGAGCAGGCGGCAGCTGCCGTATCGGCGCGTCGCGAGGCGGCCGAGCGCGAGCTGGCCGGGCTGGCTGCCGAGCAGGAGCGCGCCGCCCGCGCCTTCTACGCCTACGAGTCGTCGGGCGAGCGCCTGGTCGCGGAGGCCGGGCGCATGGCCGCGTCGATGGCTCGGCTCGAGCGGGGCGCCGGCAGGCGGCGGGTCGAGGCGTCCGAGCTGCGCCGGCTGGCCGAGCGGGCACGCACCGATGCGGCAGCGCGCGACGACGAGGCGGCCGGGCTGGAGCAGGAGGCGGCCGGGATCGGCGGCGGTGACGTCGAGGCAGCCGCGGAGGCGGCGGCCCAGGCGGAGGCCGCGCTGGCCGGTGCGCTGAGCGCACGGCGGGCGCACGCGGAGGCGGAAGGCCAGGCATCGACGGTGCGCCGAGAGCTGGAGGCGGCCACCGCGCGTGCGTCGGAGCTGGCGGAGCGTGTGGCGGCGCTGCAGGCACAGGCGGCGGCCTCCACCGGTCAGCTGCATGACGCCGATGCCGAGGCGGCGGCGCTGGGCGAGCGGCTGGCGGCGTCCCGCATGGCGCTCGCCGAGGCAGAGCGCCGGGCACAGGCCCTCGAGGGCGACGCCGAGGCGGCCCGGGCCGCCGAGCGGGCGGCGAGGACCGCGGCCGGGGCGGCCGCCGACGACCTGGAGCGTGCCCAGGCCCGGCTGCAGGCGCTGACCACTGCCGTGGAGCGGGGCGAGGGGCTGACGCCCGCCGCCCGTGCCCTGCAGGAGCAGGGCGCACGGCTCGTCCTCGAGGGGATCGAGGCCGCGCCGGGGTTCGAACGGGCGGTGGCGGCGGCGCTGGGGTGGCGCGCGGGCGCGATCGTCGCCGAGCACATCGACCACGCCGTCCAGCTGCTCGGCCGCGGAGACGGCGAGCTGGCGATCGTGGTGGGGCGCAGGGCCGCGTCGTCGGATGGCGGCGCCGGGCGCCCGCTGACCGAGGTCTGCACGATCCGCGACGACTCGCTCAAGGCGCTGATCGAGGGCATCCGCATCGTGGAGGATCTGACGACGGTCTCGTCGGGGATCGCCGTGACGGTCGAGGGTGCGGGGATCGACGCCGACCGGGGCGAGCTGTGGCGCACCGCCGACGCGGCCGAGGCGGCCTGGCTGGCCGCGCGCGCCGAGTGTGGGCAGCTGGCTGCGCAGCTGCCCGAGCTCGAGCGGGGTCGGGAGGCTGCCGCCGGGGCCGCAGCCGATGCCGCCGCCCGCCTCGATCAGGTGCTCGCCGAGGAGGCCGCCGTGCGCTCCGCGCTGACGGACGCCCGGCGGGAGGAGACCGCAGCGGCCCAGGCCGAGCGCACCGCGGCTGCGCGCCGCGACCAGCTCGCTGATGATCTCGCTCGCTGCGACGCGTCCCGCGATCTGGCGGAGCGCGATCTCGAGGTCGAGGCGGCGCGGGTGGCCGACCTGCGAGGCGCGGCTGCCGGCGCCGATGCCGTCCTGGCCGAGCGGCTCGCTGCCGCGGCCGAGGCGGACAGGGCGCATGCGGCCGCGGATGGCACCCGCCGTCAGCTGGCGGAGCGTGCTGCGGCGTCGGCGGCGCGGCTGGCCGCGATCACGGAGCGCGTCGAGCGCTACCGGG
>DATAHR010000242.1:0-4512 GCA_036263035.1 Gaiellales bacterium | reverse complement strand
GGTCGGCCACACGTACCTGTCGAACGACGCCTTCGAGCAGTTCACCTGGGAGCCGGGCTACACCACCAACTACGAGAACATCGTCTTCGACCGCGACGCCGGCTACACCGCCAGCTACATGGAGACGCTGCTGATGGGCCCGGAGCGGATCGAGGTGCTCTCCAAGGTGCCCCGCACGCTGACCGTGCTCGGCGCATGATCGACGTCTTCTTCCATCCGGCCGTGCTCGGACACGACACCGGCAAGGGCCTGTTCGAGGGCGGCCCGTCTGACCTGCTCGACGCTCCCGAGCTGCATCCCGAGAACGCCGAGCGCGTCCGCAACATGGTTTCGGTGCTGCAGCGCGGGCCGCTCGCCGACCGGCTGCGATGGCACGACGGACGGCTCGCGACCGAGGACGAGCTCTCGATCATCCACGACCTCGACTACATCCGCTCGATCCGGGAGGCATGCGAGCGAGGAGGGCGCGTGTTCGCGCCCTCGACGCTGCTCACTGCGGACTCATGGGAGCCCGTCTGCGCGGCCGCCGGCACGGCGCTTGCGGCGGGCGAGGCGGTCCTGTCGGGCGAGGCGAAGGTGGCCTACGCGCTCGTCCGGCCGCCCGGACATCACGCCGGGAGGGCCACCGCCGACGGCTACTGCTTCTTCAACAACTCCGCGCTCGTCGCCCAGCGCGCCCGGGACTCGGGCCATGAGCGGGTCGCCGTCATCGACTGGGATGTCCACCATGGCAACGGCACCCAGTCCATCTTCTACGACCGCTCCGACGTCCTCACGATCTCGATGCACATGCGCCACGGGAGCTGGGGCGTGAACCACCCGGAGAGCGGCTCCGCCGGCGAGATCGGCGTGGGCCCCGGCGCCGGCCACAACGTCAACGTCGAGCTCGGCCTCGGCTCCGGCGCCCGCGCATACCTGACAGCCTTCGAGCAGGTGATCGACCCGATCGTCCGCGCCTACCAGCCGGGCGTGATCGTCGGCGCCTGCGGGCAGGACGCGAGCGGGTTCGACCCCAACGGCCGCCAGAACCTGCTGATGGGCGGCTTCCACCGGCTGGGGCGTGCCGTTGCCGCCCTTGCCGACGAGGTCTGCGACGGCCGTCTCGTGCTGGTGCAGGAGGGCGGCTACGCCCGCACCTACGCCTCGTACTGCCTGCACGCCACGCTCGAAGGGGTGCTGGGCACGGAGCGACTGCTGGCCGACCCGATCGGCTACCTCCCGGACGACGCCACCCGGGGCGAGGTCGACCTGGCGCTGCTCCGCACGTACCTCTCGCCCTTCTGGCACCTTCCCTAAATCGGTCCGGCTGAGCGCGACGCACCGATCGAGGCGATGACCACGAGCGCAATCGCCAGCGCCTCCACCGCCGTCGGTGTCTGTCCGAGCAACACCACGCCGACCACGGCCGCGACCGCAGGCTCGAGGCTGACGAGCACCCCGTAGGTTGCCGCCCGCATCCAGCGCAGGACGAGGAACTCGAGCGCGTAGGGGATCGCGGTGAGCACGCCCGCCGCGGCGGCCAGCGCGACGGTGCGCGCGTCGACCGTCCCCGGAGGCGGCGACAGCACCGCCGGAATTGCCAGCAGCGCCGTCGCCGCCGCGGTCGTCATCGTCAACCCCTGCAGTCCCGGGATGCGCCGGGCCACGCGCTGCATCGTCACGGCGTAGATCGCCCAGCACGCGCCGTCCGCGCAGGCGAACAGGATCCCGACCGGATCGAGCGCCGCGCCGCCCGGGAAGCCGCCGAACAGCGCCACCCCGGCAAACGCCATCACCACCCAGACGACGTCCCTGCGGCTGCGCGTTCCGATTACCGCCACGGTCAGCGGACCGACGAACGAGATCGTCACCACCGCGGCCAGCGGGATTCGCGCCACCGCCGCGTAGAACGTGAGGTTGATCGCGGCCACGGCAACCGCCACCGCGCCCACGTCCTTCACCCGCCCTCCGGCGAGCGCACGGAGGGATGGCCGTGCCACCACGACCAGCAGCCCGGTGGCGACCACGTTCCGCACGAACGCCGTGCCCGCCGTACCCAGGTTCGGCAATACCTTCGCGCCGAGCGCCGCGCCCAGCTGGAAGCCGATGATCGCGCCGAGCAGCATCAGCGGCGCGGGAACCGGCGGGTGCTCGCCGTCGATCCGGCTCATGCCGCTTCGGCCACCGTCGCGCGGCGCAGCCAGGCACCGAACGCGGCCGCGACCGGCACGAGCACGATCAGCACGACCGCGGCGCCCCGAAACGTGGTGGGTGCGCCGCCGTGCGCGTAGAGCCGGCCGCCCACCACCGCGCCGAGCGCGCCGCCAAGCCCCATGCTCGTGCTCGTGAACAGCCCCTGTGCCATCGCCCCGACGCCGGGCGGCGCAAGCCTGCGGGCCAGCGCCACGCCGGAGACCCACATCAGCGCGAACGTCGGCCCGTGCAGCAGCTGCAGGGCGAGCACCGCCCACGGCGACCCGGCGAACGACAGGGCGAGGCCGCGCAGCCCATAGAGCACGAGCGCGAGGATGAACGCCTGCGGCAGCCCCAGCCGCCCGAGCAGCGCAGGGCCCATCATCATCACCGGCAGCTCGCTGATCGTCGCGATCAGGAGCGCCACGCCGACCAGGCCGGTCGCATTCATCCCGTTCAGGTACAGCGGCAGGTAGGCATTGATCATGCTCATGCCGACGCCGCCGAGGAAGGCAACGGTCAGGAAGGCCCACAGCGACGGGCTCAGCGCGAGCGCGCGAACGCGGCTGCCGAAACGCTCGGAGGGCGGCCGGTCGGACACCGGCAGCCGCAGCGCCGCGACCAGCAGCCCGCCCATCAGGACGACGTAGATCGGGTAGATCCACCGCGGACCGCGGTCGGCGACCACCAATCCCACGAGCGGGGCGGAGATGCCCCAGCCGATGGTGCCCCATACCCGGAAGCGTCCGTAGTGCTCGGCCCGTGCGCCGAGCAGCGTCAGCGCGCCGTTGTCGAGCAGCGCGTTCACCGGGGCGAACATCGCGGCCTGCACCAGCGCGAACACCGCCACCAGGCCGTAGGTGTCGGTGGTCGGTATCAGCGCCGCGCCCGCCGCCGCGCCCGCGACGGCGATCAGGAGGATCGCGCGGTGACGGTGCGTGGCGTCGGCGAGCGCGCCCCATGCGGGCGTGGCCAGGACGCTGGTCAGGAGCGGGATGCCGAGCAGCACGCCGATCTGCTGCGGGCTGAAGTCGAGGCTCTTGTAGTAGATCGACGAGAACGGCAGCAGTGCCGCCGCCGCCGCGAACGCGAAGAGGTACGAGAGCCGGACGGCGGTTGCCTGGAGGTCGTCTCTAGCCGCCACGCGTCGCTCCACGGCGTCGCGCTGGCGCAGGAGATCGACGCCGCTCCTTGCCCATATTCTCGATATGGGCTGCGTCGCGCCGCCGCCTCCTGCTGGCGCGCCGCTCGTGGATCATCCACGCGGCGGCTAGACACGACCTCCTGGGGTCCTTCACCCCCGCGATGCTATCCGGCGCGCCGTATCAGCTCGATCGGTCCCCAACGGTCATCGTCGCGGCGGGCCTCCGTCCAGCCCGGCTCCAGCCGCAGGATCGTGCGCAGCAGCAGCATCACCGTGGCGGAGGCCATCGCCAGCGGCACCTGCGCATCGGGATACTCGACGGCGAACCCGGTCGCGGAGCGGTCATAGCCGGCGAACACCTCCGGCATGCGGTAGCCGTAATGGCACGAGGCCCGCAGCAGCGCCTCGGCAACCGTGTCGGCGGCGTCCTCGAATCCGTAGCGGAGAAGCCCGGCGGCGATGATGCCGTTGTCATGCGGCCAGACGGAGCCGTTGTGATACGAGACCGGGTCGTAGGCGGCCTCGCCGCGCCCCATGGTGCGGATGCCCCAGCCGGTGAAGAGCTCCTCACCGAGCAGCGTCTCCGCGACCCGCGCCGCCTTGTCCTCGTCCGCGATCCCCGAGAACAGCAGGTGCCCGGGATTCGAGGTGAGGCTGTCGACCTGGCGCTTGTCCGCGTCCAGCGCCAGCGCATAGGTGCCCCGCTCCGGCATCCAAAAGTCCTCGTTGAATCTGCGGCGGAGCTTGGCCGCCTCGGCCTCCAGGCGGTCGGCGAGCGCGGGGTCGCCCCACACGGTCCGCGCCATCTCGGCCCCGCGGCGCTTCGCGTCGTAGACGTAGCCCTGGATCTCGCAGGCGGCGATCGGCGGCTGCCCCAAGCGGCCGTCGCGAAACCGGATGGAGTCGGCCGAGTCCTTCCAGCACTGGTTCTCGAGACCCTCCTGCTCGTTCCTCCGCTTGTACTCGACATAGCCGTCGCCGTCGGCATCCCCGTAGCGATCGATCCAGTCGAGCGCATCCCGGGCGGCCGGCTCCAGCTCCCTGGCCAGCGAATCGTCTCCGGCATGGCGGCGGTACTCGTCCAGCAGCACCACGAACAGCGGCGTGGCGTCGGAGCTGCCGTAGTTCGGCGAGTCGGCCCGCGTGCCGTCGAACGACAGCTCGCCGGACCGCAGCTCGTGATGGATGCGGCCCGG
>DATAHR010000241.1:0-10792 GCA_036263035.1 Gaiellales bacterium | reverse complement strand
CGGAGCGCCGCCAGGCCTGAATCACCGGGGCGAGCGGGTGCCGGCGATCCAGTTCGTCCGACCTGTACGTCACGAGCACCATCGCGCGCATGCCGCGGATGCGTCGCGCGAGATGATCGAGCAGCTCGCGGGTGGCCGAGTCCGCCCAGTGGATGTCCTCCACGATCAGCAGCAGCCCACGATCCCTGGCCACCAACCCCAGCAACGCGACCACCGCCTCGAACAGCCTCAGCTTGGCCTGCGCCGGATCACCGACGGGGGCGGGCTCCCCCTCATCCGCGAGCTGCGGGAAGAGCTGAGCCAGCTCCCGGCGCGCCGCACCGAGCGAGCCGGCCACCTCAGCCGCATCGTGCCGGGCCAGGTGGTTTCCGATCGCCTCCACGACGGGCAGGTACGGGAGCGGAAGCTCCGCCTCGCTGCACGCCCCGGAGAGAACTTCCCAGTCCAGCCGCGTGGCTCGCTTGGCCAGCTCCGACGCGAGGCGGGTCTTGCCCATCCCGGCCTCGCCGCCGAGCGCAACGAAGCGGCCGTCACCGCGGTAGGCGGCAAGCAGGGCATCCTCGAGCTGGAACAGCTCCTGCTCCCTCCCAACCAACACCTGACAAAGGACGCGGTCCATCGCCGCTGATTCTCGCATGACCCGCCCCTGCCACCGCCGCGTACCGATGAGTTTCGGGAGGGCCGCCGGTCATTCCTCGGTACCTGCTCCCATCCGTTGATTCCATCCCAGGGAGGCGACATGAAGCTCCTGCTCACGTCAGCAGGCATCAAGAACCCGAGCATCAACGACGCGCTGGGCGACATGCTCGGCAAGCCGGTCGCCGAGTGCGACGCGCTGTGCATCCCCACCGCGTCCTACGGGCACGCACCGAACGGCATTCGCGGGGCCTACCGGTTCATCACCGGGCAGGCGACGACGCCCATGTGCGAGCTCGGATGGAAGTCCGTCGGCGTGCTCGAGCTGACCGCCCTGCCCACCCTCCAGCGCGATTCATGGGCGCCGGTCGTCGAGCAGGCAGACGTGCTGCTTGCCAACGGCGGAGACGCCCTCTACCTGGCCCACCACATGGCAGCCTCCGGGCTCGCGGGGCTGTTGCCTTCGCTGGATACAGTATGGGTGGGGTTGAGCGCGGGCAGCATGGTCATGACTCCACGCATCGGCGAGGACTTCAAGGTGTGGAATCCGCCCGATGGCGGCGACCGGGCGCTGGGGATCGTCGACTTCTCGATCTTCCCCCACGTCGACCATCCGACGCTCCCCGAGAACACCCTGGCCGCCGCCGAGCAATGGGCCGCCGGTCTCTCGAACCCTGCCTACGCGATCGACGACGACACCGCCATCCGGATCGTCGACGGCACCGTCGACGTCATCTCCGAGGGGCAGTGGCGGCACTTCCCCGGCTGACCGGTGGGGTGGACGGCACCGCGCCGCCCACCCCACCTCGGCCTCAGGACGCCTGCACGGCCGGCTCGCCGACCGTCACCGGCTCCGCCGGCTCATACGTCGCGGCGTAGCCGACCGCCCGACCCAGCGCGGCGCCGACGGCCAGACCGGCCGACTGCATCAGCGCGGGGACGTACGGAGCCCGCACGTCGCGCCGGTGCGCGTGTGCGATTACCGTCATCCGCAGCGGGTTGGGCAGCCCCTTGCGGTTCGTCTTGCCGTCCCGTGCGAGGCCGAACATCGTCTCGATCAGCGCCTCGAACTCGAGCGCCGGGCGTACCTGACAGACGAACCGTGCGTCGGTCTCGCCGGCGTTCCAGAACCGGTGCACCGTCCCCGCGGGGACGACGACCGTCTCACCCGGCGTTGCGATCAGCGTCGTGCGGCCGGCGCGAAACCCGACCTGGCCCTCGAGCACCTCGAAGCGCTCCTCCTGCTCGGGGTGCACGTGCGCCCCGGCGACAGCGCCTCCAGGCGACACGATGCACTCCACCTCGACCAGCTCGCCGCCCGTATCGGCAGCCGTCTGGCGAAAGATCAGCGTCTCGCCGCTGATCGGATTCGTGAGGATCTCACCTGTGCGAATCATTGCTGGTTGTCCTTTCGGAGAACATGCGGTTGATGGGTCGCATGTTCTCGTCAGTGACAACCGGGCGCAGTGGTGATATCCGTACGCCCACCGGACGGGCAGCAGGTGTCCGGGCCTGCGGCCACCCGAAGGGAACCTAGGCGGGAACCATGCGCAGGTGGGCGCCGAGGCCGCTCACCTCGACAAACCGTTCGACCGCCTCGCTGGGCACGATCTCGAAGCCGACCCCCGACTTCTCCGCCCGCAGGGCGCCGTGCAGGAGACAGCCGATGCCCGTGGAGTCGATGAACGTCACGCCGCTGAGATCGACCCGCACCGCGTCTGCGTCCTGCAGCTCCGCCCGCTCGAGCGCGTCGATCAGCTTGTTGCACGTTCCCACGTCGATCTCGCCGGCGCACTGCACCGTTGCCACACCGGGCTCCATCAGGATCTGCACGTCGAGGATCGGCATTGGAGCATTGTCGCTACCCACGCCTGTTCGTCCCGTAAACGCGCGAGGTGACAGTTTCACACTCCCGGCCGACCCATCGTTTCCCGGGCGTATACCGCGGGTACCACACGGACGATGGCGCGGTGTCCACGGACCTCGCGCAAGCCCTTCCCGCGGCGCCGCGCCACAGATTCCTCTGCGCCGCTAGGCGGCGCGAGCAGTGCCGGTGCGCTTCGCCTCGTACATCCGCTGATCGGCAACCCGGATCAGGTCGTCCGGCGTGGCGCCGTCACGAGGGTGCATGGCCAGGCCGATGCTCGCGCTCAGCGCGAACTCGCCGGCCCCCGTGGTGATCGGTGCGCCAAGCGCCTCCCGGATATGACCGGCGCGCTGCGACGCCAGTTCATCGGCGCGGTCGGCCGGCAGCCCCCGCAGGAGGACGACGAACTCATCGCCGCCGTGCCGCGCCACCAGGTCGCCCCCGCGGACGGTGCCGCGCAGCCGCTGTGCGACCTCGGCGAGCACCTCGTCGCCGGCGGCGTGCCCATACGTGTCGTTGACCGCCTTGAAGCCGTTCAGGTCGACGAACAGGAGTCCCGTGGAGCGGTCGCCGGCCTGCTCCATCGCCTCCGCCATCGACTCGTAGAGCGCGCGCCGGTTTGCCAGCTGCGTGAGGCCGTCCTGGTATGCCATCTGCGTGAGAGCCATCTGGGCCGCCCGCCGCTGGAGGTCGAGCTCGTCCCGCTCGACGAACAGCAGCGACAGCCGCAGCAGCACGAGCACGGCGATCAACGCGCCGATCAGCGCCAGCGCACGCACGTCGTTGGCGTCCGTGGCGGCGTCGAACCCGATGGTCGCCGGCGTGGCCAGCAGGGCTGCGGTCAGAAGTGCGAGGCGCGGCAGCGTCAGACGGCCGTATGGCGAAGCCGCGCTCTCCGCGCTCGCCCGGGCAGACGGCGACAGCGCGGCCGCGCCCAGCAGCACGTAGAACGCGAAGTAGCCGATGTTCACCCACGACCCTGCCGTGAAGCTGGAGTCGATCCGCATGCGGGCGTAGATCACGTCCGTGACGAGCACCGTCGCGAACGCAGCCGTTGCCCACCTGACCGAGGTGTTGCGCAGGCCCCCCGCAAAGGCGAGCTGGATGACGCCGACCAGCAGCAGGTAGTCCATCGTCGGGTAGATCACCGTCACCGCGGCGGCAAGCGTCGAGCTCTGATGCGCCTCCGCCGACGGGGCGATCGCCGCGAACCAGATCAGGAGCCCCGCCGCGAGGCCGACGATCGACGCGTCGACGAGATCGGATGTCCGAGGGCGGCCGCCGCGCACCAGCAGCGCCAGCGCCACCAGCAGCGGCAGGTAGGCGAGCAGGTACAGAACGTCCGCCGCGGAGGGGAACGGCGCCTCGGTGCCGGTCACCCAGCGGTAGCAGTTCCACACGCCGTCGCCGCCGACCCAAAGGACGATGCCGAGCAGCAGCGCCGTCCAGGCTGAGCCGTTGCCGTTGCGCCGGTTGCCGGCCCAGATGGCGGCAACGCCGCTGAGGCCGATCAGCTGATAGAGGACATGGCTGGAATCGGCCCCAAGCGGCAGCACGAAGAAGGCGGCGCTGAGCGCCGTGCCGATGGCCAGGTACGCGAACACCGGCGCATTGCGCTGACACATGAGACGCAGTTCAGGCATCCCACCAGATATCGCCTCAGCCGGGGGAGGTTTCGATCCCCCACGCGGGTGATGCTGGCGGAAAGCTTTAGAGGCCCTTGGCGGCCCAGGGATACGTCGAGTCGGGCTTGAATCCGGCCGGCTGCTGGCCCTCGACGATCGTGATCGCCTCGTGGTCGTGCAGGATGTACTTCCCGAGCTGCGTGTTCGGCGTGCCGTTGACCCACATCTCGACGCCGCCGCAGTAGCCGCCGATGCAGTCGGAGTTGAAGCGGACGCCCCAGACGTTGAAGACGTCCTGCAGGGGCGGAGCGAAGTTCTTCTCGCCGGCCTCCATGTGGATGATGCCGGTGTCGTCATGCGTGTGGATCGCCGCCAGCGTCTGCGTGGACGGGTCGATGCCCACCTGCGATGGCACCGGAGTCTTGCGGCCATCGACGTACAGCGTGATGTGCACGTGGAAGTGCGTGGCGTAGGCCATGGTCGCGCTCGACGCAGGCAGACCCATTGCGGCGATCGCCTCCTGCAGGTTCTCGTAGTTCGGCGGCCACGTGCCCTGGCTGACGGGATCGAACTTCGCGGTCGAGTTGCGCTCCGTGATCACCGTGGATGTCCCGCCGGACGTGCCGCTGCTGGACGATCCTCCGCGCGTCACGACGATCGCGGCGACGATGGCGATCGCGGCAATCAGGACTGCGCCGCCCACGACCCACGCCCAGGCGGGGACGCCGCCGCCGGAGGACGGATTGCGCCCCTTGCGGGAGATGCCCTCCCCTGTCCCGAGACGCCGTGCCTTGTTCTCGTTCGTGCGTTGCTTTTGCCGCTGGCTCACGGCTCGGCACTATAGACTCGGGCCCCGATGGCCCACGGCAGCAGCGCTCACGCCGCGGTGCGGTTCTGCCCCTACTGCGGGCAGCCGCTCGGCAGCTTCTTCGGTGCGCGGATCGAGGGCGGCGGCGCATACTGCGACCGCTGCGGGGAATGTTTCAGGGTGATAGGCGTTAATGAGAGTGAGGACTTTGATGACGTCCCGGAGGGCACGACGGGCCGTTTGGATACGACTGGAGAGCAATGACTGAGATTCGCGACGTGATCATCATCGGTGGTGGTCCCGCCGGGTACACGGCCGCGCTCTACGCCGCGCGGGCAAACCTGCACCCGCTGGTGTTCGAGGGCTTCGCCTACGGCGGCCAGCTGATGATCACGAGTGACGTCGAGAACTACCCGGGCTTCGAGGAAGGCATCATGGGGCCGGAGCTGATGGCCACCATGCGCAAGCAGGCCGAGCGCTTCGGCGCCGAGCTGGTCGCGGACGACGTGACCAGGGTCGACTTCTCCGAGCGCCCGTTGAAGGTGTACGTGGGCGACGACGAGCACCTGGCTCGCGCCGTGATCGTCGCCACCGGCGCTACCGCCCGCCAGATCGGGCTGCCCAGTGAGCGGCACCTGCAGGGCATGGGCGTGAGCTACTGCGCCGTCTGCGACGCGGCGTTCTTCCGCGACAAGCACGTGATCGTCGTCGGCGGCGGTGACAGCGCGATGGAGGAGACGAGCTTCCTCGCCAAGTTCGCGACGGACGTCAAGCTGGTGCACCGTCGCGACGAGTTCCGGGCGTCGAAGATCATGATCGACTACGCCCGGTCGAAGCCGAACGTCGAGTTCATCACCAACGCGGTGGTGGACGAGGTGCTCGGCGCCGACGACCAGAAGGTGACCGGCGTCCGCCTGAAGGACACCGTGACCGGGGTGACCCGCGAGATCCCGGCTGACGGGCTGTTCGTGGCGATCGGCCACGACCCGACGACGGGGCTGTTCCGCGGCATCCTGGACATGGACGAGGCCGGCTATCTGATCACGAAGGACGGGTCGACTGCGACCAACATCGACGGTGTCTTCGCGGCGGGCGACGTGGTCGACCACACGTACCGCCAGGCCGTGACGGCGGCTGGAATGGGCTGCATGGCGGCGCTCGACGCGGAGCGATGGCTGGCGCACGCGCAGCCGGTCGAGACGCCGGCGGCCGCTTCCAACGTGGCCTGAATCTGCGGGGCGGTGACGCCAGTACGCTTCCCCCATGGCTCGATACTGGATCTGCCCGAACTGCGGCACGCGCGCGATCGATGATGACGGCCGTGACGGCCTGTCACACCAGCAGGTGGGGTGCGCGAAGTGCGGGTTCGGCTTCCTGTTCGAGCTGCTCGAGGACTTCTACCCACCGGCCAATGCCGGTTTCGTCGCCTGTGACCAGGACACGCGGGTGCTGTCGTGCGGCAAAGGGGTGTTCGAGCTGACCGGCTACGGGGAGGGCGACGTGCTCGGAAAGCCGCTGGTGCAGGCCTTCGGGCTGTCCGGGTTCCCGGAGGATGCGAATCCGGTCGCCACCGTCATGGAATGGGGCGTGCGGAAGCTCGACCAGCCGCTGATGCTGCGCCACCGAAGCGGTCTCGAGAAGGCGGTGCGCGTCGATCTGTTTCCGGCCTACGACGAGGATGGCGGGCTGCTCGCGTCCATCGCGCCGCGCCGCGAGGAGTAGGGCGCACGCTGCGCATGCCGGATCCCGCGTACGTGATCAGACCCCTGGATGCGGACACCTGGCCGGCCTTCGCCGCCCTGGTCGAACGCAACAACGGCATCTTCGGCGGGTGCTGGTGCCTTGGCTTCCACCCCGAGGGCGGCGGCGGCTATCCGACGGCGCAGGAGCGGCGAGACCTCAAGCACGCGCGCGTCAAGGCGGGGACGGCGCACGCCGCGCTCGTCTTCGACGGAGACGACTGCCTCGGCTGGTGCCAGTTCGGCTCGCCGGAGGAGGTGGCGCGCATCAAGAGCCGGGTGGCATACGAGAAGTCGAGGACCGGCGACCTGCCGGACTGGCGGATCGGCTGCTGCTATGTCGGCAAGGGTCACCGGCGCAAGGGGGTCGCGACCGCCGCGCTCGCCGGCGCGCTCGATCTGATCGCAGGCCTCGGCGGCGGAACGGTCGAGGGATACCCGGAGGATGCGGCCGGCGTGCCGGCCGGCTTCCTGTTCAACGGCGCGCTGTCGACGTATGAGCAGCTGGGGTTCACCCGCGACCGCCCGGTCGGCAAGCACCGTTGGGTCATGAGGACGGTGGTATCGCCCGGTTCCCTCGGGGCGGGTGCGGCGTCCGGAAGGTGATCACGCCCCCAGCCCGTCCAGCTCACGCTCCACCAGCGCCTGGAATCGCTCGACGACCTCCAGCTGGCGCAGGCGCCGGTCGACCAGCCGCCGCTCGCTCGCCTCGTCCGTGCCCGTGAGCACGCCGAGTGACTCCAGTACCGCCGTGTCACGCGCGCCCAGCTCGTCGCGGGCGGAGCGTTCCAGGTCCAGCCACGCCAGGCGCATCCGGGCGCCGTCCAGGTCGTCGCGCAGCCGCTCGGCGTGCCGCGACAGCCGTTCCGCATAGAGCTCGATCTCGATCCGTGTCATGCCGGCATGATGCGGCCGGCGGCCGTCACGGAACAAGGCCCGCACTGCCACGAATGCGCGCCGTTACACGCGCGACGACGGGCACACGTCGTTCACCGCGCACACCTCACAGCGGGGCCGGCGGGCGTCGCAGACACGCCGGCCGTGGAAGATCAGCACGTCCGACACCTGCAGCCACCGCTCGCGCGGGAACAGCCGCATCAGCGCCCGTTCGACCTTCACCGGATCCGTGTGACGCGTCAGCCCGAGCCGGCGCGACACCCGCCCCACGTGCGTGTCGACGGCGATCCCGTCACGCCGGCCGAAGGCGTTCGAGGAGACGACGGCAGCCGTCTTGCGGCCGACGCCGTGCAGGGTCACCAGCTCGGCGAGCGTCTGCGGAACCTGACCGTCGAACCGCTCGACGATGTCGGCGCAGGCCGCCCGTATCGCCTTCGTCTTGTTGCGGAAGAACCCGGTCGGCCGGATCATCTCCTCGAGCTCCGCCGGGGGCATCGCCAGATAGTCCTCGGGGGTGCGACAGCGGCGGAAGAGCGCCGGCGTGACCAGGTTCACGCGGGCGTCTGTGCACTGCGCGGAGAGGATGGTGGCGACCAGCAGCTCGAGCGGCGTCGTGTAATCGAGCGCGATGCGGGCATCGGGATGCTCCGCCGCGAGGCGATCGAGGATCGCCGCCGCGCGCTCCGAACGAGCGCTCACCCGGGCAGCGCCGGGCCGGCGCACAGCACGTCGAGGGCCGGGCAGTCCGCGCACCACGCGCCCGGCCGCGCCTCGAACCGGCCCTCCAGGATCGGCCCGAGCGACGCTCGGATCCCGTCTCGCAGCTCGTCTGCGTCGCCCGCGTCGAAGCTGCGCACCGCGACCGCGTCCGGCCCGTCGAGGAACGCATAGATCACCTCGACCGTGCGGGCCCCGCCGAGCAGCGCCGCGAGCGCGTAGATCGCCACCTGGTGGCGGTAGCTGCGCTCCACCAGGTCGTCGGGCGAGAGCTCACCGAGGCGGTTGGTCTTGTAGTCCACGACGAGCGCGGAGCCGTCCTCGCCGCGGTGGTAGAGGTCGAACCGCCCGCGGAACAGCACGCCGTCGATCTCGAAGGCGAACGGCAGCTCGAGCTGGGCGCCGTCCAGCGCGCCCACGCGCGCGGCCAGCGCGGAACCGGCCCAGCTTGCCACCATGCGCTCGATCAGCTGCTCGTCCTGCGCCGTCGCCTGCGGGTAGCGCTCGCGCCACCGCTCGTCGCGACGCTCGAGCAGCAGGTGCACCGCGTCGCCGATCTCCACGCCGGCCATGCCCGGCTCCTCCCCACGCTCGGGCACGCGCTCGGGCAGCCGCAGGATGCGCTGCGCGTAGAAGCGGTAGCCGCAGCGGTCGTAGAGCGCCAGGCCGCTGTATGAGATACGCCGCAGGGGCACCGACGGCGGCGCGGGCGGAGCCTCCAGCGGCGGCAGATCGGGCAGCGGAGACTCGAGGGCAGCGAACAGGTGCAGCTGATCCGGCGCCTCCTCGGGCTCCGGCTCCGCCTCGGGCACCCCGACGACCGTCACCTGCACCTGGGTGCGGCCGACCTCGACCAGCCCGTCGCTGTGCAGCCCCACCTGGAGCACGCCGCACAGCGTGGCGATCGGCGTCTCGTCATCGGGCTTGCCCAGACCGCCGCTCACGATCAGGTGCTGCTGGGCGCGGGTCATGGCGACGTACTGGCGGCGGCGCCCCTCCTCAAGCTCCGCGCGCCGCTCCTCGTCGGCGAGCTGCTTGTGCCCCAGCGCGGGGCGGGTGATGCCGGTATCGGGGCAGGCGCGTATGGCGACGCGGCCGTTGCGGTCGAGCAGCACGTCGGGCGCGCCCCGGCCGCCGGGACGGCGACCGGCGTCGGCAACGACGACCACCGGAAACTCCAGCCCCTTCGCCGAGTGCACCGTCATCAGCACCACCGCGTCGCCGCCCTCGTCGGCGATGGCAGCCTCGCCCTCCCGCGCGGCCAGGTCCGCCTGCTCCTCGCAGAAGCGGACGAACCCCTCGAGATCCGGCCCGCGCAGCTGCTCGTACTCCCGCGCCAGGCGGATCAGCTTGCGCACGTTGGCGAGCCGACGGTCGCCGTCGGGCCGGGCGAGCAGCGCGAGGTCGAAGTCGTGCTCCGCGACGATCGCCTCGCACAGCCGCTCGAGGCTGTAGGCGGCGAGCCGGTCGACCAGCCGGTCGTACCGCAGCTTGAACGCCTGGCCGAGCCGGTTGTCCCGCTCGCTCAGCGCCTGCGGCCACCGGGCCGGCTCGAACGCGCCGATGGCGGCCGCCCGGCGGGTCGCCATCCGGATCAGCGCCAGGCCGTCGTTCGAGATGCCCACCAGCGGTGATGCCAGGACGGACAGCAGCGCCCGGTCGTCCGTGCGGTTGATCAGCAGGCGCAGGTAGGCGAGCAGGTCGCTCACCTCCTGCTGGCCGTAGTAGCCGCGGCCGGTGGCCCGCACCGTCGGCAGGCCGCGCGCACGCAGCGCGTCCTCGTAGGTGCCGGCATCGGTTCCCGCCTCGAAGAGCAGCACCACCTCGCCGGGCGCACAGGCGCCGACCTCGACAAGGTCGCCGATCCGCTCGGCGATCGCGGCCGCCTCGGCCTGCCGCCAGGCGATGTCGTCCTCGCGGAGCGCCCGGATGTCGGTCAGGAGCACCTCCACCACGGGTGCGGGCGGGTCGCCCTCGAAGCTGCCGGCCGCCACCAGGTCGTGGTAGCGCCCGTTGAACTCGCGGCCGTACGCCTCGTTGACCAGGTCGAGCACGTGCGGCCGCGACCGGTAGTTGCGATCGAGGGCGATCGCCTGGTCGCCGGCGATGCGGCGCTGCTCGCGGTAGACATCCACGTCCGCACGGCGGAACCGGTAGATGCTCTGGAACTCGTCGCCGACCAGGAACAGGTCGCCGCCGCACACCAGCTCCACCAGCTCGACCTGCAGCCGGTTGGTGTCCTGGAACTCGTCCACCATCACCTCGGCGAACCGGTCGCGGTAGCGCTGCGCGACATCCGGGCGCGAGCGCAGCAGGTCGCGGGCGACCAGCTCGAGATCGTTGAAGTCGAGCCGGCTGCGCTGCTCCTTGATCGCGGTGTAGTGGCGGTGGAAGACGGCGAGCAGCTCCTCGATCAGCGCCAGGTCGGCGATCGCCCGGAGCTCCTCGTCGCGGTCCGGGTCGTCGTCGGACGGCTCGCGGTGCGGCCGCAGCTCGAGCGGCA
>DATAHR010000240.1:0-4504 GCA_036263035.1 Gaiellales bacterium | reverse complement strand
GCCTGGCACCGCTTCGGGTGATCCAGCCGGGCAGGCCTCAAGCTGACCATTACCCCGTCGCAGCCGGCTCGTGGGGTCTGGCCTCCGGCCTGACCCCGTTGATCGCGGCGCCAGGTGCCAGGCTTCAGCCTGGCACCGCTTCGGCTGATTCAGCCCGGCAGGCCTCCGGCCTGACCCTACCCCGTCGCCCCCACCGGCACCCTGAACCGGTACACCGCCGGGTGCGCGTCCATGTTTCCCGCGAAGTCGACCGCCCGCGCTCGCACCGTGTAGGTGTGCCCCGCAGGGAGGTGGTAGAGCGCGAACGATGTGCTGCCCGCAGCCCACTTCCAGCGACCGCTGTTCACGCGGTACTGGAACCGCAGGCCCGAGAATGCCGAGCCCGGGTCGGCGTCCCTCGCGGCCATCGAGAAGGTCACCGTCCGGTAGGGGGAGGGGTTCTTCGGCTTCGACGTGAAGTGCGTCCCCGTCGGCGGGATCCTGTCGGTCGCCCACCACAGGCAGCGTGCGAGCAGCGCGCCCGCCGCGCCGGCCTCAGAGGGGTCATAGCCGCCGTCCGCAGCGGCGTCGGTCGACCACGGGTCGAAGCCGAGATCGACCACCCTGCCCGGCTGCGCGCTCGACTCCCAGTGGATCGCGAGGAAGGACTGCCCGGCGTGGGAGTAGGCGGCGGTCGTGTGCAGGTGGGCCAGCACCGCCTCGTTCCAGGAGTTGTGCGACGACTCGATGCCCGAGCCGGGCCCCTTCACGATGAACGCCCCCAGGTTGTGCGTCAGGAAGTGCTGTGCCATGCCCGCCGTGTTCAGCGTGCCGCCCTCCACCGACGGCGGAGCCGCATATCCGAGCGGGCTCCAGTTCGCCGCCCAGCTGCCATTGCTGTCGCCGATCGAGCTGTTGCCCCACGCCCCCGTGTTGGGCCAGTGCGTCTGCCCGGCCAGCACGACGCCGTGCCCCTTGGCCGCGTACGCGCTCAAAGTCGCGCTCGCAGCAGCCTGGTCGTAGACGTCCTCGTCGGTGACGACGAGCGCGGCCTGATAGCCGGTGAGATCCGCCGCCGCCAGCGCGTGCGCGCTCGCGGCCGAGATGTCGACCACATCGGCGTCCCGCGGAACCGCCAGCAGGTTGGCGCGGTCGAGCTGGTGCAGGATGTCATCGATCGCCGCCTGTGGCACGGCGGTAATGATCTTCGCCCGGAGCGTGGCGTGGGCCGGAGCCGCGCGCGTCGTCCACTGAATGGTGTCCGGCGTGTCGCCGTTGGGAGTGACCGAGGCCGTGTACTGCGCGCCCGAGGCCAGCGTGGTGTCGATGCTGACCGTGATCTGCGCCGTGTTCGAGCCGGAAGCCGTGAACGGCACCGCCGCGCCGTTGCTGACCCGCGTCACAGTCACCTGCGAGGCCGGATCGGTGATCGTCACGGCCGACGGATAGGTGAACACCACTGTCGGGCGGTAGCGATCATGGCCGGCGACGGCCGTGGCGCCGCTGGCCAGCGCGCTCGCCGCCTGGCCGGGTACCACTGTCGCCAGGGCGATCGCGAGCAGGACCCGTCGCTGCATCGGTGGGAGATGTATCGGCGCGGAGCTTGTGCCCGATATGACGAGGAAGGGTGAAGGCCGGCCCCCGGGACTAGCTCCAGGCCCAGTCTTTGACCCACCAGCCGGCGTTCGGCATGCCGCTCGCCAGCGCGGCCTCGGTCACCGCGCCGACATCGAGGGGCACGCGGTGGAACTCCACCTGGATGCCGTCGATGATCGCGTACTCCGCCCAGGGCGGGTTGCGGAAGGCTCCGCTCGGCACCTGCTCGAAGGGGAGGCCGACGCTTCCCGGGTTGAGCACCATCGACTCCCGGAAGCGGCGAAGCATCGCGATGTGGGTGTGGCCGCCCGCCATCACCGGGCGCTCGTAGCCGGCCAGCAGCCGGGCCAGCTCGGCGTCGGGCGTCGTGGCCAGCAGCGCGTCGGTGTTGGAGCGGGGCGAGCCGTGGTAGCAGACCAGCCCGTCCAGCTCCACGCGCGCCTGGTAGCGGCCGAGCATGGCGAGGTGCTCCGCCGTCAACTGCTCACGCGCCCACAGGTCGATCTCGGCGATACGGCGCGTGTCGTCGTCCTCGATTGCCTCCTCGGTCGGCTCGAGCAGCCACTCGTCGGTGTTGCCCATGACCACCTCGCAGCCGAGCTGGGCCACAGCCTCGATCGCCTCGGCCGGCTGCGGGCCGGTGGCGGCTACGTCGCCCAGGCAGACGACGCGATCGGCGCCGCGCGCCGTCAGGTCGGCGACCACCGCCCGCAGTGCGACCAGATTCCCGTGGATGTCCGCGATCAGTGCCGTGCGCACCGCGCGGCCGCTCAGGAGTGGACCGTCTCCGGGTGGATGCGCCCGGGCGACTGGGAGAGCCGGCCGCCTTCCCGCCCTCGGCGGGTGGCGATCACTTCGGCCAGGATCGAGACCGCCGTCTCGGCCGGCGTCACGGCGCCGATGTCGAGCCCGAGCGGGCCGGAAATGCGGCCCAGCTCGGCCTCCGTGTAGCCGGCGTTCAGCATCCGCTCGCGGCGCTTGTCCTGCGCCCGCCTGCTGCCGAGGGCTCCGATGTACGGGGCGGGGCTGCGGATCGCCGTTCCCAGCGCCGGCTCATCGAAGCGGGCGTCATGCGTGAGCACGACCACGTAGGTGGCCTCGTCGGGAGCATGCCGGTCGTAGGCCATCGCCGGCCAGCCGACCACGATCTCGTCGGCGTCGGGGATCCGCTCGGGGCGTGCGAACTTGGTCCGCGCGTCCGACACGATCGTGCGGAAGCCGGCCTGCTTCGCCATCCGGCACAGCTCCTGCGCGGTGTCGACGGCGCCGAACACCATCAGCACCGGCGCCGGGGCATGGTGCTCGACGAACGTCTCGGCGCTCTCGCGCTCGGCGCCGGAGTGCGCATCGCCCTCGCCGTAGCGTTTGGCACCCGCGTTGGGGCCGCTCAGCGTGGTCGTCACGGACAGCCGTTCGTGGTTGTCGACCGCCTGCTGGACACGCGCGACTTCCTCCGGGTCAAGCGGGGCGATGAACACCTCGATCTCTCCGCCGCAGGGGAGGCCCACGTCGAAGGCGTCGTCATCGGTGATGCCGTAGGGGACGAGCTGCGGCTGCCCCGTGCGGAGCACCTCCTGCGCACGCAGCACGACGTCGCTCTCCACGCAGCCGCCCGACACCGAGCCGCGCATCTCGCCGCTCGCCGTGACCAGCAGGTGGGAGCCGAGCGGCCGCGGCGCCGAGCGCCGGGTGTCGACCACCATGGCGGCGGCAACCGGCTCGCCGGTGGCCAGAAGCTCCTGAGCGTCCTGCAGCACATCTCGCATACGGGAAGCTTATCGGCGCGTGCGAACCGCCCCTCCGCACCTGCCGGAGGTGCGGTGTCCTCGCCGCGCGCCGATCTGAGCTACCATTCGCCGTCGTTCCGGCTGCCGGCTGCTGCATGCGCCCGCCGCCGGCAGTTCCCACGCACGAGGGCAGATGAAGACCTACAGCGCAAAGCCGCGCGAGATCGAGCAGAGCTGGTACCTGGTGGACGCCGAGGGCGAGACGCTCGGGCGCCTCGCCACCGAGATCGCCGACGTCCTGCGGGGCAAGCGCAAGCCCGCCTACACGCCCCACGTCGACACCGGCGACTTTGTCGTCGTCGTCAACGCCGAGAAGATCCACGTCACGGGGAACAAGCTCGAGCAGAAGATCTACTACCGCCACAGCGGCTACCCGGGCGGCCTGCGCCAGCGCACGCTCGCCGAGCAGCTGCAGCGACGGCCGGAGGAGGTCATCCGCAAGGCCGTCAAGGGCATGCTCCCGAAGAACCGCCTGGCCGCCGCCCAGCTGAAGAAGCTGAAGGTCTACGCCGGCCCGGAGCACCCGCACGAGGCGCAGAACCCCGCACCGCTGAAGGAGAGCTCGTAGTGGCTAACACCCCCGTCGCATACCGTGGCACCGGCAAGCGGAAGACCTCCGTGGCGCGCGTCGTCCTTGTCCCCGGCACTGGCCAGGTGACCGTCAACGGCAAGGCTCTGGCGGAGTACTTCCCGCGGCCGACGCTGCAGTCCGTCGCGTTGTCGCCGCTGCGCGTGAGCGGCACCGACTCGAGCTTTGACGTCCGCGCGCGGATCGACGGCGGCGGCATCTCCGGGCAGGCCGGCGCTCTGCGCCACGGCATCTCGGTGGCGCTGCTCGAGGCAGACGACTCGCTGCGCCCCGACCTCAAGCGTGCCGGCTTCCTCACCCGCGACGCGCGCCAGGTCGAGCGCAAGAAGGCTGGCCTGAAGAAGGCCCGCAAGCGGCCGCAGTTCTCGAAGCGCTAGCGCGTACGTGGCCGCACGTGAGCTGTTCGGGACGGACGGTGTCCGTGGCCGCGCCGGAATCGATCTGACCGAGCAGTTGGCCCGCGACCTGGGCGCTGCCGCGGCGCGCTTCGCAGGCCCCGGCGAGGAGATCCTGATCGGGCGCGACACCCGCGAGTCGGGCCCGGCGCTCGAGT
>DATAHR010000239.1:0-12610 GCA_036263035.1 Gaiellales bacterium | reverse complement strand
GGGAAGTTCCAGGGCGTGATCAGCCCGACCACGCCGCGCGGCGCGCGGCGGGTGAGGAGCAGCGAGCGGCCGTCGGCGGGCGGGTACGACTCGCCCTCGGGGTCGAGCACGACGCCGGCGTAGAACCGCAGGATGGCGACGGCGCGGGCGACCTCGCCCCGGGACTCGGTGATCGGCTTGCCGACCTCGCGGACGATCAGGTCGGCGAACTCGTCGGCGCGGGCGGCGAGGGCGTCAGCGGCCGCCCGGAGCGCCTCGCCGCGAGCGGCGGCGGGCAGGAGGGCGAAGGCGCCGGCCGCGCCATGGGCGGTCGCGACCGCCCGGTCGACCTCGATACCGCCGGACGGGGCGACGGCGGTGACGACGTCGTCAGGGTCGGCCGGGTTGCGGCTGACGATCTCGGCGACGCTCACCGCAGCGGAGCTACTTCGAGACGTGGACGACGAACACGAGCGCCAGGAGCAGCACGCCGAAGGTCAGCAGCACCCACCACCGAGAATACGATTCGTTCACCTCGAGCCCCTCTCGTCGTCGTCCGTCGAGCGCGGAGTGTATCCGCTCGCGTACCGGATTCCGCGCGAGAGCCGCACCGGGGTTTATGTGCGGCGCCGATCGGGTACGCGCCGCGAAATGAGGTTGCGGTCATTGGTGGCCAGGCAGGTCAGCTCTCAGGGAGCGGGTGAGGAGCTCCGCTGGGTGGAGACGCGCAGTGCGCGGTCAGGCGCGGTACGGACGCTGGAAGAGCACTCGCCGGCCGGGGTCGACCCGGACGAGGTGGTAGCACCGGTCGTCGACGGGCTTGCCCGGCTGGTCGACTGTGATCAGGTGGCCACCCGCCTGGGCGTGGCACGGCGCGACGCCGCGCTGATCGTCGAGCACCCGCAGTTCCCCGACGCCGTCGGGTACTTCCGCGGCCGCCGGCTGTGGAAGGCAGCGGCCGTCGACGACTGGCGCGCGTACCACCGCGACTGAAGAGCCGCCTACGCAGCCCGCCTGCTCCCCAGCGGAAACGAGGTCCTCCCCCGCCCCGCCCGCTTGCTCGCATACATGCCCGTGTCCGCCGCGGTAAGCAGCGAGGTCGGATCCGATCCGTCGTCGGGAAACAACGCGATGCCGACGCTGGCGCTCGTCTGGAACGATGTGCCCGACACGTCGAACGCCTGCGACAGGCCATCGTGCACTCGCTCCGCCACGGACGATGCGACGTCGGCGGCGCCCTCCGCCGGAAGATCGCCGAGCACGATCACGAACTCGTCGCCGCCCAGGCGCACCACCAGGTCGCCGGCACGAGCGGCCGACCGCAGCCGGGCCGCGACGTCGCAGAGGAACACGTCCCCGGCCTCATGGCCGAAGGTGTCGTTCACGGACTTGAAGCGGTCGATGTCCAGGTAGAGCAGCGCCGCTGCGCTGGCGTCGTGCCGTGCCCGCACCAGCACCAGCTCGAGGTGCTGCTCCAGCATCGCCCGGTTCGGCAGGCCCGTGAGCGGGTCGTGGTACGCCATGAACGTGACCTGCTCCTCGTGCCGCTTGCGCTCGGTGATGTCGCGGACGAATGCATTCAGCGTGAGCGATCCGTCGACCAGCATCGGCCACAGCCGCATCTCTGCCGCGAAGTCCCCCCGGGCGGCGTTCCGGGCGACCAGCTCGACGGTGGCTTCGCCCTCCGTGCCGAGCGAGCCGAGCCCGCGCTCCAGGATCTCGCGTCCGGACTCGGTGAGCACCAGCTCGAACACGTTGGCACCGACCGCCTCCGCGCGCGGCACGCCGAAGATCTGCTCCGCGGCGCGGTTCCACTCCTGGATGACGCCGTTGCCGTCGGCCGACAGGAACGCGTCGCTGGTCGTCTCGATGATCGCCCGCGACCGGTGCTCGCTCTCGCGCAGCCGCAGCTCCGCCTGCTTGCGCAGGCTGATGTCGGCATCGCGGATCTGCACGCCGATCTGCACGCCGTCCTCGTCATAGAGCGGGTTGCCGGCACTCCAGCACCACTTCTCGGTGCCGTCGCGGTTGATGATCCGGAACTCCGCGCCGGTGTAGCCCTGCCCGTCGAACAGCGCGCGCCACACCTCGAGCATGCGCGGCGCATCGGCGGGATGCACGTCGTCGAGCGTGTTGCGCTCGAACAGCTCGGCCACGGTGTAGCCCGTCAGCCTCTCCACCGACGGCGTCGCCCACACCAGACGGCGATCCATGCCGTAGACGAAGATGACGTCCGTCATGTTGTCGGTGATCGTGCGCAGCCTGCGCTCGGACTCGATCACCGCCTCCTCCGCCTGCCGCCGCTCCGTGATGTCCGCGCAGGTGCCGATGTAGCCCGTCACCGCGCCGTCCCAGTCGCGGACCGGCACGCCGATCGCATGCGCCCAGACGATGCTCCCGTCCGGCCGCTGGAACCGGAACTCTCCGGAGTACTGCTCGCCCGCCTCCCGCGCCGCCCGCCAGTCGGCCGAGACCCGCTCCCGGTCATCCGGGTGGATGGAGGCCGCCCACCCGCCGCCCGCCGCATGCTCCGTGGTCATGCCCGTCATCTGCGACCAGCGCTCGTTCACATACGTGCACCCGCCCGCGGCGTCGGTCTGGAAGATGCCGACCGGGGCGTGCTGCGACAGCGTCCTGAACCGCTCCTCGCTGGCCCGCAGATTTGCCTCGGCCGTGCGCCGCTCGGTGATGTCCTGGCCGATGCTGGCCGCACCGAAGATGCTGCCGTCGGCGTTTCGCAGGATCGTGTTGCTCCAGGCGACCAGCCGCACCCGGCCGTCGGGCGTCTCGATCGAGTTCTCGTCCTGCCGGACGATCCGTCCGGCGCGCAGCTCGCTGTAGAAGTGCTCCACCACGTCGGCATCCGCATCCGCGCTCAGCGTCTCGATCCAGTCGTGGCCGATCAGCTCGCCCGGGGTCCGCCCCGAGGCGGCCGCGAGCGCATGGTTGATGTAGACGATCCGGCCCTCGGCATCGGTGATCGTCGCCAGCAGGTCGACGTTGTCGAACACGTCGCGCAGCCGCTGCTCGGATTCGCGCAGCGCCCGCTCGGCCGCGAGACGCTCCGTGACGTCGTCGCACGTGCCCTCGAATCCGACCAGCCGGCCGTGGCCGTCCCACACCGGCACGGCGAGCTGCACGATCGAGCGCACCTCGCCGGTCGGACGCACCATCCGGCACGCGAGGTGAAACGGACGCGGGCGCCCCGCGGCGCTCTGCCACACCTCCTCCACCATCTCGCGGTCGTCCGGGTGCACGTGCGCGATCCACCCGCTCTCGTCGAGGTCGTCCGGCGAGATGCCCGCGATCTGGTACACGCGCGGGTTGACGTAGGTGATCAAACCGCCGGGCGTGCTGCGGAAGATGCCGATCGGCGCGTGCTCGGCGAGCGAGCGGAACCGCTGCTCGGCCTGGCGAATGTCGGTGATGTCGTGGGCGACGCCGCGGGCGCTGACCGGGCGGCCGCGCCTGTCGTGCGAGACGCTTCCGGTGAGGTGCAGCCACAGCTCGTGGCCGTCCAGCGTGTGCACCTGCACCTGGAGGTCGGCCCGGCCATCGGCGAACAGCCGCGTCACGAACGAGTCATCAGGCAGCTGGAACAGCTCCGCGATGTCCTCCACGCGGCCGAACAGGCGCTGGGCGTGATCGTTGACGTACGTCAGCACGCCGCTCGGGTCGATCTCCCAGATCACCGCCTGCAGGTCGGCGCTGAGCCGTGCGAACCGCTGCCGCTCCGCGTCGAAGCGGCCGATGGCGACGTGCACACCCACGGCGAGCGTCGTCGCGAGGACGATGCGCACGATGATCGAGACGCCGTCGCCGGCCGGGTGGTGGGCCTCCAGCCCGGCGTAGCCGACGATGTCGACCAGCCACACGGTGAGCAGCCAGCCGCCCCTCAGCACCGCCGCGGCCTCGAGCATCGAGATCATCACCAGGCCGAACAGCAGGCGGTTGTGGTCGTCGGGGTACGCCGCCATGGCGGCGATCGAGATCGGGGCGTCGAGCTTCGCGGCCAGGCGGGGCACGCAGGCCATCTGGGGCCGTAGCAGCTGGAGGACGCCGATTCCCACGACGGCTCCTGCAAGGGCGAGGATGATCGCGTACTGCGCGGGCGTGCTTCCGGCCCATCCGAACGGGAACAGCGCCAGCGCGACGCCGATCACGATGCGGCCGTACGCCACCCCCTGTGTCAGGCGGTCGTTCGGGGCCGTGTCACGTCCGGGCAGTGTCATTGGCAGGCGGGCGCTGCAGGTGCGGGGGAAACGCCCCCCGGTCAATCGTCCGGATCGGCACATGATTGAGCAGGCATCCGCTTAAGTGTCGAAAGCACTCTCCTAGTCGACGCCGCCGGCCCGGCTGGGCGACAATCGGCCATGGCCGAGATGGAGCAGCTGGTCTGCGTGGTCACGGGCGGCAGCCGCGGCATCGGCCGTGCGGTCGTCGCGCGGCTGGGCGCGGCCGGCTGCAGGATGGTGATCAACTGCCGCAGCTCGGTCGACGAGGCCGAGGCGGTGGCCGCCGAGCTCGAGGCGATGGGCGGGGAGGCGATCGTCGTTCCCGGGTCGATCGCCGATCCGGGAACGGCCGGGGCCATCGCCGCTGCTGCGCAGGAGCGTTTCGGCCAGGTCGACGTGCTGGTCAACAACGCGGGGATCACCGACGACGCGACGCTGCGGCGGATGACCGACGAGCAGTTCACGGAGGTCGTCCAGACCAACCTGATCGGCACCCATCGCGTCACGAAGGCGGTGATCGACGGCATGTGCGATCGCGGCTTCGGCCGCATCGTCACGGTCTCGAGCTTCGTCGGCCAGCTCGGGAACTACGGGCAGAGCAACTACGCGGCGACCAAGGCGGGGCTGATCGGCTGGACGAAGACGCTCGCGCTTGAGGTCGCCCGCCACGGTGTGACGGTCAACTGCGTCTGCCCGGGGTTCATCGACACCGACATGCTGCGCGGCGTGCCCGAGCACGTGCTGGAGCGGCTGGTCGCGCGTATCCCGCTCGGCCGCTTCGGCGACGCCGACGAGGTGGCCCGTGGCGTCGAGTATCTCGTCCGCGACGGCGGCTACATCACCGGCAGCTGCCTGAACATCAACGGAGGGCTGTACATGTGAGCGTGGCGGTGGGCGACCGGGCCGAGACGACCAGGAGGGTGACCGAGGAGGTGCTGGAGCACTTCGCCGAGGCGACCGGCGATCGCAACCCGATCCACTTCGACGAGGACTACGCGGCCACGACGAGGTTCGGCGGGCGGATCGCCCACGGGCTGCTCGTGGGCGGCATCATCTCGTCGCTGCTGGCGAACGAACTGCCCGGGCCGGGCACGGTGTACCTCGGCCAGGAGCTGAGCTTCCGGGCGCCGGTGCGGATCGGCGACGAGGTGCGCTGCGAGGTCGAGGTGGCGGAGGTCGGTGAGCGGGGCCGGGTGACGCTGGCGACGCGGGCATGGGTGGGCGACACGTTGGTGGTGGACGGCGTGGCGCGGGTGCTGGCGCCGGACTGAGCGGTGGCTGACGGGCACAGGCAGTGACGCGTTCCCGGCCGCCGGTGACGAGAGGCGCCGTCGTGGGGCCGTCGGGGAGCGTGGTGCTGGCGCGGCACGATGGCGTGGACGACGTCCAAGGCGAGGCCGGCCACCGGCGTCGCGAACTGCACGAGCGCGCAGGCGGCCAGCAGCGCCATCACCGCCAGCGCGCTGTACTCCACGGTCGCCTGTCCACGCTGCATGACGCAGACGCTAGGTGCATCGCTGTCACCTGCGTGTGACGACGTGCAACAGCTCGGTCACATGCTGCCGTCGATGACCGGGCCAATCGAGTGGGCTGCGACAAGGGCGAGTGCCGTCATGACCGGCAGCACCGCAGCCGGCACCAGCAGGAACACGACCACGAGCAGGATGCGAGGCGAAGCCTGGGCGGCGCGCTCCTGCGTCCGGCGCGTCTGTTCCATGCGCGCGCGAGCGGCCTGTCTCCGCAGCACATCTGCCAGTGGGACTCCGAGCCGGTCGCTCATCCGCAAGGCTGATCCCAGCCGGCGAAGGGATGGTGAGGCGGTGCGCTCTGCCAGCTCAGTCAGCTCGACCTGGCGGCGCTGACCAAAGCGGAGGTTGGCCAGCGCCACTTCGAGCTCTTCGTGGAGCGCCCCGGTCGACACCTCCGCTGCGAGGCCCATCGCGTCGTCGATGGGGATGCCGGCAGCGACGGCGGAGGCAATCAGATCCAGTGCAAGGGGCGCCTGCCGTTCGATCTCGTCTGCGCGTGCACGCGACGCGGCCCGCAGCCACAGATCCGGGAATGCCCACCCGAAGACACAGCATCCGGCCCAGGCGACCAGGCCAATCAACGACTGTGTCGCCAGGAAAGCCAACAGCCCCGCCGCACCGAAGACCGCCAGTGAGCCGGCGCGCATGTCGATTGGATCCACGCTGCTTGGCGACGACCCTCCAGCGCCGTCGACTCCGCGCTGCTCGAACATCGGCGGGGCCGGCGGGCGGATCCCGATCGCGCGGATGTGGCGCCCGACGCCGGCGAACAGATCCAGGCGATGGGCCTCGGTGCGCCCGGAGCCGTTCAGAGTCCGATCGCGACGCCACGCCAGGACGGCCTGATGGCCGGCTGCAAGGGCGGCCACCAGCATTGCCAGCTGCATCATGCCGCTACGGCCGCCAACCGGCGGACGAGGCTCAGCCCCAACAGCGTGAGGACAGCCGATACGGCGAGCGCCGCGAGGCCGAGCGGCGATCCGACCAGAGCCGAGAAGGCCGACCTGTCGAGCACGGCAAGCGCGCATACCGCGACCGCGGGCATGGCCGCAACCATCCGGGCGGTTGCCCTGGCCTGGGCCGTCAACATCGCAGCCGTCCGCCGCTGCGCCTCTCGTTCGACGAGCGCCTCCGAGAGGCCATCGAGCAGCGCCGCGAGGTCACCGCCGGCACGCAGCTGTGCCCCGACCGCCACAGCCAGAATGTCAGCGCCGTCGCCTCCGATCAACCCGAGCGCCTCCGCCGGCGCAGCGCCGAGACGCACGGCGGCATCCGCGTCACGTACGGCCGAGCGGATCGGCTCGGGCAGGTCGGCCGCGACGTCGCCGAGCGCCTGCGCGAGCGTCCGCCCGGCACGCACGTGGGCGGCCAGCTCCGATGCCATCAGATGAAGCTGCTCCGACACGGCGCGATGCCGGCGCCGGGCAGCCAGAGTGGACGTCAGGCCCCGCACCGGTTCACCCGCAGCGTCTCGAGCAGATCGCCGTCGAGCTCGCGCAGGAGCCCGCGCTCGCGGTCCTGCCCCTCGACCGCACGCACCGACCGCAGGCCATCTGCCGAGCGCACGAGCTGGACGATCACGTCCACGGCCGAGCTGACGTGGTCCCTGACAGTGGCATGGGGCAGGTCGAGCCCTGCCATCAGCACCATCGTCTCGATCCTTCGGAGCGCATCTGCGGTTGAGGACGCGTGCACCGTCGTCAGCGAGCCGTCATGGCCGGTGGTCATCGCCTGCAGCATGTCGAGCGCCTCCGGCCCCCGCACCTCGCCGACCACGATCCTGTCGGGCCGCATGCGAAGCGCGTTTCGCACCAGCGCACGCAGATCGATCGCGCCACGTCCCTCGACGTTCGGGGGACGGGTCTCGAGACGAACCACGTGGGGCTGCGCGAGCCGCAGCTCGGCCGCATCCTCCACCGTCACGATTCGCTCGTCCGGGCGGATGAACGCGGCCAGCGCGTTCAGCAGCGTCGTCTTGCCCGTGCCCGTCCCGCCGCTGACGACCACGTTCAGCCCCCGCTCCACGCAGCGGCCGAGCAGGTCAGCCTGCGCGGCGTTCAGGGAGCCCATGGCGACCAGCTGGTCGATGCCAAGACCCCCGGTGGCGAAGCGCCGGATGGTGAGCAGCGGCCCATCGATCGCAACGGGAGGAAACACGGCATTGACCCGGCTGCCGTCGGGCAGGCGTGCATCGACCATCGGGCTCGCCTCGTCGATCCGGCGACCGACGGCGCTGACGATCCGCTCGATGACGTGGCGCAGGTGCGCTGCATCCTCGAACTGGATCGGCTCCTGTCGCAGCGTGCCGCTTCGCTCGGCGTAGACCTGGCGAGGGCCATTGACGATCACCTCGGTGACGCCGCCGTCGCGCATGAGGGGCTCGAGCGGACCCGCGCCCAGAGCATCATCCAGCATTGCCTCGACGGCACGGTCCACGTCACCGGCCGCGAGCAGCTCGCCGCGCAGCAGCTCACGAGCCCGTGCGGCGAGCGCAGCCCGAGGATCGCCACCGCCGGCTCCCTGTTCGACCACCTCGCGCCGCACGCGATCGCGGTACCGCGAGACCAGGGGCGTGAGGTCGGTCATGCTGCCTGCAGATCTGCCGCAAGGGCGGTCAGCGAAGCGGGTGGCCGCGGCAGCGAGCCGGCCAGCTCGCCGTCCCTGACAACGGCGACCAATGGCACGCCTGCACGCCGCTCGATCCCGCGCAACGTCAGGTCCTCCCACTTCGACCATCGGTTCACGATGAGCCCCATCGAAGGTGCCGGAACGCCGGATGACTCCAGCCACATGACCGCGCGAGAGGCGCAATCGACGGCCAGCGGGTCGGGCGTCGTGGTGATCAGCACCCGATCGGCAGGCTGGGCGACCGACGGTCCGAGATCGCGGCCTGCAACGCCGGAGTCGAGCACCACGAGCGTTGAGGCCAGGCGCCCCTCACGAACCAACGCCCGTGCGAGAGCTGCGGTGATGAGAGCATCTGCGCCGGGGCCCTGGGGCCGGGCAACGAGCCGAAGACCCGACTGGTGCCGGACGGCCAGGGAGCGCAGGGCCTCGCTTCCCATGGCGTCGTCGAGACCGGCAACATCTGCAAGCGTCCGCGCAGGTGCGCACCCGAGCCGCAGCGCGGCGTCGTCGAACCCGCCCGCGAGGTCGATCAGCAGCCCTCCGGCCGCATAGGCAAGCGCCAGCGCAACCGAGCTTGCGCCGCATCCGCCCTTCGCGCCGCACAGCACCACGGCACACCCCGAGCCAGGCGCATCCGCCTGCCGGGCGACCGGTGTTGCGGCGGCATCGGCCACGACCGCCCGTAGTTCGACCGGATCCGGCGGCAGGCCGATCAGCCCACGGGCGCCGAGTGCGAGCGCGGCGCGGTAGGTGGCCAGGTCGACGGTGCTGCTCAGAAGGATCACCGGGCTACCGACACCGCCCCGGATGAGCGCCCGTGCCACTTCGAGCGCCGGCTGGCCGGGGCCGTCGCAGACGAGCACCGCGTCGGACGCGGGGCGCACTCCGGAAAGCGCGGCGGCCGGCTCCAGCACGCCGGCAACCGAGAGCCCAGGAGCCGTGTGAATCGTCGCGGCCACCGAGGCGGTGACGGCGGCGTCCGCTCCGATCAGCAGGCATCGCCGCTCGACGCTCACCGGCCGCTCCTTCCGACCAGCCGCAGGCTGCCTCGGCCCTCGGCCTCGATCAGCGCCGCCACCTCCTGGGGCTCGACGCGCAGCGTCGCCCTTGTCACGCCGTCGGACCGGCTGGAGCTGACCACGAACGCCCCGCGGAGCACGAGCGACACACGCGGCGGACGGCCCGCCTCGACGAGGTACAGGTCGGCCGCCATGCCGTCTGGGGGATCCAGGGGAAGGCCGGCCGCGTCGTCAAGCCGCAGGGTGACCTCCCGCGTCGCCGATGCAGCGGCGTCCGGAGCCAGCTCGGCGTCCATCAGCGGCGAGCCCGCCGGGACAGCCACCGCGACCGGCCGCCCGATCGCCGCGGACGGGTCGCTGAGCTGATGGTAATCAGCCCAGATGGCCGGAACTTCGACCGTGCTGAGGTCGGCGGCCGCGATCCGCTGCCCGGCGGCGATCGATCGGCGCAGCTCAACGACCTGCCGCATCGTCGGTTCCGGCGGGGCGTGATGGCTCCCTCCCATGAAGACCGTCAGCGCGACGAGGCCGAGAGCGACCGCGCCGAACAGCAGACTGCGCCGGCGGTGGCGGCTCATCGCAGCGCTCCTGCCGCGCACCGCCGGCAGCACGCGCCGATCACCGGCAGAGCGCACCACTCGCAGCGAGGCGCGCCGGCGAACCGCTCACGGAGTGCGCCCAGGTGCTCGACGGTCAGGCGCGGCACTGCCACCACTTCGATCGCCCACCGCGGGCCTGTGTCAACGGATGACCCTCGGCCGGTGCTCCGGACCGCGACGCCCTCTCGGGCGAGCACGGCTGCCAATCTGCGTGCAGGGCGTGCATCCGTCGATCCGGATGACGACGCCAGGAGTGCGTCCCCGCGCACGCGAGCGCCTGCAACCAGCTGTCTGGCCCGGTCGTCCGCACGCCCGCCGGCCACCCAGGCACCCGAGTGCCAGAGCGCGAGCCGCGACCGGCGCCGCCGCGACTGCGCCAGGCCCGGCTGGAGCGGCAGCCCGCCACCGGCCGCGATCAGGTAGGCGCAGCGCCGTTCGAGCTCCGAGGCGAACGCGGCCATGCACTCCAGCTCCCACCCGGTTGCCGATGCCTGTTCCAGCAGGCGATGGACGTAGCGGATCGCCAGCCCTGTGACCGCGAGCTGAACGGCGATCTGGCGCGATCCGCGCAGGGTCGGCAGATCGAGGGAGTCACCCGGGCGCACCAGCACCAGCGAGTCACCGGCCGCGACATCGACGGTGTCTCCGACGACGACAGCGACGGGAGGCGTCTCGGCGGCATGGGCGAGCCGCAGCCGCGGCTCCGGCTGCGGAAGGCTCACGTCCGCTCTTCCCAGGCGGGCAGGGCGACGGTGAACCGCGTGCCCTCGCCCACCTCGCTTGTGACTCGCAGCTCACCGCCGTGCGCCTCCACCAGCTCTCGCGCGACGGCAAGGCCGAGGCCGGCGCCGGGCAGCGACCCGTCCGGCGCCTGGTAGAACTCGTCGAAGACATGCGGAAGCACGTCCGGGGCGATGCCCCGGCCGGCGTCGCACACCGAGACCTCGATGCGATCGCCGGCGGTGTCGGCCTCGACGCGCACAGCCGTGGTCGGTGGGGCGTACTTGATGCCGTTGGTCAGGAGATTTGCGAACACCTGACGGACTCGGTTCTCGTCGCCCATGACCAGCGAGCCGTTGCAGCTCCAGGTTACGTCGATGGACACGTCTCGCTCTGCCGCAATGCCACGCAGACGCTCGGCCACCTCCTCGACGCACTCCCGAAGCCCGAACGTATCCGCCGAGATGCGAAGCTCACCGGCCTGCGCGCGTGACAGCTCGAGCAGATCCTCCACGAGATATGCAAGCCGCTCACACTCGCCGTTGATGACCTCGAGCTTGGCCGCTTTGGAGGGATCGTCCTCAGCGCGCTGGAGGGTGTACACGTACCCCTTGATCACCGTCAGCGGCGTTCGGAGCTCGTGTGACACCTTGCCGATGAAGCTGGCGCGCGCGTGACCCTCCCGCGCGAGGCGGTCGGCCATGCCGTTGACGCTGTGAGCGAGGGCGTCGATCTCGGGAATCCCGGCAGGGCTGACCCTGGCGTCGTACTCGCCGGCCGCCAGCAGATCGGCGAAGGCGCCGACATCGTGGACGAGCGACACCACCCGACGGGCCTGGACGGCGCTGGTCACCATCGTGGCCGCGAGTGCGACCCCTGCAACGACCACCAGCCCTTCCGGGTCGTTTCGCAGCGAGGCAACCGCCACGACGACGGCCACGATGGCCGCGAACGGCGTCGCCAGCCGAAGCCAGTACGACGTGCTGGTCATTCAGGCGCGCAGACCCGGTAGCCGTGGCCCCAGGTGTTGACGATCCAGGACCGGTCGGAGCACTGCGCCAGCTTCTGGCGGAGCCGGCTGGCGTGGGAGTCGAGCGTGCGGGTGCGCCCGGGCGACTTGAAGCCCCACACCTGCTCGAGCAGCTCCTGCTTGGAAAAGACACGCTCCGGCTGGGCGGCCAGCGTCGAGAGCAGCTGGAACTCCTTCACCGACAGGTGGATGGCCACGCCGCCGACCGTCACTTCCTTCGAGAGCGTATTGACGACCAGCTCCCCGACCACCAGCTTGTGGCGCTCGTCGATGCGGTTGGCGCGCTTCAGCAGGCTGGAGATGCGAGCGAGCAGCTCCGGATAGTGGAACGGCTTGGTCACGTAGTCATCTGCACCGCGTGACAACCCGCGCACCCGATCGGTGTGCTCGGCCTTCGCGCTCAGCATGATGATCGGCAGATCCGGGTCCCACGGGTCGTTGACCGCGTCTCCGGCCCGCACTCGCCGGCACACGTCGATGCCGCTCATCCCCGGCAGCACCACGTCGAGCAGCATCATGTCCGGGCGCGAGCGCGAGAGCAGCTCAATCGCCTCCTCGCCGTCGGAAGCGGTGAGCACTGAGTAGTCGTCCGCCCGCAGATTCTCCTCGAGAAATTCCACGATGCGGGGCTCGTCGTCGACGACGAGCACGGTTGATCCGGCCATGGTCATGGCTCCTTGGTCGGCCGGATCGCGGGGGTGGGCGTCAGCCCATCCGGCGGGGTTTCGTTGCGCCCGCCGCCGATGGGCACATTCCGAATCCTAGGTTACAAATCAGTGGATTGGAAGGCCTGTTACAGAATTTGTTGCACTTTTATCCGATTTCTGTGATGAAAACGGCGATCCGTCCAGCGCCGGCTATTCCACCAGGG
>DATAHR010000238.1:0-10018 GCA_036263035.1 Gaiellales bacterium | reverse complement strand
TCAGGTGCATGCATCTCAGCCCTTGAACGCCTCGGGCTGGCCACAGACGTCCGCCGCGCCAGCGCCGAGCAGCAGACACGGAAGCGCCGGAAGCCGAATCCAAACAGGGTCGACTCTCCAGAAGGAGAGGAAGAAGGTGGAGAGAAGCGGGCGAGGAGAATCGAACTCCCGTCTTGAGCTTGGAAGGCTCTTGCTCTGCCATTGAGCTACGCCCGCGGAGGGTTCGAGGATAGCCGAGGCGACCGGCCGGGGTCGGCGCCCGGCGTGGCTACCATGAATCACCGATGGAGCGCCTGATCCTGCGCACCACGGCTCTCTGCGTGCGCCGCCCATGGTGGGTGGTCGGCGCCTGGATCCTGGCAGTCCTGATCGCGCTGCCGTTTGCCGGCCGCGCGCAGGGGCGGCTCTCCTCGGGAGGCTTCGAGGTGCCGGGCTCGCAGTCGCAGACCGCCATCGACTACCTGAACGCACTGCCGGGCCGAGGCGCGTACTCGTTCTCGTTCCTGGTCGACGCCCGCTCCGCGCAGGCAGCGCAGGCCCGGGCCGCGGCGATCCGAGCCGAGGTCAGCCGTCGCTACCCGATCATCCGCTTCCGCACCCGGCCGCAGGTGTCGCCGGACGGCCGCACCATCTCGTTCCTCGGCTTCGCGCCGATCGACCAGAACCAGTCGCTGCGGATCACGCGCGACCTCAAGCGGCTCGTCCAGCACACCGACGGGCCCGTGCGGACGTACCTGCTCGGCCCGTCGGCCAACTTCGCCGCGTTCCAGGACATCACCGAGCGCGGGCTCACGCGCGCCGAGACGTTCTCGTCGCCCATCATCCTGATCGTCCTGCTCGTGCTGTTCGGCGCGGTCGTCGCCACGCTGGTGCCGGCCGGGCTGGGGGCGGTGTCGGTCGCCATCGCGTTCGCCATCGTCTACGGCGTCGCGGCACACACGGAGGTGTCGGTCTACGCGACGACGATGGTGACGATGATCGGGGTCGGCGTCGCGGTCGACTACTCGATGTTCATCCTCGCCCGCTTCCGCGAGGAGCTGGAGGCGGGCACGGGGACGTCGCTCGCCGTCGAGACCGCGATGCGCACGTCCGGCACGGCCGTTGCGTTCTCGGGCATGACCGTGGTGGTGTCGCTCGCCTCCGTGCTGATCGTGCCCGTGCGCGCCCTGCAGTCGATGGCGCTCGCCGCCGTGATCGTGGTCGCGATCGCGGTGGTCGCCGGCATGACCCTGCTGCCGGCCGTCCTGCAGCTGCTCGGCCCGCGCATCAACGGGCTGCGCGTCCCCTCCCGCCGCGGCGCCGACCGCAGCCGGTTCTGGCTGGCCTGGTCGCGCCGTGTGATGCGCCGGCCCCTGCTGTCGGCCGGCGGCGCAGCGGCCGTGCTGATCGTCCTCTCGCTCCCCGCCTTCGCGATGGTCACGGCCAACCGGTCGCTCGAGCAGCTCCCCGCCTCGACGGACGTGCGCGTCGCCAACGACATCCTGACGCGGCGCATCACCGGGCCGGGGCAGGGCCACGAGGGGGCGCTGACCATCCTCGTCCGGCCGTCAGACGCCGGCGCTGCGGGCGCGGCGGTGGTCGGGGCCGAGGTGCGCGACAGGCTGGCCCGCGACCCGCTGATCGCGGCCGCGTCGCTGGAGCGGGCCGGGCCGGGCGTTCTGGTCGTCGGCGAGCTCCGCGTCGACCCGGAGTCGAGCCTTGCCACCGACACGCTCGTCCCGCGCGTGCGCGCCTGGGTCGGGCGCCACGGGCTGGTCAGCGGCGTGTCGGCGTTCAACTACGATCTCAACGAGCAGGTCGGCGGCGATCTCTGGAAGGTGATGGCGCTCGTCCTGGGGCTGTCGTACCTGGTGCTGCTCGCGCTGCTGCGGTCGGTCGTGCTGCCGCTGAAGGCGGTGATCATGAACCTGCTCTCGATCGGCGCGTCCTACGGCGTGATCGTGGCCGTGTTCCAGTGGGGCTGGTTCGACTGGACCGGCTTCCACTCGCTCGGCCACATCAACACGCTGACGCCTGCGCTGATCCTCGCGACCACCTTCGGCCTGGCGATGGACTACGAGGTGTTCCTGCTGTCGCGGATCCGTGAACGCTACGAGGCGACCGGCGACAACGAGCAGGCCGTGGCGGAGGGGCTCGCGAGCAGCGCCCGGATCATCACCTCCGCGGCGCTGATCATGACCGTGGTGTTCGCCAGCTTCGTGCTCACAGGCGTGCCCGCGATCAAGGAGATCGGGCTTGGCCTGGCGATCGCCATCGCCGTCGACGCCACCATCACGCGGCTGGTGCTGGTGCCGGCGACGATGCAGCTGCTTGGGCGCTGGAACTGGTGGTTGCCGAAGTGGCTCGACCGGCGGCTGCCATATCTCGCGCACGAGCCGCCCGCGGTGCCCACGCACGCCGGGGACTAGATGATCGATTCCCGGCCACGGCGCCTCCGCAGGCGGCGAACCGGTAGCGACGGGGCGGTCAGACGTGCGGCGGTGTGGAATCGATCATCTAACGTCCGACCCTCCTGCCATGCTTCTTCGTCCGCCCTGGTGACGGGCGGATGCGGATGGGAGGAAGCATGGTGTGGCTCATCGTTGGGATCGTGATCGGGCTGGCAGCGGCGCTGGTGGCGCTGCGGCCGCGGCTGGCCGAGGTGCCGGCGCTTCGCTCCGAGCGCGACGGCCTCGCGCTCGAGGCGGCGCGGCTGGAGGAGCGGCTCGAGGCCGAGCGCGAGATGGCGGAGGACCGCTTCCGCTCCCTGTCCGCCGAGGCGCTGCGGCAGAACAACGAGCAGTTCCTGGCGCTGGCGCGCCAGGCGCTCGGCAGCTACCAGGCCGACGCCCGCGGGGAGCTCGAGAAGCGGGAGAAGGCCGTCGCGCAGCTGGTTGCCCCGATCGCCGAGCAGCTGGGCCGGGTCGACACGAGGCTGGAGCGCCTCGACCGCGACCGCGTCCGCACCAGCAGCATGCTGCAGGAGCAGCTGCGCGGGATGCTCGACGCGCAGGAGCGCCTCCGCGGCGAGACCGGCGCCCTGGTGGCGGCGCTGCGGAAGCCACAGGCACGCGGCCGGTGGGGTGAGATGCAGCTGCGAAACGTGGTCGAGATGGCCGGCATGGTGGCCTACTGCGACTTCGCCGAGCAGGTGACCGTGCACGACGAGGAGCGCACGCTTCGGCCCGACCTGATCGTGAACATGCCGGGCGGCAAGCAGGTGGTCGTCGATGCCAAGGCGCCGCTGCAGGCGTTCCTCGATGCGTACGAGGCCGGCGACGACGCTGAGCGCGAGCGCCACATGCGCGAGCACGCCCGGCTGCTGCGCGACCACATCCGCAAGCTGTCGGCCCGCAGCTACTGGTCGCAGTTCCGCGACGCCCCCGACTTCGTGCTGCTGTTCCTGCCCGGGGAGCATTTCTACAACGCCGCGCTCGAGGCCGACCCGTCGCTGATCCAGCAGGGCGTCGACCAGCAGGTGCTGATCGCGACGCCGACGACGCTGATCGCGCTGCTGCGCGCGGTGCACTTCGGCTGGCAGCAGGAGAAGGTGGCCGAGAACGCGCGCGAGATCAGCGAGCTCGGCCGCGAGCTCCACACCAGGATCGCGAGCGTCGCCGACCACGTGCAGAAGCTCGGGAAGCGCCTCGGCGGCGCCGTCGATGCCTACAACGCCACGGTCGGGTCGCTCGAGACCAGGGTGCTGGTCAGCGCACGGCGGTTCGCGGAGCACGGCGTCGTCGGCCACGACAAGGAGATCGCACCGCTGGAGCCGGTCGACCGGGTGCCGCGAGCACCGCAGGCGCCCGAGCTGGCGGCGGTCAGCGAGGAGGACGTGGTGGAGGCGCCGCGGACTCTCGGCGCGGCCTGATGAGTGATTTCACGACCCCGCACGTCTGATCGCCTGAGTGTGGGTGGTTGCCGGGCGTGTGGGGGCTGCGACCGCATTCGCGATCTGCGTGATCGCAGATCCGCTCATGACCGGTGCAAGGCGTTCCGCCTTGCACCTCGGCGCATCGGGGCGTCCTCGGTCGGGCCGATATTCCCCTTGCGCTGCCTGCCTACCGATCGCTCAGACCGCACGGCGCCGTGAAATCACTCATCTAGCGCCCCCTCGGCACGCAGAACACCAGCTCGACGGCCGTCCCCCGGCCGGGCTCGGATACGAGCCTGGTCTCGGCCAGCCCCTGCATGATCCGCAGCCCGGCGCCGAGCCCGCGCTCGGGCGAGGGCGCGCCGAGGCCGACGCCGGCGTCGGCGATGCGGATGCGCAGCTGGTCGTCCTCGCTCTCCGCCCGGAGGTCGATCATCCCCGGCCTGTCGGGATAGGCGTGCCGCACGACGTTGCTCGCGGCCTCCGTGACGGCCAGCGCGATCAGCGCAGCCTGGTCGGGGTCGGCGCCGCACTGCGCTGCGGCGAATGACTTCACCAACCCCCGCACCCTGGGCAGCGCCGCCGGGCTGGCCGGGAGGCTGCGCTGGAGCGCGACCGGTGCGGCGCTGCGTGCCATGGTGCCCGGTTGCCCCCGCTTCTCGGAGGAAAAACCTTCGGAGCCGGGTACACTTGTCCACCGTGAACAGGCTCGGCGGCGTGCAGATCGATCGGGAGGACGACTCAGCCACCTGGATCGTCCGGCTCACGGGCGAGCACGACCTGGCCACAGTGGACGCGCTGCGCGAGCAGTTCGCCACCGTGCCAGGCGACGAGTCGCTGATCATCGACCTGTCCGACACCTCCTTCCTCGACTCGTCGATTCTCGGCGTGATCGTTGAGGCGCACAGCCGCAGTGCCGAGGCCGGCGGCCGCTTCGGGCTGGTCGTGCCCGACGGCAGCTTCGCCGCCCGGCTGGTCGAGCTGGCCGGGCTCTCCGACCGCCTGCCTGTCTATCGCTCCCGCGCGGAGGCCGTCGCGGCCACGTGAAGTTCCGGCGTCGCGCCCGGCTTGACCCGTCTCAGATCGAGGATCGGCGGGGTGGGGGCTTCGGCGGAGGCGGGATGCCCCTGCCGCCGATGGCGCTTGGAGGCGGCGGGGGGCTCGTCGGCCTCATCATCGTCGTCATCCTCGTCCTGGCAAACAACGCCGGCTCTGGGTCGTCGCCGCACAGCGACCTCAGCTCATGCCGAACGGGGGCGAACGCGAACGCGAGCGAGGACTGCCGCATCGTCGGGTACGTGAACAGCGTCCAGCAGTTCTGGGCGAGTGAGTTCAAGCAGGCGGGTGCCACATACCAGCCGGCGAAGACCCGGCTCTTCACGGGGCAGACGCCCACCGCCTGCGGAACCGCGAGCACCGATACCGGCCCGTTCTATTGCCCGCAGGACGGCTACGTCTATCTCGACAGCGGCTTCTTCTCTCAGCTGCGATCGCAGTTCCACGCGCGCGGCGGGCCGCTCGCCGAGGCCTACGTGATCGCGCACGAGTACGGCCATCGCGTCCAGGATCAGGAGGGCACGCTGACCAAGATCGGAAACGACCGGCAGGGCCCCCAGAGCGCGTCGGTCAGGGTCGAGCTCCAGGCGGACTGCTACGCCGGCGTCTGGGCGGCGCACGCCTCGTCCGGGCGCAATGCGCTGCTGACGCCGATCACGAAGCAGGACGTGGCCGACGCGCTCGACGCCGCGGCGGCGGTGGGGGACGACCGCATCCAGAAGGAGTTCCAGGGGCACGTCAACCGGGAGTCCTGGACGCATGGGTCATCCGCGGAGCGGCAGCACTGGTTCACGACGGGCTACCGGACCGGCGACCCGGCGGCCTGCGACACGTTCCACGGGTCGCTTGGCTAGGTAACGATCGAGGGGGTCAGGCTGAAGGCTGACCCCCTGCCGGCTACCCGCCGAGCCCCTCCACCGCCGCCTGAAGCTGCTCCCGCAGCGACCCCTCCACGAATCCCGCCTGCGGCAGCGCCAGCTGGTTCAGGAGCCCACCCTCGATCACGTTCGACAGCACCTCCGCCGCCAGCTCCGGCCGGCGCAGCTGCGCGCGCGCGGTCATTGCCGCCAGCCCGCCCAGGTACGCCTCGTTCCACCGCTCTGCCAGCGGCCGCAGCTCGGCCCGCCGTCCCGCCTCGAGCAACAGCTCGTATTGCGCCGTCAGCGGTGCCCGCTCGTCGGACGCCAGCGCGGCGGCCAGCGCCACCAGTCGCTCGATCAGCTCGTCCGCGTCCTCGGGTCCGGGTGGCGCGGCGTGCGACGCCACGATCGCCGTCGACCGCTCGATCACGAGCTCCAGCGCCTGGCGCACGAGGTCGCTCTTCGACGTGAAGTGGTACGTGGTCGACGCGAGCGGCACGCCCGCTTCGGCCGCCACGGCCCGGTGCGTCGCCGCGTCGACGCCGCTGCGCGCGACCACCCGCAGCGTCGCCTCGAGCACCACGTCCCGCCGGTCGCTCACGACATGCCGCGCACCCAGGCACCGGCCCGCAGGCCCGACTCGATCGCACCGTCGATGAACCCGGCCCAGCCGGCGGCGAGATCCGATCCGGCCAGCAGCACCCGCCCCTCGGGGCGCCGCATCTCTTCGTAGTGCCTCCCGTACCACCCCGGCCGGTGGATGGCCCACGTGCCCTGCGCGAACTCGTCGGCCAGCCAGTCGTGCGCCGTCGCGCCCACCACCCGGTACCCGGGGATGATCTCGTCCATCGCCCGCTGCACGCCGCCGATGTCGGTCGCGTCGCAGTTCTCCGCGTCGATGCCGAATCCGATCAGGATCTGCGAGCCGTCCTGCTCGACCCACTCCGTGTCCAGGTAGCCGAACGGGTGCCGCGGCCGGATAGCGTTCTGCGTCGTCGGGTCACCCGCCGCGTGGACGAAGATCTTGATGCCGCGCGAGCTCTGCCCGAGCGCGATGCCCGCGAGCTTGCCCTCTGACAGGCCCGGCGTGAACTCGATCCCGTGCAGCGTGTTCAGCGGCACCGCGACCACTGCGAGCGAGGCCTCGATCACCTCCCCGCTCCGTGTTTCCACCTCGACGCGGTCGCCACGCTGGCGCACGGCTGCGACGGGCGTTTCCAGCCTCGTGTCGAACCGCGCCTGAGACGCGATCGCCTCGATCAGCCCCTGGGTGCCCGTGCCCAGCGTCACTCGTCCGCCGGTGTACTGCGTCAGCTTCAGGCTGTAGCCCGACAGCGCGTGCCACCGCAGGACGCTGACAGCGCCGGCATCCTCGAGCGGGGCGTGCGCCACCGACTCCAGCTCGGCCCAGAGCACGTCGTGCGTCTCCTCGTCCAGGCCCAGCTCGGCCATGCGATCGGCGATCGTCATGTCGTCGAAGCGGCGAAGCTGATCGAGGAAGAGCACCGGGTCGTGTGGGTTCGGGAGCGCGTCGTCCACGCCCTCGACGAATCGCTCCCAGCCCTGGTTGGCGATCCGGTCGCGGTCGGCGATCGCGCCGGTGCGCCGCTGGTCGCCGACGTACCAGGCGGCCACCTCGGGATCGTCCGAGAGCACCACCCCGACACCGGCCCGCGTCACCTCCGAGAAGGTGTGCGGCTGGTGCCAGTGCACCCACCCGCCACCGTACTCGATGTCGTGGCCGGCCCACGGCGCCGTCCACGTCCGACCTCCGATCCGGTCTCGCGCCTCGAGCAGCAGCACCGACCGACCCGCCTGTGCCGCCTCCCGGGCGGCGGTGACGCCGGCAAACCCGCCTCCCACGACAACCACGTCCACCATGTGCACTCCCATCCGCGATCGACTGGTACAAATGTACCAGTCCCGGCGGGGAAGGCTCATCCCGACGACGAAGGCTCAGTGAGGCGGCATCACGGGTGAGAGCACGGTCGTCCGCCGCGCCCGGCGCCCTGTCGTGTCCTCGTGTACGTCTGCGCTCTCGAGCACCCGGACGATCGCCCGCGAGGCCAGAAAGCGCAGCGGCTCGGGCTCCCAGCGACGGCTGCGGTGCCCCACCCACGGCAGCGACACCAGATCGGTGTCGCGCCCCAGCACGAGATCTGCCAGCGTGCGCCCGCCGATGTTGGCCGACACGACACCGTGGCCGGAGTACCCGCCCGCCGAACCCAGCCCCGTGCGGCGGTCGTAGTTGATGCTCATGCTCCAGTCCCGCGGGACGGCCAGCGGGCCGCCCCAGTGGTGGGTGATCTTCGCGCCGGACGCCGCGGGGAAGTGCCGCATCAGCGCTCGTTCCAGCCGGCCGCGCACCGCGGCCGAGCGCTCATGCTGCTCGCTGATCGGCGCCTGCAGCCGGTACGGCGCGCCTCGTCCGCCGATCGCGATCCGCCCGTCCGACGTGCGCTGCGCATAGAAGAACAGGTGATGGCGGTCGCCGACGAGCAGCCCGTCGCGCCATCCCAGCTGCTCCCACACCTCGCGCGGCAGGGGCTCGGTAGCGATCATCAGCGAGTAGAGCGGCAGGTACTGTCGCGACTCCCCGGGCAGCTCAGTGGTGTACGACTCGGTCGCCCGCAGCACCGTCTCGGCGCGCACCGTGCCGCCCTGGCACCGCACCCGGCCTGCGTCGACCTCGAGCGCAGCCGTGCGCTCGTGGATGGTCACGCCCAGCCGCTCACATGCGTCTGCCAGCCCGCGCACCAGTCGCGCGGGGTCGACGCGAGCCGCATGCGGCGAGTAGGAGGCGGCGACGCACCCGGCGACGCGGGCGTAGTCGGCGCTCTGCGCCGGCGTCAGCACGCGCACGTCGTCGTCGGTCGCTCCCAGCTCGCGCTCGGCACGTGCGGACGCCAGCAGCCGGTCCCGCTGCGGAGGTGTGGTGGCGACGATCAGGTCACCCGCCTTCAGGAAGCCGCACTCGATGCCCTCGGCCGCAACCACGCGACCGATCTCATCGACCGTGCGCTCGGTCTCGCGCTCCGCTCGGCGGACGGCATCCGGCCCGCCGCGCTTGCGGTACACGGCGGGGCTTCCGGAGATGCCCGACGACACCCAGCCGCCGTTGCGCCCCGAGGGGCCGTAGCCCGCGATCTCGCGCTCGACGACGACAACGCGGATGTCCGGCTGGTGCTGCTTCAGGTAGTAGGCGGCCCAGAGGCCGGTGAACCCGGCTCCGACGATCGCCACGTCGCACTGCGTGTCACCGGGCAGCGAGGGGCGTGGGGTGAGGGGGCCGGAGAGGCCGTCCAGCCAGAGGCTGCGCTGCCTGTAGCGGCGTTCCAGCGCTGACAACGGCGTCGACACGGCGCGGCAGTCTAGATGACCGATCGATACCTCCCTGCGGTTAGCGCCCGGCCCTGCCGGGGTAGGCCTCCCGCAGTCCACTCGAACACTGGGAGGATGCATGGGCATCATTGCGTTTCTCATCCTCGGCCTCCTGGCCGGGGCGATCGCCAAGGCGATCATGCCGGGTGACGATCCCGGCGGCATCATCGTCACGATGATCATCGGCGTCGTCGGTGCGCTGCTGGGCGGGTTCCTCGCTTCGGCGCTGTTCAACGCGCATCCGCTCGACAACTTCTTCGACCTCTCGACCTGGATCACGGCCATCATCGGCTCGCTCGTCCTGCTCGCGGTCTACCGGCTTGTCACCGGTGGCCACAGGCATAGCCGCTTGATCTGATCCGGCGCAGCACCCACGCGCCTGGGGCCGCACGTGCGGCCCCAGGCGCCACGCCTCTGCCCCGCCGGTAGCATCGCCGCATGGGATTTCCCAACGGCTACAGCGTGCGACCGCCCCAGACGCAGGACGGCCCCGTCATCGTTGACATGATCAACGAGGAGTCTGTGGCCCTCTCGGGCGTGGCGTTCACCTCGCTCGAGTGGGTGGCGGGTCGGTGGACGGCTCCGGGCGTCGACCTCGCGCGGGACTTCGGCGTGGTGGTCGGCCCGGCCGGCGACATCGCCGGCTACTTCTTCCTCGACTCCGAGCCACCGCACACCTCAGTGTTCTCGATCGGCGCCGTGGCGCTGGAGCATCACGGCCGCGGCGTCGGTGGCGCGATCGTGGATGAGCTGGAACGCCGGGCGCGTGGCTACGCCGCCGAGGCACCGCCCGGCGAGCCCGTCATCTGGCGCATGGGCGGGCTGGCCGAGGAGCCGCTCGTTGCCCGGCTGCTGGCCGAGCATGGGT
>DATAHR010000237.1:0-24757 GCA_036263035.1 Gaiellales bacterium | reverse complement strand
TCGATGCGGTTCGACGGCCACCACGACGTACGGACGATCTGTGCGCTAGTTGCTCCCGCCGCGACAGGCCGTGCCGGGCGTACCGTGCGGAAGTCCGTAGAACTTGAACGAGTCCGCCGCGGTCTGCACCCTCGAGGTGTTCTGACCGTTGGTGAAGTCGTTCAGTCCCGAGAAGGCGCAGATCGAGTTCGCGTGCGCCGGTGCCGCCGTGACGTTGGAGGTGGACGTTCCGCCGGTCGGCGGCCCCTTCACCTCGCCGGCGAACGCGGCAGTCGCGCTCGCACCCGTCACGGCGACTGCGCACACCGCAGCCACAAGCGTTGACCTCAGGCGCATATCCCCATCCTCCATGTCATTTGTGCCGGACGGCACGTGACCGCGAGACTAGAGGTCGTCTGAGAACATGTCAAGTACAGGGCCGGGCCCTGGTCACACCTATCGCGCCAGAGGCGACGACCGGAATCGAACCGGTGTGCAAGGCTTTGCAGGCCTCTGCCTAACCACTCGGCCACGTCGCCAGAGGCTGAAAGGCTACCAGCGACGAGAAGCGGGTCCGCCTAGGAGGCGACGCGGCGGCCGGCCAGCAGCTCGGCGCTGCGCAGCGCCAATCCACCCTGGCCGGCAACCGCGGACAGGACGCCCTGCACCCGCTCCGAGAACGAGTCGCAGGCGACCACCAGCACCGCGTCGTCGACCCGCACCACCGCCGCCCGGGCGAGCAGCGTCGAGGTCTCGGCCGGCCGAGCCGCAAGCTCGTCGACCTCCACCACCTCCAGCTCCTCGCTCACGGGATGCCCCGCATGGACGACGGACAGGGCGATCGACCTCACCGCGTCGTCACCTGCCGTGGCCAGGATGCGGGGACGCTCGCCCTGCGTCGATACGAGCGCCGCCGCCGTGGATCCGGTCAGCTCCCGCGCGACGCGGGCCAGGTGCTGCGCCACCACCGTGACCGACGGATCGGTCGCCGCCATCGTGGCGATGCCGAGCAGCGCCTGGGACACCGCCGCCGACCGGCGCTCCGCCTCCAGCAGGCGCGCGTTCTCGAAGGCCACGGCCGCCTGGGCCGCGAGCAGCTCGAGCAGCCGCACCGACAGCACGGAGAACTGATCGAGGCCGAGCTTGGACAGCACGATCACACCGATCGTCCTGCGCTCGTAGCGCAGCGGCACGGCCAGGATCGACTCGTCGATGTCGGCGCTGCCCTCGATGTCCTCGGCGAACTCGCAGTGCTGGGCATCGGGGACGTTGAGGGTCTGGCCGCGCTCGGCGGCGGTGCCTGTGATGCCCTCCCCCATCTCGCAGCGGAGCGCATCGAAGGTCTCGCCCGCGTACTCCGAGATCGTGCCGCCGAAGGCGATCGGCTCGAGCGTGCGCCCGTCGTCGCCGAGCAGGTACACGCGCGCGTTGTGGTAGTCGATCATCGTGCGCAGCTCGGCCACGATCGTCTCGGCGATCTGCCAGACGTCGTTCAGCCGGTTGAGCTTGCCCGCCAGCGTGCCCAGCAGCTTGATCTGCGTCAGCGACTCGAGCTCCAGCCGGCGCCCGCCTGCATCCGCCTCACCACGCGCGTCCCGGACAGCCTGCGAGTAGCCGGTCGCCTGATCCTTGCCCCGATCCTTGGCTGCGTAGAGCGCGGCGTCCGCGGCCGCCAGCAGCTCGGTGGGATTCTTCGCGTCATCCGGGAATGTGGCGATGCCGCAGGACACGGTGATCGGTCGTGGCCCTGGCAGGCCGCGCACCTCGGCGCACAGACGTTCCGCGGCCGCGAGCGCCTCCTGCTTGCCCGTCTCGGGCATCAGGATCGCAAGCTCCTCGCCGCCCACGCGGAAGGCCGTGTCCGCTGCGCGCAGCATCCCAGCGGCGGCTCCGGCCACCTGGCGAAGGACGAGGTCGCCCTCCTGGTGCCCGTGCACGTCGTTCAGGAGCTTGAAGTCGTCGAGATCGAAGGAGACCACGGTCAGCCGCCGGCGATACCGGTGGGCGCGCTCGACCTCCTCGCGCACCCGCTCCTGGAACACCCTGTGGTTGAAGAGCCCGGTGAGCCAGTCGGTCTGCGCCTCGCGCATCAGCCGCTCACGGATGCGCGTGTTGTCGAGTGCGAGCGCGGCGAGATCGGCGAAGTGGCAGATCAGCTCGAACTCCTCGTCGCTGAAGGATGCATCCTCCCCCAGCCGGTAGACGTTGAGGGCGCCGATCGGCTCGTCGCGAACGAGCAGGGGCACCAGCACGATCGCCTCGGGCTCGTCGTCGGTGCCGGGCACGAGCTGGATCCGCGGATCCCTGTGCGCGTTCGGAACGTTCTGCGGCCGCTGATGCTCGACGACCCAGCCGGTCAGCCCGGCGCCGAGCGGGAGCGGCGCGTCCATGATCTCGGCGGCGTAGAGGTCGACGGAGTGCAGCGGTACGAGCAGGCGCCGGACGGCATCGACCTGGTAGACCGTGAGGACGTCGTAGGGAACGAGCGTCTTCAGCTCGTGCGTGATCCGGTCGAGCAGCTCTTCGAGCGTGGCGGAGCCGAGCAGCATACGAGACACCCGAAGGAGCGTCTGGTACGAGGCCAGGCGGGAGCCATCATCCACGGGCGAACCAGGCGGTTCGGGCAACGCATCCTCTCAACGCAGGTGGGCGGGACGGCACAGGGGAGCCGTTGTGCCACATCAAAGTCTCCCACCGGGAGGCGCTTCGTCCTACACCCGTTCGGGGGGTTCCGGAGTACGTCGATCAGGGGGGTACGCGATCAGCGAGGCCACCACCACGATCGTGACGACGAGCGTTCCAGCGATGCCGACGTGGACGGCGATCACCTGCCAGGGCAGCCCGTTGCGGTACTGGTACTCCCCCACGCCCAGCTGGCACAGCGTCAGCACCACGCCCGCGACCGAGAGCCGCTGGACGAGCGTGCCGCGCGCCCGGCGCCAGAGCACGACGGCGAGGATCAAGAACAGCGTGGCGAAAGTGACGGCGGCCCGCACGTGGATGTAGGTGGCGTCGTAGAAGTTCCCGAGCCGCTCGATCGGCCGGTCGGTCGCGCCCGCGTGCGGACCGGCCGCCGTCACGAACGCGCCGGTGGTGACGAGCGCCAGGCAGGCGGCCACCGACACGGCGGCGAGCTGGGCGGGGCGCGACCACACCGGCCCCTCGACCGCTACTCCGCGGCCCGCGGCGACCGCGTGGAAGGTCACCCACGCGGCGACGGCGACCACCGCCATGGCCAGCAGGAAATGCGACATGACCAGCCATGGGTTGAGATCGAACGCCACCGTCACGGCGCCCAGCGGCACCTGCGCGACGGTGCCCGCCGCAGCGGCGGTCGCGCCCCACGCCACGCTGCGCCGCAGGCCGGGCGTGCGGAACGCGATCCAGGCCGTCGCAACCGCAGCGAGCATGGCGATGCCCGAGATGATGCGGTTCGAGAACTCGATCACGGCGTGGTAGCCGGTGCTCGGGATCAGGCTGTTGGCGTCGCACGTCGGCCAGTGCGGACACCCGAGCCCGGATGCGGTCAGGCGCACGAGCCCGCCGGTGACGACGACCAGCCAGAGCAGCGCGAGCGTGACGAGGGCGGCACGCTCGAACGTCTGCGCAGTGATGGCGCGCCTGCCGGTGCGCGAGACGCTGGACTCCGCCGTGGCCACCGAAACAGTCTAGAGCGCGGTCGGTTCGACGAGCCCCAGGGCATCGCGCACGCCGCGCACCGGTGCGCCCAGGAGCAGGTACGCCCGAGACGAGTCGAGTGAGCAGTCCAGCGGGCGGTCGGGAGACACATCCGCGCTGCGGGCGGACCGCAGCACCCCGGGATCTCCGCCTGCTGCCGTTGCCAGCAGCCGGGCGAACTCGAGCCGCGAGAGGACGTCCGGCCCGGCCAGGTGAAGGATTCCGTGCTCGGAGGACTCGGCCAGCTCGACCAGGCCCGCGGCCAGATCCGGCGCAGCGATCGGGCACCGGATCTCGTCCTCGAAGAATGCCGTCGCAGAGGCCCCCGCGATCGCGTCCCAGACCATCCGCTCCTGCGGCCCGGGAACCGAGCCGCCGTAGATCAGCGAGGTTCGCACGACCAGCGCCTCCGGGTGGCAACCCGCCACGGCCCGCTCGCCGTCGAGCTTGGAGTGCCCGTAGTCGGTCAGCGGAGCGGGCCGGTCGTCCTCGCGATACGGGCACGCCTGTCGCCCGTCGAACACGAAGTCCGTCGACACGTGGATCAGTCTGGCGCCGACGCGTCGTGCGGCGACCGCAACATTGCCTGATCCGTCAACGTTGACGGCGCGCATCGTTGGGCCGGACTGCAGGTACGCCGTGTGCACGACGGCGTCGGGGCGCACCTGCTCGACCAGGCGGTCCACTGCCGGGGCCTGCCGAACGTCGAGCGGGACGCCGCCGGATGCGGCCGTCAGCCGCGTCCCGTGAACCTCCCAGCCGCGGGCGTGAGCGGCGGCGATCACCGCACGACCCAGATACCCGCTGGCCCCAGTCACCAGCAGCCGTCCGCGCGTCCCGAGCCCGTTTGCCATCGAGCCGATCGTAGCCAGCAACCATCTAGACTCAGGCACGATCACGATCACGGAGCCTTCGATGACCACGACCCTTCCCGGACAGGACACCGCCGCGCTGCTCGCCCGGCTCGATCTCGACGCCGACGCCCTCAGCAGCGGCGATCTCGAGGTGCGAACCCCGATCACCGGCGAGCTGATCGCCCGCATCCCATCCACGACTGAGCAGGAGGCCGACGCCGCCATCGCCCGCGCGGTCGAGGCGTTCGAGGCCTGGCGCGAGGTGCCCGCGCCGCGTCGCGGCGAGCTGGTGCGGCTGCTCGCCGACGAGCTCCGCCAGGAGAAGGAGGCGCTCGGTGCGCTGGTGACGCTCGAGGCTGGCAAGATCGGCCAGGAGGGTCTCGGCGAGGTGCAGGAGATGATCGACATCTGTGACTTCGCGGTCGGGCTCTCCCGGCAGCTCTACGGGCTGACCATCGCATCGGAGCGGCCCGGCCACCGGATGATGGAGACGTGGCATCCGCTCGGACCCGTCGGCGTGATCACGGCGTTCAACTTCCCGGTCGCAGTCTGGAGCTGGAACTCCGCGCTGGCCTTCGTCTGCGGCGATCCCGTGCTGTGGAAGCCGTCCTCCCGGACGCCGTTGACGGCGCTCGCCTGCGAGGCGCTCTTCCGTCGCGCGGTGCAGCGCTTCGGCGATGCGCCTGACGGACTGCTGCAGGTGCTGATCGGAAACGCGGGGCGCGCGCTGGTGGACGACCCGCGGGTGCCTCTGGTCTCGGCGACGGGATCCACCGCCATGGGCCGTGCCATGGCGCCGAAGGTCGCCGCCAGGCTCGGCCGCTCGCTGCTCGAGCTGGGCGGCAACAACGCAATGATCGTGACGCCGACCGCGGACCTCGACCTGGCCGTGCGGGCGATCCTGTTCGCAGCCGTCGGCACCGCCGGCCAGCGCTGCACCTCGCTGCGCCGCCTGATCGTCCACGAGTCGGTGGCCGACGCGCTGGTCGAGCGGCTGGAGCGCGCCTATGCCAGCGTGCAGGTCGGCGACCCGCGCGAGCCGGGCACCCTGTGCGGACCGCTCATCTCCCAGGACGGCTTCGACGCGATGCAGACGGCGCTCGACCGTGCCCGCGAGGACGGCGGCACCGTGATCGGAGGCGAGCGCCTGCACGCCGACCGGTGGGGGGACGCGTACTACGTGCGGCCGGCGATCGTGCGGATGCCGCGGCAGACGGATGTCGTCCGCGAGGAGACCTTCGCCCCCGTGCTCTACGTCATGACCTACCGCCAGATGGACGAGGCGATTGCGCTGCACAACGATGTGCCCCAGGGCCTGTCGTCATGCATCTTCACGGGCGACCTGCGGGAGAGCGAGCGGTTTCTCGCGCCGGCCGGCTCGGACTGCGGCATCGCGAACGTGAACATCGGGCCGAGCGGCGCGGAGATCGGCGGCGCGTTCGGCGGCGAGAAGGAGACTGGAGGCGGCCGTGAGTCCGGATCGGACGCGTGGAAGGCCTACATGCGGCGGCAGACCGCGACGGTCAACTACTCGACCGAGCTGCCGCTGGCGCAGGGCATCGTGTTCGACGCCGGGTAGAGGCAGCTGCGTCTCAGCCGCCGACCGGCGGCGGCGCGTCGTCGTCGGCCAGCTCGGCGCCGCGCTCGATCTGCTCCTCGACCTCGGCCACCGCCGGCTCGGGGGTGGTGTCGCCCGGCGGATGGCCGGCGCCGGCGATCGTGTGATCCCGGCGGCCGATCCACTCCATCAGGCGCTCCAGCACTCCCATGCCTCCACTCTAGCGCTAGGGCCAGGGCATCGCGGGCGGCCCCGTTCGCCGGGGCCGCCCGCAAGCGCTGATCAGCCGAGGATGATCTTGCCGGTGTGCGGCGCGAGGCTCACCGAGCGGCCCACGGTGACGCTCGAGCTGCCGGTGTTGACGACCACCTGACCGTTCGCGAACTGGCGGGTGACCACGTTGCCGCTGGTCTTCGCCGCGGCCGTGGGGTTGCCGAGCTTGCCGGCGGTGTCGAAGAAGCTCCACCACTTGCCGGTCTGGGAATCGCTGCCGACGCTGATGTGGTCTCCCGGGCCGGCCCCGGCAAGGAACAGGGTGAACCCGTAGAGCGCTTGGGAGTCCGTGCTGAACTTGGCGAAGCAGTAGCAGCGGGTGCTCTCCAGCACGTGGAGCGACTTCTGCGCGGACACCCGCGCGAACATCTCGAAGCCGACCGAGAACCTGGCGTTGGAGGCCGTGATCGCGTTGTTGGCCATCACCGACCAGCTGCTCGACGCGTTCTCGACGTAGTTCGCCTCGTCGATCGTCTGCTGGATCCACCAGCTCTCACTGACCGTCGGCTTTGCGGACATCCGCTGATAGCCGTCGGCGCCCATGGCATCGACGAAGCACCACTGGGGAGCGCCCGCGCAGTTCTTCACGACCTGCGCCCGCCAGCCGGAGCTGGACGGGTTCATCACGAAGTAGCTCTTGAGCGCCTTGTCGTGGATGCGGGCGCCGCCGGCCGTGTGCATGTACCAGGACTCCGGATAGGTTCCGATGTTCGAGCGGGTGCCCTTCGTGTAAAGCCCGGTGTTGGAGGACCGATAGCCCTTCTTCAACTGACCGGCCGACACGCTGACCGTGGGGAAATGGGCCTGTATGAACGCCGGGCTCTGTGTCGTCCCGTGCACGTGCACCGGGGCGTACAGCATGTCCAGCGGGTTCGCATACGCGGCGGGTGCCACACACAGTCCCATGACCAGCGTGGCGATCACCACTCCAGCGCGATAACGCATCGGCAGGCTCCTTCGGCTCGGGGTACACCGCGGCCCGAATCGGCGCGGCGTTTTTGCCTCGGGACCTGACCCTAGGTGCGGGGAGTAAGCGTCAGGCGAATCATCCGTTCGGGCCTGGTAAAGAAACTGGAAAGCCGGCTGAGAAGACCGGCCGCCGCCGGCCGCGACGTCCGCGCGGTGTGGTACCGGACGTCGCGACCGGCTTGAGCTGCCTACTGAGCCGAGCCGCTGAGGGCGGCTTCCTCGCGCTCTGCCAGCGCGAGCGACTCACAGATCTGGGCCATCAGCTCGGGCGTGAACCGCCCGTCATCGAGCGCTTGATCGATCAGCCGCAAGGCGTTGGCGTCGTGCCGAGTCACGCGATCGGACATGGGTGCCACCTCGGTTGGAGCCGGTTGGGGTCGTTCCCACAATGATGCGCTGCGAAGGGAGGCGCCACCCTCGTTTGGGGCACTCCGTGTGAGAAACTGGCCGCTCCACGGCAGGAGGGGCTGACATGGTCGACGTATCGAGCGATCAACGCAGCGAGCAGTTTGCCGAACGACTTCTGGCCGCCTTCAACGACTCCGCCATGATGCTGCTCATCAGCGTGGGCCACCGCACGGAGCTCTTCGACGTGATGTCGACGATGGACGGGGCAGGAAGCCAGGACATTGCCGAACGGGCGGGGCTGACCGAGCGGTACGTCCGGGAGTGGCTGGGCGGCATGGTCGTCAGCGGCGTGGTCGAGTACGACCCGGGCGATGAGACGTATCGGTTGCCGGCCGACCATGCCGCGTGGCTGACGAGAGCGGCGGCTCCGTCGAACATGGCCGTGATGGCGAGCTACCTGCCCGTCCTGGCGGCGATCGAGGATGAGCTGGTCGACGCGTTCAGGCGCGGCGGCGGCGTGCCGTACTCCTCATATCCACGCTTCCAGGAGGTCATGGCGGAGGATTCCGGCGCCGTGGTCGACGCGTCGCTGGTCGGGAAGACCCTGCCGCTGGTTTCCGGTCTGGTCGAGCGGCTGGAGCAGGGCATCGAGGTCGCCGACATCGGGTGCGGCTCGGGGCACGCGGTCACCACCATGGCCCGTGCGTTCCCGAACAGCACGTTCATCGGATACGACATCTCCGAGGAGGGGGTCGCCCGCGGACGGGAGGAGGCCGCAGCGGGCGGCGTCTCGAACGCCGGCTTCGAGGTGCGGGACATCGCGTCGCTCGGGGAGGTCGGCCGCTTCGGCCTGATCACCGCTTTCGATGTGATCCACGACCAGGCGAAGCCCGACCGCGTGCTCGAATCCGTGGCGAAGGCACTGGCACCCTGCGGTGTCTTCCTCATGGTCGACTTCGCTGCGTCGAGCAGGCTCGAGGAGAACATCGACCATGCGCTCGGCCCCGCCCTCTACATGTTCTCGGTGATGCACTGCATGACGGTGTCCCTGGCGCAGGGCGGCGCAGGTCTCGGCACCGTCTGGGGCGAGCAGACGGCGCTGCAGATGCTTCGCGAGGCCGGCTTCGCCGACGTGTCGATCGAGCGCATCGAGGACGACCCGTTCAACAACTACTACGTGGCGACGCTGTAGCGGGTTCCGAGCAGTCAGCTGGCGACCGCGGCAACCAATGGTCTCCCTGTCAGGCTGCGCGTAGGTGGATGCGCGCCCTTGCCGGTGTAAGCCAGGCCACGCGAAACGCATCCGAGCGCCTACGCCGCCCGTAGCTTCAGGCGGGAAGGAGGTGCCCGATGAGCTATCGATCTTCAGACACCGGCGGTCGCAGCAGGGCCACCTGGATCGCCGCAGCGGTTATCGCATTGCTGGTGCTGGGCGTCATCGTCTACTTCGCGGCGTACGGCGGCGGTGGAGGCAGTGGCGGCGGTGGAGGCGGCTACTAGGCGGTCGTGGGCAAGAAGCGGGCGGCGGCCTCGCCCGAGTGCCGCCGCCCACACACCCTGCCTGTCGACCGACTGAGCCGTAATCCAGGATCGACGAGCTTGAGCCCGGTATACGCAGAGAAACAGTGAAGCGGCTGAAGGGGCTCGAACCCTCGACCTTCTGCATGGCAAGCAGACGCTCTAGCCAACTGAGCTACAGCCGCACTGGCCTGGCCAGTATATCGCGCGCCCGGAACCGGCCGGTCAGCCGCGCTCGATCTTCTCGCGCTGCTTGACGTCGAGCTTTCGGAGCAGCGTGAGCAGGCGCGCGACGTGGTCCTTCTTGTCGTCCGCGATGCGCTGGGCGGCCTCCTTCGCCTCCTCGTCGGACAGCGAGAACGCCTGCTCCTCGTAGCGGTTGATGGCGAGCAGCTCGTCCGCCAGGTTCTCCCTGATCGTCTGGAGGTCGGCGGTCAGCTCGGTCAGTCGCACGGTGCTCCTTTGGTCGTCGAGTGTGGCGGTGACTCTACTCGCCGCGGACAGCCAGCACGCGGAGCAGCTCATCGACCCGCGCATCCACCGTCTCGAGCACCGCCGGCGTCTGCCCCGCCTCGTCCAGCAGGCCGTGCTCGGTGACCACGGCGACGAACTGCGCGCGTGCCGGGATGTCGCCCCGCGATGCCAGCTTCTGCGCAGCGGCCACTCCGGCCGCCGCTCCCAGCTCCGCCCAGATCCCCTCGGTCTCGCCGAGCAGGATCCGCGCCGTCTCGAGCTCGGCGTCGGTCACGCGCACCACCAGCCCCTCCGATTCGACCACCGCCTGCAGCGTCTGCACGGTGCCCGTGACGCCGGCCAGCGACCGGGCCAGGCTGCTCACCTCGCCGCTCGGGGTCACCCAGTCGCGACCGCCGGCCAGCGAGCTGGCCACGGCTCCGCCCACCTCCACGGCGACCATCCGCGGCGTCGCATCGACGGTGCCCCAGTCGGCCAGATCCCGGAACCCCCGCCAGATCCCCTGGATGCCGTCCCCGAGCGCTGCCGGCACCGCGACCAGGTCGGGTACCGACCAGCGGAGCTGCTCCGCGATCTCATAGGCGATCGTGCGGTAGCCCTCGATGCCGATCGGATCGCTCCCGATCGGCGGGCGCGTGCGGTTGGAGATCGCCCGCCAGCCCAGCTGCCGCTCCGCGTCGGCAAGCAGCGCCCAGCGGGCCTCCGCGCCGGCCACCCCGACCGCGCGGCCGCCAACCCACTCGATCGCGTCGAGCACGCGACCGCCCTCCTCGAGGGCGGCGTCGACCAGGGCCACCGACCGCATGCCAGCGCGCGCGGCATAGGCGGCAACGGACATCGACATGGCCTCCCCACCCGCCGAGCCGACCGTCGCGTCCGCGTCCAGGTGCTGCGACACCGCGATCGCCGCAAACCGGTCGCGCCAGGAGCCGGTCGGGTTGCGGCGCTCGTCCTTGATGAACAGGCGGCGCAGCCCGAGCTCGCGCCCAAGCGCCCCCACCGAGACCAGCGGCGTCGAGCCCTCGCCCAGCGAGACCAGCCGCTCGCGGGCCACCGGAAGCTGGGCCGCATATCGGTGCAGTCCATCCCCGGACAGCTTGCCCGGCTTGATGCCCTGCATGCGCGAGTAGATCGGCGCAACGTTGCTCGGGCAGTCCTCCGCGGAGCATGACGGGCAGCCGGCCGGCATCTGCACGACCGGGTACCGTCGCCTGCAGCGCAAACATTCGAAGGCGGTCGGAGCAGGCACCCGTTGAGCATACCGGGCTTGACGGAAGCCGCTCCATGGGGGTCTACTACGTCAATGATCTACTGCGTCATCCCACGGGAGCTCGAGGGCGAACTGCTCGAGCGCATGACCGACTACTACCGCGACAACCCGGAGGTCGAGGTCATTCTCGATCGTCGGGATGGGGCCGCGAACGACCGCCGCCGCGGCGAGACCGCGACCGCCGACAACCGACGCGTCACCCGCGATCGCCGCCGGCCGCGCGCGACCGGCACGTTCCCGCGGGTAGACGGACCGGCCTGAGCTCCGTCTAGGAGGCCAGCGCGACCGTGCCGTCCGGCTCGGCCATGGCGTTCCACTCGCGGAAGCGCCCGTCAAGCTGGTCGAGCTCCTCGCCGCGCCGCTGCAGCGTGACGGTCTGGGCGCCCAGCATGTCGACCCGGTACTGGTACCAGGAGAGGTCCCACGCCACGGTCACCACCACCTCGCGGTGGCTGCGCCGAACGACGCTCACCCGCGGGTCGCCGAGGGTGCGGGCGATGCCGGACACCGTGCGGGGGTGCGTGCTCTCGTTGAACAGCTCGAGCCCCGCCTCGACCGCGTCCTTGGGATCGTCGGGCAGGAGCTCGGGGTCGAACGGCTCGGGTGCCGTCACCTGGCGCTTGCGCGGCTTCAGCAGGCCCCGCAGGCCGCGCTCGCGGCGCTCGCCCAGGTGCACCGGCAGCGTCGGCGCACCCTCACGCGTCCAGCCGCGCGCGTCGGCCTGGTCGACGCACAGCTCGCAGACCTGCGCGTCATCGGCGCCGATGCGGCGATAGCTGACCAGGCGCTCGCCCAGCAACACCGTGCGTCCACAGACGGCACAGCGGGTATCGGTGTCTTGTCGGCGGATCTCGATCATCGGTAAAGCGCAGTCACGGTGCCTCGCGACCGGCGCTGAGTCTAGCCCACTCACACATGGTTTGCTGCGAGTTTGCGGGCATTTTTCAGGATCGACCCCCAAAGTCGCACCCGAACTCCGCCGGTATTGGTAAGGTTCCGGCGCTCGACCAGGGCCCTGGGGGGCGGCCCGCCTGCTTCTGATGACTATGCCGACCATTCGTCAGCGGATGCGCCCATGGGTCCACCTGACCGTACTCGTGGTCATCGTCGTCCTACTCGCCGCAGCGGCCCCGGCCGGCGCCGCCCGCTCGGTCGCTGCGCAGCGCTCCACCGCCGCGCAGGTGATGGCGCGGCTCGACCGCCTCCAGGCCAAGCGCGACGCCGCGGCGCAGCGGGAGCAGGCGGCCCACCTGCGGCTGACGCTGGCGCGCGAGGCGGTCGCCAACGCGAAGACCGAGATCGCCTCGGCGACGGCCAGCCTCGCCACCGCCCGTGAGGCGCTCGCGGAAGCGCTCGTCGCGAACTACAAGGGCGGGGGCGAGGACGCCGTGGCCTACGTGCTTGCCTCCGGCTCCTTCTCCGACCTGGTCTCCCGGGTCGACACCCTCAGCCGGGTCGCCGGCGGCGACCGCGACCTGATCGCTCAGATCAACGCAGCGCAGAAGCTGCTCCGCGACCGCGAGGGTGAGCTGCAGGCGAATGCGGCCACGGCCGAGGCCGCAGCGCACGACGCGACCGCGGCGCGCAGCCAGCTGGACTCCGCCATCGCACGGACGCGAGCCGTGCTGGCCGGCGTCAACGCGGACATCCGCGCGCAGCTGGCCGGCGAGCGCAGCCGCCGGTCACATCTCGCCTCGAAGCACTCCGACGGCGGCTCGAGCGGTTCGGGGTCGGGCGGCGGCGGTTCGGCGAACGTCTTCTACGGCGAGTGCACCTGGTATGGGCCTGGCTTCGCCGGTCACCGCACCGCCGACGGCGAGATCTTCGACCCGACCAAGCTGACGGCTGCCAGCCCCTGGCTCCCGTTCAACACGATGCTCAAGGTGACGAACCTGGCGACCGGTCTCAGCGTGCAGGTGCGCGTCAACGACCGCGGCCCGTTCGGGCGCGGCGTGCTCGACCTCTCCGCCCACGCCGCCCAGATCGTCGGCCTGTCTGGCTGGCAGCGAGTGCGGATTCAGATCCTGCCGGGCGCAGCCCGGCCGGCGATCATGCCTTGACCATCTCCCGGTCGCGCTGCGCAGCGGCGATCACCGCCTGCGCGGCGTGCGGCGGCACCTCCTCGTAGCGCAGGATCTGCTGCGAGTAGTCACCGCGGCCGCCCGTCATCGAGGTCAGATCCTGGGCGTAGGCGAGCACCTCCGCCATCGGCACCTCGACGTGCACGACCGTCGTTCCCGCTCCGGGATCCATGCCGAGCACGCGTCCCCGGCGGCTGCTCATGTCGCCGATCACGTCGCCCACGTTCTCGTCGGGCACCGTGATGTCGAGCCGCATGATCGGCTCCAGCAGCACCGGGTCCGCCTGGGCAACCGCCTGCTTGAAGGCCAGCGACCCCGCGATCTTGAACGCCATCTCCGATGAGTCGACGTTGTGGTAGGAGCCGTCGACCAGCCGGACGCGGACGCCGACCACCGGCGCGCCCACCAACTCGCCCTTCCGCATCGCTTCCTGGATGCCCTTGTCGACAGCCGGACGGAAGCCCTGCGGGATCACGCCGCCGACGATCTTGTCGACGAACTCGTAGCCCTCGTGGCCCTCCATCGGCTCGATCTCGATGTGGCAGTCGCCGAACTGGCCGCGGCCGCCGGTCTGCTTCTTGTGACGGCCGTGCGCGCGGGCCGCCTTGCGAATGGTCTCGCGATAGGGGACGCGCGGCGGGTGCAGGTCGACCTCAACGCCGAACCGCCGCTGCATGCGGTCGAGCACCGTCTCGACGTGCATCTGCGACAGGCCGGCCACGATCGTCTCGCCCGTCTCCTCGTCGCGGTGCACGTCGAGGGAGGGATCCTCCTCCTGCAGACGCCGCAGCGAGGCGTGCACCTTGTCCTCGTCGCCCTTGCTGCGCGCCTCGATCGCGAACGAGACGACCGGCGGCGGCAGGGTGATCGGCTCCACGGGAGCGGGCGCGTCGACGTCGGCCAGCACGTCCCCGGTGTTCGTCTCCTTCAGCTTCGCCACCGCCCCGATCATTCCGGGGCCGAGCTCGTCGACCGGGGTGTGGTCCTTGCCCTGCACCAGCAGCAGCTGGCCGATCCGCTCCTTGCCGTGCGTGCGGCTGTTGACGAGCTGCGAGTCCGCCTTCAGCGTCCCTGCGAACACGCGCATCAGGCTGATCTTGCCGCTGTAGGGATCGGCGATCGTCTTGAACACGTACGCCACGGTGCTTGCACCCCCGCTCTCGGGCACGTTGCGGGCGCGAGCCGGCGATGGCAGACCCTCGACGATCAGGTCGAGCAGGCCGTGGGAACCGATGTTGCGAGTTGCCGCGCCACAGCCGACCGGGAACACCTGGCCGTCGGTGACCAGCTGCTTCAGCGCCTGCGCCATCTCCTCGCGTGTGATCTCGCCGCCCTCGAGGTACCGCTCCATCAGCTCGTCGGAGGTCTCGGCGACGACGTCCATCAGCTTGTCGTGGTACTCCTCGGCCAGCGCCGTCAGATCGTCGGGAATCGGCACCGACTCGTCGTGCCCGGCAGCGTCCTCGCCGTGGAGGTAGGCGACCATGTGCACCAGATCCACCACCCCGTGGAAGTCGCCCTCGCTGCCGATCGGGATCTCGACGGCCACGCACTTGTCGCTGAGACGCTCCTGCAGCTGGCCGAGCGCGGTGAAGAAGTCGGCCCGTTCGCGGTCGAGCAGGTTGACCAGGACGAGACGCGATGTGCCGAGCTCGTCACACCGGCGCCACAGCCGCTCGGTGCCGACCTCGACCCCGAGCACGCCCGACACCGTGACGATCGCCCCCTCCACCACCCGCAGCGCCGACAGCACGTCGGCCTGGAAGCTGGGCTCGCCCGGGGTGTCGATCAGGTTGATCGTGCGGCCCTCCCACTCGAGGTGGGTGACCGCCGCGGAGATGCTCATGCCCCGCTTGCGCTCGTCGTCGTCGTAGTCCGCGATGGTGCTGTTCTCGGCCACCGAGCCCAACCGGTTGATCGTGCCGGACTCGTAGAGCAGCGCCTCCACCAGCGAGGTCTTGCCAGTCCCGCGGTGGCCGATGACGGCGACATTGCGGATTTTTCCGGGCTCCTTGTGGGGCATCTGCAGGGCCTTTCCGACGAGGTGATGGAGGCCATCACCTTACTCGCGGATCGGCCCGGCTGGCAATGCCGCGGAGGAACGAACTAGCGAGCCGGCCGCTCGAGCGATGCCCGCTCGAGGCTGCCCTGCAGCTTCGCCTTGAGGCGGAGGATGGCCTTGGTGTGCAGCTGCGACACGCGGGACTCCGTCACGCCGAGCACCTCGCCGATCTCGCGCAGCGTCAGCTCCTCGTAGTAATAGAGCGTGATCACCGTACGCTCGCGCTCCGGCAGGCGGCCGATCGCGGTGGCCAGCGCCTCCCGCACCTCGGTGCGGGTCATCTCCAGGGACGGGTCGTCGGCGTTCGGATCCTGCAGGGTGTCGATCAGCGAGACCGTGTCCCCGCCGGAGCTCGAGATCGTCCAGAGCTCGTCCAGCGCCGCCACCGAGGAGCGGGAGATCTGCGTCAGGCTGTCCTGGAACTCCTCCTCGGTGATGCCGAGCGCCTTGGCGATCTCCTCGTCCGTGGGCGGGCGGTGGTACTTGTTCTCGAGCTCGGCGATCGCCCGCTCGATCTCGCGCGCGCGGCTGCGCACCGACCGCGGCACCCAGTCCATGGAGCGCAGCTCGTCGATGATGGCGCCCTTGATGCGGCTGATCGCGTAGGTCTCGAACTTGATGTCGCGGCCGGGGTCGTAGCGCTCGATCGCATTCATCAGGCCGAGCAGCCCGTAGGACACCAGGTCGCCCTCCTCGACGTGGGCCGGCAGGCCGGTCCCGAGCCGCCCGGCGACGTACTTGACCAGCGGCGCGTAGGTCAGGATCAGGCGCTCGCGCAGGTGGGGATCCGGGTTCTGCTTGTACTGCAGCCAGATCTGGAGTGCGTCGGTGTCGCTCATCGTGCTCGTGGGTGTGCGTGGGCGTGTGCGGACTTCAAATGGCGCACGCTCACATGGGTGTATACCTGGGTTGTGGCCACCGATGCGTGGCCGAGGAGTTCCTGGATGCTCAAGAGGTCGGCGCCACCCTCCAGCAGATGAGTGGCGAAAGAGTGTCGGAGCGCATGCGGCGAACGGGAGGGTAGCCCTTCCCGGCGCAATGCGGACGCGAGCGCGCGGCGGACGTCGGAGGGCGCCAGCGGCCGGCCGCGGATGCTCACGAACAGCGTCTGGGAGGCTACCTCTCCCGCCAGCTCGGGACGCCCGTTCCGCAGGTACTCCCGGATCGCCCGGAGCGCCTCCGTGCCGAGGGGGACGACCCGCTGCTTGTCGCCCTTGCCGGTCACGCGCACACGGCGCCCCTCGAGGTCGACGTCTCGGACGCGGAGGCTGCAGGCCTCGGAGGCGCGCAGGCCGCAGCCGTAGAGCAGCTCGAGCAGCGCCCGGTCGCGCAGGGGCAGCGGATCCTGCCGGGGCCTGCGGTCGAGCAGCGTCCCCAGCTCATGGGCGTTCAGCGTCGCGGGAAGGGTGCGAGGCTGCTTCGGCCCGGGAACGACGGCGGCGGGGTCGCGCGGCACGCGGTCACGCGCGTGCAGCCAGGCGTAGGCGCCGCGCATGGCCGAGAGCTTGCGCGCCGCGGTGGCCGGCGCGTAGCGCATGGTGCCGAGGTAGGCCGCGTAGCGGCGCAGCAGCTGGGTGTCGGCAGCCTCGGGCGGAGTGGCCGACGCGCTCAGCCAGCGCTCGAGCTGCCGCAGATCGGTGCGGTATGCGCGCAGCGTCGCAGGCGAAGCACCGGTCGCGCGCAGGTGCGCGAGGTACGACTCGAACGGTGTGGAGAGGGCAGAATCGGTCACGTGGTCGACGCGCCTCAGTTCGGCTCGAGAAGGGGTATTCCCTTCTATCGGGGTTTGAGATCCCGGCGTGCGAGGTCGCCCAGCCAGAGGGCGAGCACCAGGGCAGCCACGGCGATCACCCAGACGCCGGCGGTCGCGGCCGCGAAGGCCATGCCCGCCAGGGCGAGGGCAAGCACACCGAACAGCACGCCGCGCGACTTCACGCCCGCAGGGTACCGGGGTATCCTCGGATGGTCGATCAAGGAGCACCTGGTGCCGCACTGCCCGTCCTGCGCCGAACCCGTCGACCGCCGCCACCGGTTCTGCCCCTGGTGCGCCGCGCCCGTGCGGCGAAAGCTGGTGGAGTTCTTCGCGCCGCATCCCGGCATCGCGGGCGACGCGGTTGCCCTGCGCGTGTCGCGCTACCTGAGCGGCGACGCATCGGAGCGCCATACCCGCCTCTCGATCTGGAACGGCGAACGGGCCGTGTCGGCGGTATCGCTGGACGAGGCCGAGACGCGCCGGCTGGCGCGGTTCCTGAGCGAGGCCGGCAGCGCCGCTCCGGTCGGCGACGATACCGCGGTCATGAGCCGGATGCACCGCCCGGACAGCCGGTGAGGCCGGGCATGTCATTGGCGGCGATCATCGTCGGGCTGGTGCTGCTTCCGGTGATCGCCTTCGCGGTGGCGAAGTCGCGGCCGCAGCACGGCTCGCCTCCGCCACTCCAGCCGCACAGCCGGCCGGCGAAGCAAACGGCACCGGCGGTGTCGATCTAGGCTGCCGCTCGCTCCCGGCGCTCGCGCTTGACCCGGTAGAGCGCCTCGTCGGCTGTGCGGATGACGACCGTCGGATCATCACCAGGGCCGGAGATGCCAAACGACAGCGGCACATGCAGCGGATGCGCGTCAGCCATCTGGGCTGTGATCCGCTCCGTCAGCATCGCTGCCGTCTCCACGGAGGCGCCAGGGAGCACGAGCGCGAACGTCCCGCCTCCGACCCGGTACACCCCGTCGATCGCCCGTGTCCAGCGATCGAGGACCGCGGACAGCGTTCGAAGGACGCCGTCGCCGGCCTCGATGCCATGGATGTCGTTGATCGACTTCAGCCCCTCGATGTCGAGCATGACGACGCTGAAGTCGCCCCCGTCGCGCGCCCACCGTGCGCATTCGAGCGAGACGCGCTCCCTGAACGGACCTGACCCAAGTCGTTGCTGCGCACCGCGATCGTGAGGCTCCAGGAGTTGGGCCGCCACAATGGCGGACATCATGCTCAGCATCTCAGTGGCATCCTCCTCGAACCGGCCACTATCTCCCGCGTACACGGTCAGGGCGCCCACCGGAGCGCCAGTGCTCACGAGCGGCACGGTGATGGTCGGCCCGGAGCTCGGAGCTCCAGTCGATACCGGCGTGTCGCCGACGACCTCGACCACGGCGGCCTGCGCGCCGGTGATCTCACACGCCCACTCGGCGACCAGGGCGATCAGCGCCTGCCGGTCGAGCGCGGCCGCGGCGATCTCGGACTGGGCATGAATGACGGCCAGTAGGCGCTCTTCGCGAGTCATGCCCGTTGCATCGGTCTGGCGCCGCGCCGGCTTGAGCGGTGTCATGTGGAAAAACCCGCACGCGCACACCCGTCGAACACGGTACAGTTGCCGCGTGCTGCCGCCGCTGCGGCGGCCGTTCAAAGAGAGGACGGACATGAGCACGACAAGCGACGCAGCACGGACGGTTCCTGAGCCGGATGTCGCCTACACGCCGCACGAGCACGAGGAGCTGCGAGCCCTCGCGCGTGCGCAGCGTGAGCGCCGGGCGGTGGCCTTCGTGGTGAGTACCGCAGGCACCGCACCAAAGCCAGCCTGACGAAGCGCCCGCGGTTGATCGGGGGATCAGCCCCGGCGGAGAATGCCTAGCAGCCCACCGCGCCTGCGCCAGAGAAAACGCAGGAGCATCAGGCCGAGCTTGGTGCGAAACAGACGAAACAGCAGGATCATGCTGCGGTGCTACCCCGCGCGGCGCTGGTTCATGCCACCGGCGCGCCGCAGGTCCTGCAATAGCCGGCGCCTGGAGTGATGGCGCTTCCGCAGCGGGCGCAGTACCCCTCCCCGCCGTGTGACCCGGCGCTGCGCTCGGGATCCCAAGCCGGGGCCTGGAATGCGCTTGGCGCCGGAGATGCCGGGTCACCGGCGGCGCCGTCGCCGAAGCGGTTCGGCCCTGGTGTGCCTGCGGTTGCGAGCCACACGATCAGCAGGATCGTCCCGACGATCGGGACGAAACAGAGCAGCACCCACCATCCCGACTTGTCGATGTCGTGCAGGCGGCGTATCTCGACGCCGAGCGACGGCAGGAACACCGCCAGCTCGTAGAGGTTCAGCACCGCTCGCGAAGCTGATGAGCCGGAGGCCTGGACCCATATCAGGCCGGCGAGGAGGATCAGCACATTGACGAGCTGGAACCACCAGAACTCCGGCCTCCCCGCCCGGCCGCGGAACACGGCATACCGGCGAAGGACGGTCGGGTACCACTGATACCAGGACATCGCCGGCCACCGTACACGACCAGCCGGTCGGCCCTACGGGTCGCTGCGGTCGGACGAAGCATCCCCCGCAATCGGTATGGCGGCCGCCAACAGGGGTGGCAGGATTCGAACCCGCGACCTACGGTTTTGGAGACCGCCGCTCTACCAACTGAGCTACACCCCTACGCGGCGACCATGGTATCGCAGGCCCCTCAGCCATCCTCCCGGCGGGGAGCCAGGGCCAGCACGGCGATGTCATCGGCCGGCACGCCGCGGGCGAACGCGGTGAGCGCCTCGTGCACCGCCGTCACCACCTCGTCCGGGCGTGAGCCGGCGCCTGCGAGCACCGCGCGCAGCCGCTCCTCCCCGAACCGCCCGTCGGCGCCTTCGATGTCGGTCGCGCCGTCGCTGTAGGCGAGCAGCACCTCGCCGTGGCGGAGCACCACCGTTCGCTCGGTGTAATCGTTGTCCCACCAGACACCAAGCAGCGGGCCGTTCTGCGCCACCTCGTCCACCGTCCCGTCGGCACGCCGCACCAGCGGCAGCGGATGGCCGCCCACCGCAACCGTCAGCTGCAGCCCGTCGTCCACTGGAGTCGCCGTCGCCACCAGAGCTGTGACGAAGCGGTCACCGCTGGTTCGCCGCAAGAGCCCCTCGTTCAGCACCCCGAGCGTCAGTGCGGGCGCCGTGCCGAGGATGGACGCCGTGCGGATCGTGTGGCGGGCGAGCGCCGTGACGGCGGCAGCCTCGGCGCCCTTGCCCTGCACGTCGCCGATGACAAATGCGAACTGACCGGGGCTGAGAGGCAGCAGCCACGTGTCGTAGAAGTCGCCGCCCAGCTCCTCCCCCGCTCCCGCCGGCCGAAACAGGGTCGCCACCTCCGCCATCGTCAGCTGCGGGAGCTGCTCGGGCAGCAGGGCGCGCTGCAGCACCCGGGCGATCCGGCTCTGGTTCTCTGCCTCGTCGGAGACGGCGGCATAGGCCTCGCCCGTCGACTCCGTCAGCCACTCGGCCAGGTATCCGGCCAGGAAGCCTGCGAAGCCCCAGATCAGCAGGATCGGAATCCCCAGCGCGACCGGATCTGGCGCGTCGTGAAACCCGATCACGAGCAGGAACGCGGACGCACCGATCAGCCCCACCAGCAACCCCACATACCGGCCGCCCAGCAGGCCGGCGGTCGCCGCGATCAGCGCCTCCACGCCGCCGACCACTCCCTTCCACGAGGTGGGGTCGCCCTCGAGCCGGAGCAGCAGCACGAACAGCACCGAGAGACCGGAGCCTGCGAGTAGCACGGCCAGCCGCACGCGACGGCTCAGCCATCCCCGCCTGATCAGCGGCGGGAGCGGTGCGCGAGTCTGCTGGCGCGCCTGCGTTCGTGGTGCGTCGGACCGCATCGCCGTGGCGAATGTATCGCGCCGGCGCCGATTCGTCAGCTATCGAGCGCGCCCAGCTCGCGCGCGTACGCGACCGCCTCGGCGCGGTCTGCGACGGGCCGGTATCGCCACGCCAGGCCGTCCCGCTCGATCATCACCCAGTGCGCCTGGCGGTCGGTGAACCACCCGTCCCGCTCGAACTGGATCCGCCCCTCGATGAACACCGCGTGCTCACCGAGCGGATGCAACTCGATCAGCGTCACCTTGTAGGCGGTCGCGCTTCGCATGGTGGTCCACCACTCGAGGATCTCACCGGTTCCCTGCAGCTGCCTGGCGCCCAGCCCGTAGGTCTGGAACTCGATATCCGGATGACACAGGGCGACGAACTCATCGGCTTCGGGCTTGCGAAGCGCGTCTGCCATACGCCGCTGCAGCCGCATGATGGGCGAGTCCGGGCGTTCCTCCACGGATTCCATGAACCCCTAGCCTCGCCCGGCCTGCGCTGGAAGAGCCGCATCGATGAGGCGGCGCAGCCGCGATGGGTTGGCATCCGAGGCCACGAGTCCGGTGAGCCCGATGCCGAGCACCCGCCCGTGGCGCGCCACCGCGGCGACGCCGGCCACGCAGGCGTCCAGCGACGGGCCGTCCGGCTCCGGCATGAAGCAGTCGATCTCAGCCGGGTCGAGCACGTCGCAGTCAAACGCGATGTATGCACCTGCGGCGCCGGCCATCACCTCGGCCAGGTTCCCCTCAGAGGTCTCCAGGCCCGCCTCCGCGATGAAGTCGACCTCCGGCGGGTCGAGGTTCCGCGCACCGAACAGGGCGCAGTCCGCCACGGCGGCGTAGCCGTGGTCGAGAATCATCCGGTAGGGCATGCCCCAGACGTTGCCGGACGGTGAGCTGTCAGGCGTGTTCAGGTCACCGTGCGCATCGAACCAGATCACGGCGATGCGGCCGTGCCGCGCGGCCAGGCCCGACGCGACACCGATGTGCGCGCAGCAGCATCCGCCCAGCACGACCGGCTGCTCGGGGAGCGCGGCGGCCACCGCCGCGGTCTGCTCGTCGAGCGTGGACATCGCGACGGTGGCGGCCTCCCGCAGCCCCAGATCCATGCCGGCCGCCTCGCACATCGCATCGCCGCCATCGCCCCACGCACGCGGCACGCGCACCAGCCCCGGGTTCATCACGTTGCCACCAGCTCGCGTGTCGCGGCCGGCACGCCGCCGAGATCCGTCACCTCGCGATCCGGCTCCGGATCCGCCGGTTCGCCCAGCCGGTTCACCCAGACGCACGGGATGCCGAGCTCAGCAGCGGGGGCGACGTCGTGAAACAGGCTCGCGCCGACGTGCACGTGGCGGTCGGGGTCTGCACCGGTCAGCTCCCAGAACCGTTGCCAGTGCCCGTGGTCAGGCTTGTAGGAGCCGACGTCCTCGGCGGTGATGACGCGGTCGAAGCGGACGCGCAGCCTCGGCAGGGACGTCGCGATCAGGTCGCGGTCGCAGTTCGACAGGATCGCCAGCCGCCAGCCGTCATCGCGCAGACGCGCAAGCGCCTCCGGCACCTCGGGGAAGGCGGGCCAGCGTGGGAGCGAGTCCGAAAGCGCGGTCGACTCACCGTCCGCCAGGGCCCTTCCCTCCTCCATCGCGATCCCGGCCAGGCAGAGATCGAGCACCTGCCTGTAGGAGCGGTAGCGCTCGGACTCGATGCGTGGTTCGAGCTCGTGATAGCGGGCCAGCAGCCGTGGCACGTCACCCTCACCGAACACCGCGGCAAGCGCCGCCGAGATGCCCCCGTTCCAGTCGATGAGGGTGCCGTAGCAGTCGAATGTCAGCCAGCGCTCGCCGTGCACGCGCGCAGCCTATCCCGCACGCCAGCGCCCCTGCCCGTCAGGCGACACCCGCCCGGCGATCTGCAGCCGGGTGAGCGCGGCGACAACCGGGCCCGCTCCGACGCCGAGCGCTGCCGAAAGCGCGTCCGGGTGTGCCGGGCCTTCGGACAGCGCCTCGAGCAGCCGGCGGTCGCCCTCGTCATCGGGCGCATCCGGTGCCGCGGGACAATCCAGGCCGAGCCAGCCGCACAGGTCCTCGGGGCCCTCGATCAGCCCCGCGCCCGACTTCAGCAGGCCGTTCGCGCCGGCCGCGGCCGCGACCCCCGGCGACCCGGGCACGGCGAGCACCTCGCGCCCCAGGTCGAGAGCATGATCGGCGGTGATCAGCGCGCCGCTGCGCGCTCGCGCCTCGACGACGACCGTGACGTCCGCGAGCGCAGCGATCAGCCGGTTCCGCGCCGGGAATCTCCAGGGGGCCGGCGGCGTGCCCGGCGGGTACTCCGAGACGATCAGTCCCGACTCCGCGATACGCGTGTAGACCGACCGGTTCCGGCGCGGATAGGGGACGTCGACGCCGCACCCGAGCACCGCGATCGTCAACCCTCCGCCGGCCAGCGCGCCCTCATGCGCGGCCGCGTCGATGCCGAGCGCAAGCCCGCTGACGACCAGCCCGCCGGAGGCGGCCACGGCACGGGCCAGCCGCTCGGCGAGGCGGAGGCCGCCCTCGGCTGCTCGCCTGGAGCCCACGATGGCGGCGGAGCGGATGCCTGGATCGAGCGCCGCCACACCCGGTCCCAGCGCGAAGAGCGCCAACGGCGGATCGTGCAGCTCGCGCAGGCGACCCGGATAGGTCTCGTCCGAGAGGGTCACGCACGAGATGCCGCGCGCAGCCAGGTCGCGTCGGTAGGCGGCAGGATCGGACTCGCGCGCGAGCCGCAGGGCATCGATCAGCGCCGGCAGCGCACCCATCCGCTCCAGCGCGGACGGGCTCGCCCGGAGCAGGCTCGACGCCCCGTGCCGGCGCGCCAGCCGGCCGGGGTCGACGCCGCTCGCGGCGCCGGACAGGACGACGCGGAGCTCGTCGGCGGCGCTCATCGGGTCAGCTCCAGCCTGTAGGCGAGCGCCTCCGCCACATCATCGGCCACGGCGTGCTCGCGGCCGGCCAGCGCCGCGACCGTGCCCGCCACGCCCTGCACACGATCGCGCGCCCGTGCCGAGAGGGCGAGGCGCTCCACGGCATCGGCCAGCAGCCGCTCAGCCGGCGTGTCGAGCGCCGGCCGTGAACAGTCCAGCAGTTCCCGGGCCGCCGCCACTCGCCTGGCGACGGCTGCGCTCGGCTCGCCGGGCGCCCCGTGCGCGTCGGCGCGCGGCACCTCGACGCGCAGGTCGAAGCGGTCGGTCAATGGCCCGCTGACGCGCGCCCGGTAGGCGGCGATCCGCTGATCCGGGCACCGGCACTCCCGGCGCGGATCGCCGAGATGTCCGCACGGGCAGGGGTTCATCGCCGCAACGACGAGGCTTCGCGCGGGGAGCCTGACGGTCCCCGTCGCTCGGGAGATGAGCACCTCGCCGTCCTGCAGCGGAAGGCGCAGCGCCTCCAGCGCCGCGCGGTTGAACTCCGGAAGCTCATCCAGAAACAGCACGCCCCTGTGCGCGAGCGTGACTTCGCCCGGCCGCAAGGAGGCGCCCCCGACGATTGCAGCTGCGGATGCGCTGTGGTGGGGCGCGCGAAACGGCCGGCCGACGGCGCGAGATCCGTCGAGCACTCCGGCGATCGAATGGATACGCGTGATCTCGAGCCGCTCCGCCGGGGTGGGCGGCGGCATGATGCCGGGCAGCCGGCGGGCCAGCATCGTCTTGCCGGAGCCGGGCGGCCCCACCATCAGCAGGTTGTGCCCACCCGCCGCGGCGATCTCCAGCACCCTGCGCGCGGCCGCCTGGCCGCGCACCTCGGCGAGATCGGGTCCCGGCTCCGCCTCGGGCGACGGCGGCGGTGCCGGTACCGGCGCGGGGTCTGCCCGGCCGGCCAGGATCTGCACCGCCTCGTACAGGTCGAACGCCGGAATCACCGGCAGCGACTCCGCCATGACAGCCTCGGCCGCATTCTCCGGCGCGACCACCAGCGCCTCGAGGCCGGCCCGACCGGCTGCCTCGGCCATCGCAAGCGTGCCGGCGACGGGGCGAAGCCGCCCGTCCAGGCCGAGCTCGGCGGCCGCCGCGACGCGAGCGATCCCGGCGGCCTGCGCCTGGCCGCTCGCGGCGAGCAC
>DATAHR010000236.1:0-3661 GCA_036263035.1 Gaiellales bacterium | reverse complement strand
GCCGACGATTCGGTGTTGTTGCGTGAGGGTGTGGCGCGGTTGTTGGTGGATGCGGGGTTCGAGGTGGTTGGGCAGGTGGACAATGCGGAGGATCTGGTGCGGCGGGTGGGGTTCTCCAAGCCGGATGTGGCGATCGTGGATATCCGCATGCCGCCGACGCATACCGATGAGGGGTTGCGGGCGGCCAAGCAGATCCGTGAGCGGTTTCCGGATGTGGGGGTGCTGGTGTTGAGCCAGTACGTCGAGCCGGGGTATGCGATGGAGCTGTTGGCGGAGAGCAGTGAGGGGGTCGGCTACCTGTTGAAGGACAGGGTGTCCGACATCGAGGAGTTCGCCTCGGCGGTGCGGCGGGTGGGGCAGGGCGGCAGCGCGCTTGATCCGGCGGTGGTCAGCCAGCTGGTGGGGCGGCGACGGCGTGATGATCCGCTGGCCGATCTCACCCAGCGGGAGCGTGAGGTATTGGAGCTGATGGCGGAGGGGCGCAGCAACACCGGCATCGCCGAGCGCTTGGTGGTGACCGAACGCGCCGTTGAAAAGCACGTCACCAGCATCTTCCAGAAGCTCGGCCTGCCCCAGGCCAGCGAAGACCACCGCCGCGTCCTCGCCGTCCTCACCTACCTGCGGTCCTAGACGTCGCGTACAGTGGCGGCGTGATCAAGTACCTCGGCTCGAAGCGGCTGCTGGCGCCGTCGCTCGCCGAGATCGCCGTCCAGCTGGGCGCCCGCAGCGCGATCGACCTGTTCGCCGGCACCACCCGTGTCGGGCAGGCGCTTCGCCGTGCCGGCATCTGCGTTGTCTCCAACGACACCGCCGCGTATTCCGAGGTGCTGGGGCAGGCGTACATCGAGGCAGGGGAGCAGGTCGACCGGGCCCGTGTGCGGGAGCTGCTCGCACATCTGGACGCGCTCCCCGGCGAGGACGGCTACGTGACCGAGACGTTCTGCCGGCTCTCCCGGTACTTCCAGCCGGCGAACGGCAGGCGCATCGACGCCATCCGGGCCGAGATCGACCGCCTGGCGCTGTCGCGTCTCGAGCGGGGGCTGGCGCTGACCAGCCTGCTGGAGGCGGCTGACCGGGTGGACAGCACGGTCGGTGTGCAGATGGCCTACCTCAAGCGCTGGGCGCCGCGCGCCGCGAACCGGCTGACGCTGCGCGAGCCCGAGGCGGTGCCCGGACCGGCCGGGCAGGCGGTGCGGCAGGACGCGAACGACCTCGCCGGCGCGCTGGTGGAGATCGACCTCGCCTACGTCGACCCTCCCTACAACCAGCACTCCTACGCGGGGAACTACCACGTGTGGGAGACGATCGTGCGGGGCGACCGGCCGGAGCACTACGGCGTCGCCTGCAAGCGAGCGGACGTGCGGGAACGGCGAAGCGCATACAACTCGCGGCGGCTGGCCTGGCCGGCGCTGAGCGAGCTGGTGGAGCGTCTGGCCACGCCGTGGCTGGTCGTGTCGTTTTCGGACGAGGGCTTTCACAAGCTCGAGGCGATGCACGAGCTGCTCGGGAAGCGGCGGCATGTCGAGTCCCTGGCGGTGGACGCGCCTCGCTACGTCGGCGCACGCATTGGGATCCACGACCCGGCCGGCCGGAAGGTGGGAACGGTGTCGCACCTACGCAACCGCGAGGTGGTGTTCGTCTGCGGGCCGGATGCGGAAGCCGCCAGGGCAGCGCTGCACGGCGCCCTCCCGCTCGCGGTCTGACGGTCTCAAAGCAGGGTGACCGGCCGGTTCACGCGTTCGTGACAGGTCCGGCACGAACGACCCGATGGTTGAGCGGAGCCCAATTATTGGAGTCAAACCCCGCACCCGGCGGGCGTTCGAGATTCGTCGCACTTCCGTAACGATTGCCGGGAACCGATCGAGCCGCCGGCCGGTCTCAATGTCCGAGCGATCGGAGGAGGCACCATGCGGGCACGGACGGTTGGTCTGATCACAGCGGCGGCTCTGGCGGCGGGCGGGTGCGCCGGGGCGAGCAGCTCCGGGGGCAGCTCCGCGGGAGGCGGAGGCGCCGAGGCGGCGCCAGCCACCCACTCCGCCAAGGCGCTGGAAACGCTGTCCCCGGGTACCGCAACGGGCTCGTCGGCGCGCTCAGCGGGCGTGCAGGACGCGAACGTCACCGTGACGAAGCTGGAGCTACCCAAGCAGCGCTCCACGATCATCAAGACCGGACGCCTGTCGCTTCGGCTGAGCGGCCCCGCCTTCGCCGGTGTCGTTCCCGCAGTCGACGCCATCGCCACGACGTACGGCGGCTACACCCTGAGCACGGAGAGCAGCGGCACGAAGCACCGCAGCGCGACCATCGTGCTGCGCGTGCCGGCAGCCTTCTTCGACCGCGCGATGAACGACCTGCGCGGCGTCGGTCACGGCACGGTGCTCGCGGACATCCGCAGCGGCCAGGACGTCGGGCAGGAGTTCGTCGACCTGGGCGCCCGGGCACGGAACCTCCGGGCGCAGTCGCGGGCGCTCGTGCGCCTGATGGACAGGGCGGTGAGCGTGCAGGACACCATCCGCGTCCAGAACGAGCTGTTCCAGGTGCAGGGGCAGCTGGAGGAGATCGAGGGGCGCCTGCGCTACCTGCACGACCAGGCCGACATGTCGACGATCACGGTGTCGCTCACGCAGCAGGGAACGGCGCACCACCATCACCACTCACCGCCGACCGCCATCGGCAGCGCGATTCGACGCGGGTGGGACCTCGCAGTAGGCGTCGTCTCGGCGGTGATCGTGGCTGCCGGCGTGATCATCCCGGTCGCCCTGCTGGTGGGCGCGGCGCTCCTGATCGGGCTGCGGCTGGCGCCGTCCATCCGGCGATGGGTGGCCCACCTGCGGCGCCCGGCGCAGGACGCCGCCTGATCCGAGCGATCCGACGCTCCCGCAAACGGGGTATGTTGCATACGGCGGTTTGCACCGACGATGAGCCGGGGGCTCCTACGCCTCCGCATGCTGTCCAGCTCATCGGGAGGACGTCCCATCCGCCGCTTCATCACCCCGCAAACGCCCAGGCTGTTCGCCGTCGTCGCGATCGCCGCCGGCCTCATAGGCGCCGCGCCGAGCTACGCCTCGATCGCCGCGCCGGTTCCGGTCATGCCGTCGAACACGGCGACGACAAACCAGGCTCCGGTCTTCGGCTGGAATGCCGTCTCTGGAGCGGCCTCCTACGCCTTTCAGCTGTCGACGGATGCGGGCTTCAACAGCCTGGTCCTCTCCCAGATCACCACGAAGAACACCCGCCTGACGCTGACCAACGCGTTGGCTGACGACACCTACTGGTGGCGCGTTCGCGCGATCAATGCGTCAAACACGGCGGGGCCCTGGTCAACGGCGATGCAGTTCACCAAGTCATGGACCGATACGCCGGTGCAGGAGTCGCCCGCCGACGGATCGACGGTCTCCTTCCCGACGCCGCTGATCCTGAACTGGGACAAGACGCCGTATGCGGCCAACTACCACTTGATCATCGCTTCGGACCCGCAGCTGACGAGCGTGGTGCTGAACCTTGGTGCACCGGGTTCGAGCAACACCGCCCCGAACGGGACGGAGTTTGCACCCTTGCAGCTGGCGCCCAACACGTATTACTGGGAAGTCTGGCCGATCGACGCTGCAGGACACGAAGGCCAGGGCTCGGGCGTCTGGTCATTCACCTGGCAGGATCCGGACGC
>DATAHR010000235.1:0-20793 GCA_036263035.1 Gaiellales bacterium | reverse complement strand
GGGAATATCGGCCCGACCGAGGACGCCGCGATGCGCCGTCCTACCGGTCGCAGCCCCTGACGGTGGGCAACTACCCGCAGTCAGGTGATCAGACGTGCGGCGTCGTGGAATCAATCATCTAGCCCGGACGCGGGCACGCCGCTCGGTAGACTGGCCGGGCGATGAATCCGTCCGAAGACCCCGTCGTGCAGGACGCCCGTGACCGGATCGGTGCGGTCGACGCCGAGATCCTGGACGCGGTCAACCGCCGCGTCTCGCTGGTCGCCGCCCTGCACGCACACAAGCGCGCTGCGGGCTATCCGATGGTCGACCCCGAGCGGGAACGCCGCCTGATCGCATCGCTGGCAGCCGCCAACCCGGGCCCGCTCTCCGGGGAGCGGCTGGAGCAGCTGTACCGGGTCCTGCTCGAGATCTGCACCGCCGAGGCGGCACGGCTGGGCGAGCAGACGAGCGCGTCGCAGTAGGGATATCCGAACCCCAGAGGCCGGATACCCCGGCTGCGGCCCCCGCACCCAGAGGCAACGATGCACGTCATATGCAACGGCAGGAGGACACAGTGAGCACGACCGTCGAGCAGCCCGCGGCCGACGTGGTCGTCGCCGGCCATGGGGTCACACGCACCTACGGCGAGGGCGACGCGGTCGTCCACGCCCTGCGCGGCATCGACCTCGAGATCCCGCGCGGACAGTTCACCGCCATCATGGGCCCATCGGGCTCGGGCAAGTCGACGCTGATGCACATCCTGGCCGGCCTCGACAAGCCGACGTCCGGCAGCGTCACGATCGAGGGCGAGGAGATCACGACGATGGGCGACCAGGAGCTGACGTTGCTGCGGCGCCGCCACATCGGCTTCATCTTCCAGTTCTTCAACCTGCTGCCCATGCTCACCGCCGAGGAGAACATCGTGCTGCCGCTGCGCATCTCCGGCCGTTCGGTCGAGCGCGAGTGGATCGACGAGGTGATCGGGAAGGTCGGCCTGTCCGACCGGCGCAGCCATCGGCCGTCGCAGCTCTCCGGCGGCCAGCAGCAGCGCGTCGCCATCGCCCGCGGCCTCGTCTCCCGGCCGACGGTGATGTTCGCCGACGAACCGACGGGCAACCTCGACTCGACCACCAGCGAGGAGATCCTCGAGCTGCTGCGCGAGGCGGTCGAGTCCTACGGGCAGACGACCGTCATGGTGACGCACGACCCGCGCGCCTCGGCGATGGCCGATCGCATCCTCTTCCTCGCCGACGGCCTGATCGTGCGCGACCAGGGCCGCGCCAGCGCGCAGGAGGTGCTGGCGGCGATGGCCGAGGTGGCGGAGACATGATCGGGGTCGCCCTCCGCGGCCTGTGGGGCCGCAAGACTCGCGCGGTGCTGACGGCGATCTCGATCGTGCTCGGCACCGCGATGATCACCGGCACCTTCGTGGTGCGCGACCAGATCACCGGCGCGTTCAACGAGATCTTTCAGACGGGGCTCGAGAAGACCGACGTCCTGCTCTCGAAGCAGACGGCGTTCACGAGCGACAACGGCGCGCAGGCCGGCCCGCTGCCCGCCTCGCTGATCCCACGGGTCGAGAAGGTGGACGGCGTGGCACAGGCGGAGGGCCAGGTGCAGGCGCTGGGCGCGCTGGTGGTGGGCGGGAAGTACGCCGGCTCGACCACGGGGGCGCCGAGCCTCGTCGTCTCGACGCTCTCAGACACCTTCAACCCGTACACCTACTCGAAGGGCCACGGCCCGGAGTCGTCCGGCCAGGTCGTGGTCAACTCGAAGCTGGCCGACGACAAGCATCTCCGCATCGGCCAGCACGTGGAGCTGGCCACCGACGTGGGGCTGAAACCGGTGACCATCGTCGGTGTCTTCAAGCTGGGCACCGCGTCCACCATCGGTGGCGCCACCATCGTCGGCACCACCTTCAGCGACGCGCAGCAGTGGTTCGACCGCGTCGATCAGACGTCGACGATCTCGGTCAAGGCGGACTCCGGCGTCAGCCAGAACGAGCTGAAGCAGCGGCTGATCGCCGCGCTGCCGCATGACGTCAAAGTGCAGACCGGCCCGGAGGCGGCAGCCGACCAGGCGCAGCAGGTGTCGAGCGGTATCACCGACTTCCTGACCCCCCTGCTGCTCGCCTTCGCGGGCGCCACGGTGTTCGCGGGCGCCTTCATCATCTTCAACACCTTCGCGATCACCGTCGCCCAGCGCACGCGCGAGTTCGCCATGCTGCGCACGATCGGCGCGAGCCGCCGGCAGGTGCTGCGCTCGGTGCTGCTCGAGGCGCTGCTGATCGGGCTCCTGGCGTCGATCGCCGGCATCATCGTCGGCGTCGGCTTCGCCAAGCTGCTCGACACGGCGTTCGATGCCATCGGCTTCGGCCTGCCGACGGCGCCGATCCACCTCGGCACCCTGACGATCGTGCTGCCGCTGGTCGTCGGCACCGGAGTCGCGATCCTGGCCGCCATCGGGCCGGCCTTCCGCGCCACCCGCGTGCCGCCGATCGCGGCGCTGCGCGAGGGCGCAGAGCTGCCGCCCTCCGCCCTCGCACGCCATGCCACCCTGATCTCCACGGTGCTGCTGCTGCTCGGCCTCGGGGGCATCGTGGACGGGGTGTTCGACAAGGGCGGGGTGCTCAGGTCGGTTACCGGCTTCGGCTCCACGGCCGGCGTCCTCATCAGCCTGGCGGGCGGCGCCATCCTCTGCTTCCTCGCCGTGGCGATCCTGTCGTCACACATCGTACAGCCGCTCTCGCAGGCGATCGGCGCCCCGCTGGCGCTGCTGATCCGCGCCGGCGACTGGGTCGGCGTACGGGTGCAGCGGATCCCGTTCGTGGGCCACGGCTGGTACCTCCTGCGTCGCACGGTCTCCTACCTGCTGGCGCTCGCGCTGTTCGTCCTGCTCGGCGGCGCGGTGGCGGGCATCCTGGGCCTGATCTCAAAGCCGCTCGGCCTGCTCGCAGGGCTGGTCGCCGTGTGCCTGGCCATCTTCGCCGTCGCGCGCATCTGGCTGCGGACCGAGACGGAGTGGCCGCCCGAGGAGCCCTCATCCCTGACGAGCCAGCTGGCCCGCGAGAACACCGCGCGCAACCCAGGGCGAACGGCCGTGACGTCCTCGTCGCTGATGATCGGCGTGGCGCTGGTGGTGTTTGTGGCCGTGTTCGTCAACGGCTTCAAGGACTCGTTCCTCGGCGCGCTCGACAACTCGATCACGAGCGACCTGATCATCCAGTCCGAGAGCTTCGCGCCGATCCCGAAGGAGGCGGTGCCGACGCTGCAGGCGGTTCCGGAGGTGGAGACCGCAGCCGGCATCCAGTTCACCGACGCGCGAATCAACCAGGGAGGCACCGACGTCGTCAACGGCATCGATCCCGGTGACTTCGACCAGCTGTACACGTTCACCTGGCAGAAGGGCGGATCGAACGCGCTGCTCAACAACTTCCAGGGCAAGAAGGCGCTGATCGAGGAGCAGTTCGCGAAGTCCCATCACCTGAACATCGGTGGGCACTTCACCATCACCAGCATCGAGGGGAAGAAGCTCCGGCTGACGGTGGTCGGCGAGTACAAGGACCCGGTGCTGATGACGGGCATCTCCATCCCGTCGGATACGTTCGACACCTGGACGACGAACAACGACCCGGGCGTGATCCTGGCCAAGTTCAGGCCCGGCGTCAGCCTCGCCGCCGGCAAGGCGGCGGCCAGCAAGGCGCTGAAGCAGTTCCCGGTCGCGAAGGTGCGAACCAACGCGGAGTACAAGCAGAGCACCGAGGACCAGGTGAACGGGTTCCTCTACTTCCTCTACCTGCTGCTGGCGATGATCGGCATCATCTCGCTGGTCGGCATCATCAACACCCTGGCGCTGTCGGTGTTCGAGCGCACGCGCGAGATCGGCATGCTGCGCGCAGTCGGCACGACCCGGCGCCAGCTGCGGCGGATGGTGCGCTACGAGAGCGTGATCACGTCGGTGATCGGCGGGCTGCTGGGCGTGTGCGTCGGGCTGGTGTTCGGCTGGATCCTGACCAAGGGGCTGAGCGACCAGGGCATCGTCTTCTCGGTGCCGGTGACGTTCATCGTGGTGGTGATGATCGTGGCGGCGCTGGCAGGGGTGGTCGCGGCGATCCTGCCGGCACGGCGGGCGGCCAAACTAGACGTCCTGGAGGCGCTGCAATACGAATGAGTCCGGAGGCTCGCAACGAACCTCCGCGGGAGCTCCGCCCGACAGTGGCGGAGCGACGCGGACGAACGCGATGCTGACCAGAGCTTTTCCGCCGTTCCGTCGCCTCCGGCTCCGCGAACCGTCGAGCGGCCCGCGGCCTCCCAACCGCACTACCCGCCGACGCTGCTGCTCTCGCCCGCGACGGGAACCGCCTCGTCGGATGCAGGGGCGGCCTCATCAGCGCGGCTGCGGGGAAACACCTTCGGATTGCGGAGGTTCGCGAACAGGTTCTGACCGGCCGCCACGCCGTTGATCTCCTCGTTGGGCAGCTGGGCGACGAGCGGCTGGCCGTCCTCCAGCCGCAGGTGCAGCTTGGACGTCCAGCCCATGTCGATGCGGCGCTCGACCGCGACAGGGAATGATCGCTCGCCCGGGTCCTCGGTGATCTGGACGTCGTGCGGGCGGATGTAGGCGACGGCCTCCTCGCCGTCGGGGATCGCGTGCGCGCCCGCGACGATCGAGTGGCCGAAGTGGACGTGCCGCTCCCACACGACGCCCTTGAGCACGTTCGACGATCCCACGAAGGCTGCGACGAACGGGGCCGCCGGCCGGTTGTAGATGTCGTCGGCCGAGCCGACCTGCTCGACCTTGCCGTGATTCATGACGACGATCTCGTTGGCGAGCTCAAGCGCCTCTTCCTGATCGTGGGTCACGAACAGGCTGGTGACGCCGAGCTCGCGGTGGAGATGGTCGAGCCAGCCACGCAGCTCCTGGCGGACGCGGGCATCCAGGGCCCCGAACGGCTCGTCCAGCAGAAGGACGCTCGGCCGCGGCGCGAGCGCTCGCGCGAGCGCCACGCGCTGTCGCTGGCCGCCCGACAGCTGGTCGGGATAGCGATCTCCGAAGGGCGCCAGGCCGACCAGCTCGAGCAGCTCGTCCACACGCTCCCGCTGTGCCGCCTTGTCCACCCGGCGGACGGACAGCCCGAAGGCAACGTTCCGCCGCACCGTCATGTGCCGAAAGAGGGCGTAGTGCTGGAACACGAACCCGAGCCGGCGGTCCTGGACGCTGGCGCCGGTCAGCTCCTCTCCTGCGACCCAGACGCTTCCGGTGTCGGGCTGCTCGAGACCGGCGATCATCCGAAGCACCGTGCTCTTGCCCGAGCCGCTCGGCCCGAGCAGTGCCGTGATCGTCCCCTCCGCTGCCTCGAAGCTGACGTCGTCGACGGCTCGGAAGCTGCCAAACGACTTGGTCAGCCCCTGCACCTTGATGGTCGCTCCTGCCACTACCGTGCCCTCCTCGTGCTCCTGCGCTTCAATGTCTCGATCCCGATCAACAGCACGATCGAGAACGCAGCGAGTGTCAGCGCGACGATGTAGCCCTGCTGATCCTGATACTGGTCGAATGCCCGAAGGATGTACAGGGTTGCCGTTTCGGTCTGGCCCTGCAGCGATCCGCTGACGATCAGGACTGCCCCGACCTCGCCGATCGAGCGGGCCGCCGAAAGCGCGATCCCGTAGAGCAGTCCCCAGCGGATGTTCGGCAGCGTCACGCGACGGAAGGTCTGCCATCGCGAGGCGCCGAGCGTCCAGGCAGCCTGCTCCTCCTCGGTGCCGAGCTCCTCGAGCACCGGCACCACCTCACGGATCACGAACGGGATTGCGATGAAGATGGTGACGAGGATCATCGACGGAAGCGCGTAGACGATCTGAATGCCCTGCGCAGCGAAGAACGGCTCGAACCATCCGCCCCGGCCGAACAGCAGCACCGCCATCAGGCCAACGATCACCGGTGAGACGGCGAGCGGGAGGTCGACGAAGGCCGATACCAGCGCCTTGCCCCGGAAATTGTCACGGGCAAGCACCAGTGCCACGATCACGCCGAACACGCTGGTGACGATCACCGTCACGATCATGATGATCCCGGTCAGATAGAAGGCGTGACGTATATCCGGTTGGTTGTAGGTGGTCCCGATCTCCCCCAGGCCGGCCTTGAGCGCGTAGTACACGATCCCCGCCAGCGGGGCGACGAGCAGCACGAGCACATAGACCAGAGCAGTGGCGATCAGTGCACCGCGTATGAGGCGCTCGCGGGAGCGCGGGTGAGACGGTCGTGCAGGAACGGTGGTCATGAGAAGAACCACCCTGAGGAGCGGGAACTGAGCCTCTCGGTCACCAGCACGACGACGAACGAGAACCCGAACAGCAGAGACGAGACGGCGGCCGCCTCAGCGGGACCTCCGCTCGAGCCGTAGTTCGTCGGGTTCAACAGCTGCGAGATCAGCACCGGCGCCGTCAGTGTCTGGTTCGGGATGTTGCCGGAGACAAAGACGATCGCCCCGAACTCACCCATGGAACGCGCGAACACCAGCAGCGCGCCGGCCGTGATCGCCGGCCGGAGAGCCGGCAGGACGATCTTGCGGAACGTCGTCCACGACCCCGCTCCGAGCACGCGGGCAGCCTCCTCCTCAGCCAGGTCGAGCTCCAGGAGCACGGGCTGCACGGCCCGCACGACGAGGGGCAGCGTCACGAACAGCAACGCCAGAAGGATTCCGAGGCGGGCGAAGATGACATGGATGCCGTGGTCTGCCAGCCACCCGCCGACGGTGGAGTTCGGTCCGTACAGCGCCACCAGCATGACGCCGGCGACCAGCGTCGGTACCGCAAAGGGAAGATCGACGATGGTGGACAGCAGGTCGCGGCCGGGGAAGGGCATGCGGACGAAGATGTATGCGAGCAGGGTGCCGAAGACACCGTTGATGACTGCCGTCAGCGCCGCCATGACCAGCGTCAACTCGATCGCATTGCGTGCCCCGAACGAGTTCAGCGCCGCGCGAAGGTCGTCGAGACCGTTGCTGAACCCGGCCTGAAGAACAGCCGCCACGGGGATCAGGATGAACAGCCCGAGGTAGAGAAACGCGACGCCGCGAAGGGAGTAGCGGCCGATGGCCGCGCCCGGCCGAAGCCGGGCGCGGCTGATCGGCCGCGTTGTTGCAGTGGCCTGCACGGAGGCGCTATCCCTTGGCGGCCTTGAACGCCTGGGTGAACGCCCCGTCGGGGCCGAACACCGTATCGGACACCAGCTTGTCCCAGCCGCCGATGTCGTCTGCGGTGAACAGGTCCTTGACCGCCGGATACCCGTTGCCACCCTTGGCAGCAGCGGCGGTGTCGATCGGCCGCTCGTACCCGATGGTCTGGAACACCTCCTGTGCGTCAGGTGTGTGGAGGTACTTCACGAACGCGTTGGCGATCGGCTCGACGCAGTGCTTCTCCGCGTTCTTGTCCACGACCACGGTGGGCGTCTGGATCTGGATCGTTGCGGGCGGGATGATGAACTGATCCTTGCTGCCCGCCGCGATCCCTGCCAGCGCCTGGTTCTCGTAGGTGATGGCCACGTCGCCGTTGCCCGACTCGAAGTTCTTGAACGAGTCGTTCGCGCTCTTGTCCAGCACGGTCACGTTCTTGAAGATGCCTTCGAGCAGCTTCTCGGCCGCAGCGGGATCGTTCGGAGCGACGCCCGGCACCTGGCCCCGCATGGCAGCGCCGTAGGCCGCGCTGATGTTCCACTTCGCGCCACCGCTCTGCGCGGGATCCGGGGTCAGGATCTGCAGGCCGGACTGGGTGAGGTCATTCCAGTTCTCGATGTGCTTCGGGTTGCCCGGGCGCACCATGAAGCCGACCACCGACGACGCGACGATCGAGCCGTCCTGGTCGTTCTGCCAGTCGTGGGTGATCAGCCCCGCCTTCTGCACCAGCCCGACGTCAGGATCGAGCGAGGAGGCGTACACGTCGGCCGGGAACCCGTTCACGATGTTCGTGGCCTGGGTCGTGCTGCCGGCGAACGACATCTGGAAGATCACGCTCTGACCGTTGTGCGAGTCCTTCCAGTCCGACGTGAAGGTCGACGTCAGCTTGCCGTATGCGTCATACGGGTTGCTGTAGGCAGCCAGGGTGATGACGGGTGAGTCAGACGGCTTGCACGGGCCGCTCGTCGAAGAGGCGCTGCTTGTGCCACCGCAGGCGGCGGCGAACATGAGCACGGGGACCGACGCGGCAGCGCCGACGAGCTTGAACCACCTACCGCGGTCAGGCGCTCTCAGAATGCTCTTCAAAGCTTCTCCTTTTCCCACTAGACTTATCGACATATTGAGGAACGTAGCTCTCGCACAGAAACTTGGTCTAAATAAAACTACGCGATCAACGGCAGAACTTCCCCTTACTCCATTGACTTTATGGACTATTCACACTAGCCTTGAAATCTGACGTCGTCAAGAGGTCAACGACCAAGGAGCCGGTAACGCCGTGCGAGAGAACGCTGGGCAAAGCCCCATCGGAGCGAACCTTCGCCATCTGGTGGGCATGCACGACCTGCTGCAGCGGGAAGTCGCCGCCTACGTCGGCCTGTCCCCTCAGGGTCTCTGGAACATCCTGAACGGCCGATCCGAGCCGCGCTCACGCACAATCCGCGACTGCGCACATGCCTTCGGAGTCACCATCGACGACCTGTTCGCAGATACGGGCACATGTCTGCGCGCGGCCGCGGAGAACTACGAGGAAGCCCCGATCAGATCGCTTGCCGCCGAGCCTCTCGCCAGCGGCACGGACGGCTGAGGTATCCTCCCCTCCGGCCCGCAGGCCGTCCCAGGGCGCATAGCTCAGCTGGGAGAGCGTCCGCTTCACGCGCGGAAGGTCACAGGTTCGAGCCCTGTTGCGCCCACTCCCTATTGATCGCTCCTAGCGCTCAGCGCCGCTGCCGGATCGCGCGCTACTTCGACGAGACGAACGTCTGCGGCGGCAGGAAGTTCCGCGTCTCATACGAGTGGGTGACCGCGGTCACGTGATATGCGGCGTGCGCACCGATCGAGCCGACCGGGTTCATTGTGGCGAGCATCGGCACCGAGATGATGGTGTTGCCGATCTCCGGCTTCTGCAATCCGTCCTGGCGGATCTGCGGGTAGCCCAGGTGGTATGTCGCGGTGACCAGCCAGATCAGCGGCAATGCCAGCGCGATGTAGCGCAGGTGTCCACGCCAGCCGGCGATGCGGCCGCGGAGCATGTTGTAGGCGACCACGCAGGGGAAGACGGTGAGCAGTAGCGCGTCGACGGTGCCGTACCCGATGCCGCGCCACAGAACCTCGAAAGCGAAGTAGGCGCCGTCTGGCCGGGGGGTGCCTGGATCGGTGCGGAAGACGTTCCACATCACGAACGCGGCGGTCGGTACACCGAGCACGACGCTCCACTTCCAGTTATGGGTGAACAGGCGATGCACGTCGATCCGCTCGACGCGGGCATACGCGCTGAGCGTCAGGAGCGTGATCGCGAAGTAGGCGCCGTAGTAGACGTCGTGCTGCAGGTCGAGGACCGAGACGCCCAGATAGGGGATCAGAAAGGCAACGGCGCTGCCGCCCGCGAACCAGGCGAGATGACGGACAGGGCGCGGCAGTGCGAGCGTCGCTTCGGTGTGAACATGAGCCGTCATCGCTACCACCTCCGACGAGTGGGACGAATCCACCATCCCACCGGCCACGCTCCCCCGCGTCCGGGAAGGCGGCGCGGCGGGCTGCGCGAAACTACGGTCGTCGCCTTCAGGGCCGCTACGTGAAGATGATCTCCCCGCCGGCCGCCTTCTCGTAGAACTCTCCGACGCTGATGATGTCGTCGACCTGGGGCACGAAGTCCTGCATGGTCAGTCCGAACATGTCGACGGTTGCCTTGCAGGCGTAGAGGTGCGCGCCGGAGTCGGCCACGAGCTCGATGAACTCTGGGATCGGCGGGATGTCGATCTTCTCCATCTGGCGCTTCATCATGCGGGTGGCGAGCGCGGAGAAGCCTGGCAGCGCGCCCACCCAGGTTGGGAGGTGCATGCCGGGGTTGCCGACGGTGGCAACCTTGATGTTGGCGTAGCGGTCCTTGCGGATCGCATCGAGTCCGAAGAAGGTGAAGAAGAGCTCGGCCTCGATCCCTTCCATGCGGGCGCCGTTGGCCATGATCAGGCCCGGGTAGACGCCCTCGAGGGAGCCCTTGGAGATAACGATCGCGACCTTCTCGATCGTCTCGCGGTTGGCCGGTGCGGCCTGTGGCCGTTCGGCGAGGTGGGTGGCCATGGTGATCCTCCTAGATGCAGCCCTTCGGCTTGGGAACGCCGCCGATCTTGGCGGCGAGCTTGGCGGGGCCTTTCGGAAAGAGCTGGTACAGCTCCTTGACCGGAACGCCGGATTCCTTGCCCAGCGAGCGGATCGACGGCGCCGTGCCGGTGGCGAGGTAGCGCTCACGCATGAAGCGCACCACCTGCCAGTGGCGATCGGTGAGGTGCTCGATGCCGTTCTCGCGGGCGATTGCCTCGGCAATCCGCTCGTTCCACTCGGTGTGGTCGGTGAGGAAGCCTTCGGCGTCCAGGTCGACTGGCGAGTCGGCGATCATCGTGGTGGTCATCGCGTCTCCTTTCACGCGTGCGTGGCCGGCATCTGTTTCCCGTGCCGTGGCATCTCGGGGCCGATCCCGGGGACTTCTCGGCCGGGCAGCAGCACGTGCCAGTAGAGCCACTGGAACGCGAGCTTGCCCAGATGGTTGACGCGTGACTCGCGAAGCAGCGGCAGCCCGAACACGGTTGGGAAGTGGCCGGGGAGGGGTTCGGTGTCGTAGTTGAAGTCGATCAAGAGCGCCTTGTGGAAGCCGGTCTCGATGAAGCAGTTGGCGTGTCCGTCATAGCCTGGAGTCAGCTCGGCCCCGGCCAGGTAGCTGAGGATGTTTGCGGCCAGCACCTCCGCCTCGAAGTGGGTGACCGACCCGGCCTTGGACGTCGGCAGGTCGGTGGCGTCGCCGAGCGCGAACACGTTGGGACGCGCCGAGGCCTGCAGCGTCCGGCGATCCGTCGGGACGAAGCCGAGCGCATCGCCCAGGCCGGGTGAGCGATCGAGGAAGGCAGCGCCGCCGTGCAGCGGCACGGTGACGAGCAGGTCGAAGTCCAGCTGACGGCCGTCGTAGGACGCCAGGATGCCGTTCGCGCCGTCGACCTCGCCGGCGTTGAACTCCGTCACCAGCTCGATGTCCTTCGCGACCAGCAGCGATGCCAGGTGCTCGGAGGCGACCGGCTTCGTGAAGGCGGCGTCGAGCGGTGTCGCGTAGACGAGCTCGGTGCGCTCCCGCACTCCACGCTCGCGCAGGTACCAGTCGGCCAGGAACGCGAACTCGAGCGGCGCGACGGGGCACTTGATCGGCATGTCGATCAGGTTCACGACCAGCCGGCCGCCCTCGAAATTCCGCAGCTGCTCACGGAGCAGATCCGCACCCTCCGGCGTGTAGAAGGTGAACGTGCGGCGGTTCCACCCGGCGGCGGTGAGGCCGTCCGTCTCATCCGGCTGCAGCCGGGCACCCGTCGCCACGACCAGCACGTCGTAGGGAAGCACCGCGCCGTCATCGAGCCGCACCTCGTCGCGATCGAGGTCGACGGAGTCGACTCCGCTCTCGTGGAAGGCAATGCCGCGATGCAGCTGCCGCTGCCGCGGGCGCACGATCTCGTCCACGTCGGCCAGGCCGAACGGCACGAACAGCAGGCCCGGCTGGTAGACGTGCCTGTCGTCGCGGTCGACCACGTGGATCTCCGCCTGCTCGGCATCCAGCCGACGGCGCAACCGGTTGGCGACCATCGTGCCGCCCGTTCCGCCACCCAAGACGACGATCTGCGTCCCGCTCACGCCGCGCCCCGCTGCGGAACCGCCTGCCGCGACCGCAGCGTCTCGCGGAACTGCACACCGCCCTCGAGCGACCGCCGCACCGGGCAGGCGCGGGCGACCTTCTCCAGCCGGACCAGCTGCTCGTCGGTGAGCGCCGCCCCCAGCTCGATGGCAATCCCGCACCGCCGCGGAGTCGAGGTGTTGTCGAAGTCGGCCTCGACCGTTACCTCTCCCAGCTCCCATCCCTTCGAGCGGGCGTACATGATCAGCGAGGTCGACACACAGGCGGCCAGCGCAGCCGGCAGCAGCTCGTGCGGCGCTGGTGCGGTGCCCTCGCCTCCCAGCCGCGGCGGCTCGTCAGTCACCAGATGATGGTGGCCGTCGATCACGACGTGCTGACGCAGTGTGCCCGGAATCCCATGGGATGTCGCGGTAAGGCTCATATGCTCACTCTCGGGCGCGCGACCGCGATTCGCATCGGGGAAGGCGGCCACGCGACATGCGGGGTTTCCGCAGCGCGGGAAACTCTCGAAGACATCGTGCGGGCCCGGCCGCAGCGGCCGGCGCGCAGGCGCTCTCGGCGCCTTACTGCTCCAAGACCGGCTCCCGCACCATCGCCCGCCGCCTGGACGGAACCGCCAGCGCGACCAGCAGCCCGCCGACCAGCGCCAGCGAGCAGAGTGCGAACGCGTCCGTCCAGCCATGCGCCTCCGGGAGCCCGGACACGCCGGCCGACGCCGTCACCACGCTGGCCGATACCTGCGCGCCGACGGCGCCGCCGATGCTGCGCATGATCGTGTTCATGCCACCGGCAACGCCGGTCTGCTCGCGCGGCACGGCCTCGACGATCAGGTTGGCCATCGCCGCGAACGCGAGTCCGATCCCGGCTCCGAGCAGCGCGGTCGCCAGGTAGATCTGCCAGTGCTCGTCCCGCCGCGTCGCGAGCAGCGCGAACGCGCCGGCGGAGACGGCCGCGCCCAGCACCAGCGGCACCTTCGAGCCGACCGTCGAGGACAGCCGGCCGGCGATCGGGCTGACCAGCAGCATGGCCAGCGTCGCCGGAAAGAGGAACAGCCCGGCCTCGGTCGCCGTCGCACCGAACCCGTAGCCGGTGGACGACGGCGTCTGCACATACTGCGGCACCAGCACGAACGAGCTGTACATCCCAAACCCGATCAGGAGCGCGGCGGTGTTCGTCGTCCAGACCCCGCGCAGCCGCATCATCCCCATGTCGACCAGAGGCTGGGCGGCGCGCGACTCGACCGCAATCCACACCACCAGCAGCACCGCCGAGGCAGCGAACAACCCAAGCGTGCGTCCCGACGTCCATCCCCATTCGGGCCCCTCGCTGACGCCGATCAGCAGGGCGACCAGCCAGCCGGCGAGCAGCGCGGCGCCGAGCCAGTTGATCCGCCCCGGCGCCCGCACCGGGGACTCGGGGATGACCACCACCGCGGCGACCGTGGCGATCAGCACCGGCAGAAGCGGGAACCAGAAGATCCAGTGATAGCCGAGGTGCTCGATGATCGGGCCCGCGAGAACGATGCCCGCACCGCCGCCGATGCCGAGGATCGACGAGATCATCGCGATACCGAACGCGACCCGCTCCGGCGGGAACTCGTCGCGGATGATCCCGAACGCGAGCGGAAACACCGCGCCGGCCAGGCCCTGCACGACGCGGCCGGCGATCATCACGGCGATCGTCTGCGCCAGCGCCGACATCACCGTCCCGACTGCGAGCGCTGACAACGCGACCACGAGCATCCGCTTCTTGCCGTGGATGTCGCCCATCCGCCCGAGGATCGGAGTCGCCACTGAGGCGCTCAGCAGGTACGCCGTCAGGATCCAGGTCGACCCGGTGGTGCTCGTGTGCAGGTCGAGCTGGATGTCGTGCAGCGCGGGCGCCACCAGCGATTGCAGCAGCGAGAACGACGCACAGGCGACGGCGAGGATGGCGAACGTGGAGCGGTAGTGCGTGCGGTCCAGCTGGTGCGTCAATGCAGGCAACCACCGTAGCAGCCACGAACGCCGCCCCGGCCCGCCACCGGACGCCGGTTTGCTGCACAATCCAACCATGGCAGTCACGCAAAGCGATCGTCCGGCCGCAGGGCGCAAACCCGATACGTCGCTGCTGCGAACGCTGGAATCCTCCCGGGCAACGGCGCCGGCTGTGGCTGCCGCGCTCGTGCTTCTCAGCACGCTCGTCACGGCGCTCGTCACCCCGGCGGTGCCGGTCGAGGCCGCCGGCGTCATCTACCTGGTCGGCGTGCTCGGGGTCTCGTCCATCTACGGGCTGTGGTGGGGCCTCGCCACCAGCGTGGCGTCCGCCCTTGCCTACAACTTCTTCTTCCTGCCACCGGCGCACACGTTCGTCATCAACTCGTCCAGCGACTGGGCGGCACTTGCGGCGTTCGTGCTGACCGCCCTGGTCACCTCGAACCTCGCCTCCCGGGCGCGCAGCGAGCGGGACGAGGCCGCCCGGCGCGCCTCGGAGGCCCGGCTCAACGAGTCCTTCGCGACCCTCGTCGCCGACGCCGACGACCTCGCATCCGTCCTGCCCACGCTGGCGTCCCAGGCGGCGCGCGCCCTGGGCGCGAGCGACGGCGTCATTCACCGCGGCACCCCGTCCCCTCCCGAGCGGCGCGGCGCGGTGCTGCCGCTGGTCTTCAACGACCGCTGGATGGGTGAGCTGCGCATGATCGAGCCGCCGGAGGGTGCGCTCGACACGGCGGCCGCCGAGCGGGTGGCGCGCAGCCTGGCCGGCCTGATCGCCCTCGGCGAGGAGCGCGAGCGCCGGATCCACCAGCAGGTGCAGGCCGAGGCGTTGTCGCGGTCGGACGAGCTGAAGACCGCGCTCCTGCGGGCGGTGTCGCATGACCTGCGCTCGCCGCTGATGGCGATCAGCACCGCCGCCGGCGGCCTGCGCTACGCGGGGCTGGACGACGAGGACCGCGAGCTGCTCGAGACGATCACCGAGCAGACCGGGCGGATGAACCGCATGGTCGAGAACCTGCTCGACCTCTCAAAGCTGCAGGCCGGCGCGGTCTCGACGCGAGCGGACTGGATCGACCTGCGTGAGCTGGTCGAGGCCTCGGCCGACGAGCTGGCACGGCGGATGCCCGACGCAGGGGCGGTCGAGCTCGACTTCGACGGTGAGCTGCCGCTGGTGCGCGGCGATGCCCCGCAGCTGCAGCGCGTGCTGGTCAACCTGCTCGAGAACGCGCGCAAGTTCTCCCCGAGAGATCAGGCCGTGCGGGTGGCGGTGCGCCGGCGGGGCGGGCGGGTCGACCTGTCGGTGGCGGATCGCGGCCCGGGCGTGGCGGCCGAGGAGGCCGACCGCATCTTCGAGCCGTTCTACCGGTCGCCGGAGCGGCGCGGCGTGCCGGGCTCCGGCCTCGGGCTCGCGATCGCCCGCGGGCTGGCGGAGGCCAACACCGGAAGCCTGGCGGTCGAGCCGCGAGAGGGCGGCGGCAGCATCTTCACCCTCACGCTGCCCGTGCCCGCGGGACGCAGCCGATGAGCGGAGGCACACGCATCCTGGTGGTGGACGACGAGCGCCCCATCCGGCGGGCGCTCGAGGTCACCCTGGCCAAAGCCGGCTACACCGTCGACACGGCCACCGATGCCTCGGAGGCGCTGACCAAGGCAGCCCTGACGCCGCCCGACCTCGTCATCCTCGACCTGATGCTGCCCGACGCGGACGGGGCGGACGTCTCACGCCAGCTGCGCGATTGGCTGCGGGCGCCCATCCTGCTGATCTCGGCGGTCGGCGAGGAGGGCGACAAGATCCGCGCGCTCGATGCGGGGGCCGACGACTACCTGACCAAGCCGTTTGGGATCGGCGAGCTGCTGGCGCGGGTGCGGGCGCTGTTGCGCCGCTCGGAGGGCGCCGTGTCGGGCGAGCAGGTGATCACCGTCGGCGACCTCTCGATCGACCTCCCCCACAGGGTCGTCACCGCGGCCGGCAACGAGGTGCATCTGACGCCCACCGAGTTCGACCTGCTGAAGGAGCTCGCGCTGGCCGAGGGCCGGCCGCTCACCCACAAGATGCTGCTCCGAAGCGTCTGGGGCCCGGGCTACGCCCAGGAGATGCAGCTGCTGCGCACGCACATGGGTCGCCTGCGGGACAAGCTGGAGGAGAACGGCGTGCCGCGCACGTCGATCGAGACGCTGACCGGCGTCGGCTACCGGCTGCGATGACCGTGATGCGGCCGTGATGCCGGTGTGATGCAACTGATTTGCAAAACGCCCTGATTGTCATGCCTCCGTGACGCGATACGCGCCACGATGTGAGCATGACAGTAAAGGGATTCCACCACCGGGAGCACGCCGGCGTGCGGCGCGGATTCAGCTCCATCCTGCTTCCCGTGAATACCGATCTGCCGGAGCTCCCAAGCGACATGGTCGACCTGGCCGCTCGGCTGGCCACCGAGCGCCGCTCGGCGATCGTCCTGCTCGCCTTCACCGAGGTGCCACTGTGGGAGGAGATGGACGTCGAGCTCCCCGAGGTCGACGAGCGCGTGCAGGAGATGGCCAGGCAGGCGCGGGCAATCGCCGGCCGCTACGGCGTCGGCGTTCACGTCACCGCGCCGCGAACGCGACAGCCCGCCGAGCTGGTGCTGGCCGAGGCCAGGCGCCGCAGGGCCGAGCTGATCGTGCTCGGTGCGACCGGCCACCGCCGCGGCGCAGTGGCGTCGCTGCTCAGCGACCCGGTTGCGCGGCGGGTGGCCGAGGAGCCCGGGCTGCGCACGATGTTCGTGAAGCCGCCGGAGGTGGCGGCATGAAGACCGTGACGGCAGGAGCGGCACCCGCGCGTCCAGTCGCCCGCCGCTCGGACGAGTCCCACGGCCATGCGAGAACCGGCCGCTGGGGCGCGTTCGCGCTTTCCATCGGAGCGCTCGGCGTTGTCTACGGTGACATCGGAACCAGCCCGCTGTACACGATGCAGCTGATCTTCACCGTGCACCCGCTGGCACCGACTGCCGCGCACGTCTACGGCGCCCTCTCCCTGATCTTCTGGTCGCTCGTGCTCGTCGTCACGCTCAAGTACGTGCTGCTGATCCTGCGCGCCGACAACCACGGCGAGGGCGGGATCATGGCGCTGGTCGCGCTGATCCAGCGGTCGATGACGGGACGGCGCCGGGAGGTGCTGATCCTGATCGGAATCCTCGGAGCGTCGCTGTTCTACGGGGACGGCATGCTGACGCCGGCGATCTCGGTCGTGTCCGCGGTGAGCGGCCTGCAGGTGGCATCGCCGACGCTGGCGTCGCAGGTGGTGCCGTTCTCGCTCGCGATCCTGATCGCGCTGTTCATGATCCAGCGGTTCGGCACGGGCACGATCGGATTCCTGTTCGGCCCGATCATGCTGGTGTGGTTCGCCGTCCTCGGCGCCATCGGGCTGCACGAGGTGGCGAAGGACCCGGCCGTTATCCGGTCGCTCTCGCCGACGTACGGGGCGCAGTTCCTGTGGAACGAGCCGACCGCCGGGTTCCTCTCCCTGGCGTCCGTCTTCCTGGCCGTCACCGGCGCCGAGGCGATCTATGCCGACATGGGGCATTTCGGCCGCAAGCCCATCACGCATGCCTGGCTGATCGTCTGCCTGCCGACGCTGATGCTGAACTACCTCGGCCAGGGCGCACTCGTGCTGCATCATCCCGCGGCCGTCTCGAACCCCTTCTTCATCGCCGTCCCCGGCGGCCCGACGGCGCAGAAGGCGATGGTGATCCTCGCCACGATGGCGACCGTGATCGCGTCCCAGGCCGTCATCTCGGGCGCGTACTCGGTGACACAGCAGCTCGTCCAGCTCGGCTTCCTGCCGCGCATGTCCATCCGCCACACGTCCGCCAAGATCAAGGGACAGATCTACATCCCGCTGGTGAACTGGTCGCTGATGGCAGCGGTGGTCGGGCTCGTGATCGGCTTCCGCGATCCGGAGGGCCTGGCCTCGGCGTACGGCGTCGCGCTGAGCGCGATCTTCGCCACCAACACGCTGCTCGCGTTCACCGTCTTCCGCGTCCTCTGGCGAAAGCCGCTGAAGGTCGTGATCCCGGGGGCGGCGTTCTTCCTGACGATCGAGCTGACCTTCTTCGCCGCCAACCTCGGCAAGCTGTTCAGCGGCGGCTGGATCCCGCTGGCGGTGGGGGCGGTGTTCTTCACCGTGATCACCACCTGGCGCCGCGGGCGCGCGATCCTGAACCGCCGGATCAGCAAGGGACGGGTGCCGCTTCGGCGCTACCTGAACCGCATGATCGACGACCCACCGCTGCGGGTGCCCGGCACGGTCGTGTTCCTCACCTCTTCCCAGGAGACGGTGCCGCCGGCGCTGCTGACGAACGCGGAGCACAACCACGTGGTGCACGAGCAGGTGATCCTGCTGACCGTGGAGACCGCCGGCATCCCGAAGGTGCCGCCGAGCGGACGGCTGAAGATCTCGCGGTACCGCCTCGGATTCGTCGGCATCGTGGCCCGCTACGGCTACCAGGAGGAGCCGGACGTCCCGGCAGCGCTGCGCCTGGCCACCGAGCAGGGGCTTCTGGACATCGACTTCGACGACACCTCGTACTACGTCAACCATGTCTCGCTGATCCCGACCGGCGAGCGGACGCTGTCGCGCTGGCGCGCAAAGCTGTTCGCCGTCCTGCACCAGAACTCGACGCCCGCGGCCCGCTACTTCCGGATCCCGCCCGACCGGGTGCTCGAGGTCGGCGTCTACGTGACCATGTAGGTCACGGGCCTGCCGCCGCGGGCCTAGGAGTGGTGCAGCATGACCGGGCGCAGCGTCGTCGCCGAAACGATGGCCCGACGGGGTCAGTCGACGTCGGCTCGTCGGCCAGCATCCACACGTCATCGGGGGCCAGCGCCGACACGTCGTCGGTCATCACACGCGCTCCATTGACCGTCGGCGTGGGCACGCGAACCCAGGCCGTCCCGCTGTAGCGGATGGTCGTGCTGCCGCGACCGAAGCCCACGGCCCAGGCGTCCGCCGGGCCGTCGGCGGAGATACCGGTCAGTGCCACGTCGACGGCCGGAACAGAGCGGTCGTGAACGCGTCCGCTCCGCGCGCGGCGGGAGATGCCAGGAGCGGGAGGAGGATCGCAAGGGCGATCAGCGTGCGGGTGGGAGCCAACCGTTCGATCCTACGGGTGGAACGGCCGCGGCGACAGCTCTGTCCCCGCGGCCTTCTCCATCTCGTCACACCACTCCGGGATTACCTCATGCGTACGGCAGCTTGCTCACGCGGTGGTCTCGAGCGGCGTGATGGTCTCTTCGCGTCCGTGCAAGGCCGGCGCCGACACCAGCAGCCAGATGCCGGCCACAAGCGCCCACAGCACGAGGATGAAGAACGGGAAGAAGGCCAGCGAGAACAGGCCGACCACACCGGCCACCACGGTGAACCAGCGGAACCACGACGGCATCGCAGCGGGGCGGCGGATGGCCAGGGCCAGCAGGGTGACGGCGAGGAACGTGCCGCCGATGCCCCACGCCGCGGCGAACCCCGTCTGCGTGAACATGTAGGTAACCGACGCAGGGATCGGCCGGCCGCCGTTGGCCAGGCCCATCGGCACGACGTCGATGAGCACGGTGCCGATCGCGAATCCGGCGGCCGAGAGCAGGCCGGCGCTCCATACCAGGCCCCCGTCGTCCGCAGGCCCGGCTGCGATGCGGCGCAGGTAGTTGACGAAGATCAGCAGGCCCAGCACTCCGATCAGCGAGAGCACCATCCCGATCCCAACTGCGGTGCGGTGTCCGGAAGCGGTGAAGTCCTGCAGATCCTTCACGCTGTAGTTGCCGCCCGGCGGCGAGGCAAGGATCACGCCCGCCATCCACAGAACAGCAAATCCGAGCGCGCCCGCGCCGGGCCATCTCGATGCTGTCAGCACCAGTTCCTCCCTGATTCGATTGCGTCCGCGCGGCGCGACCGGTGCGCCGCCGCGCGCGAGCATAGCGGCGCGTAGTTGCACACGCAATCAGGTCTATACCACCCGATGATCGCTTCCACGGCGCCGTGCGGTCTGAGCGACCAGTAGGCAAGCAGCGCAAGGATCATCTAGCGGAGAGGGCGGGATTCGAACCCGCGAACGAGGAAACCCCCCGTTACGCGATTTCCAGTCGCGCTCCTTAAGCCAGCTCGGACACCTCTCCTGGAGCACCCAGTATGCCAGTCCGAGACGGTGCCCGGTCGTGGTCGGCGGGCACTTGCCCGCGGGCCCCGACTGCGCTGTACTATGCGCTTCCGCCCGCGACGAGAGGACTGGCATGGCTGACGAGCGAACCGAGATCCTGGGACGCGTCCCCCTCTTCGAGGGCCTGTCCGAGAAGGAGCTCTCCGCCGTCGCAAATGCGGTCAAGGAGCGCCGGTACGACACCGGCGACGCCATCGTCAGCGAGGGCGAGGGCGGGGTCGGTTACTTCGTGATCGCGGAGGGCACGGCGCGGGTGGAGGCCCACGGCCAGCGCGTCGGCACGCTCGGCCCCGGCTCGTCCTTCGGCGAGGTGGCCCTGCTCGACGAGGGCGGCCGCCGAACGGCCTCGGTGATCGCCGAGGCGCCGATGCGCGTGTTCGCGCTCACCTCGTGGCAGTTCACACCCCTGCTCGAGCAGCACCCCCAGATCGCCATCAAGGTGGCCAAGCTGCTGGCCCGCCGGCTGCGGGAGTCCGAGGAGCGCCAGGCCGCGAATCAATCATCCACGTAGGTGGTAGCATCCCCCGCGACCGTGCTAAGCGGGGAGATAGCGGTTCCCTGTACCGGCAATCCGCTCTAGCCGGGCCGAATTCCCACCCGAGGGGTAGCGTGTTCGGAATCAGGGTCTGTGCGTTCGGTGTTGATCGCCAGGTCCCACGCAACGGCGGCTTGCGAACCGCGTCAGGTCCGGAAGGAAGCAGCGCTAAGCAACGTCAGCCGGGTGCCGTGGGCCAGCCTGGAAGGAGCCGGCGTCACTGACACCGTCCGGGTGCGGGGCCTCGAAGGTGGGTGCACGGTCACTACACT
>DATAHR010000234.1:0-3084 GCA_036263035.1 Gaiellales bacterium | reverse complement strand
GTCAGGCCTTTGGCCTGACCCCACTTCGAGCCGGTGGTCAGGCGTAAGCCTCACCTCGGCGCGTTGCCTCTGCAGGATCGAAAAAATGCGGCTGGTAGCCTGCGATCAGTGCCACACGTGGATCCTCCCGATCTCCCGATGTGGCCCACGCTGCGGAGGCTGCTCACCCTGTGGAAGGGCGAGTGGCGCTCCGTCGCGCTGGGCCTCGCATGCGCCCTCGCCTACACGGTGCTGTCGCTGGCCATCCCGATCGTGCTGCAGCATGCGATCGACGACGCGATCGTCCCGAAGCACGGCGACCCACTGTTGCCCTACGTGGCAGCGGCGATGGCGCTCGGCCTGCTGCGCTTCGGCGTGAACTTCACGCGCCGGTTCGCAACGGCGCGGATCGGCGTCCACATCGAGGCGCGCATGCGCGGGCTGCTCTACAGCGCATACCTGCACTTCCCACGCGCGTTCTTCGACCGCCATGCCACCGGCCAGGTCGTCTCGAGGGCGACCAACGACCTCTTCCCCATCCGGTACTTCATCGGCTGGGGGATGGTGCAGGGCATCCAGAGCGTCCTGATGATTCTCGGCGCCGGCATCGTGCTGGGCTTCGTCAACGCCAGGCTCATGCTGATCACGGCGCTGTCCGTGCCACCGATCGGGCTCATTGCCTGGCTGTTCGCTCATCGCGTGATGCCGATCTCGCGTCGCGTTCAGGTTCGAAAGGGCGACGTCACGGAGGCCGCCGACGAGGCCGTGGTCGGCATCGAGATGGTTCAGGCGTTCGGTCGCGAGGACGACGTGCGCGCCCGCTTCACCGACAAGGCCGAGCAGGTCCGCGACGTCGTGCTCGAGCAGGCCGGCGTCGAGGCGCGGCACCTGCCGGGCCTCTTCTTCCTGCCGTCGCTCTCGATCGCCGCGGTCGTCTTCTTCGGCGGCCGGGACGTGATTGCCGGCAATCTCTCGATCGGGCAGTTCGTCCTCTTCAACACCATCCTGCTGCAGCTGGCCTGGCCGCTCGAGTCGCTCGGCTGGATCGTGAACCTCGCCCAGCGGGCGCTTGCCTCGGCGGGCCGCAGCTTCGCCTGGATCGAGGAGATCGACCGGCTGCCGGAGCCGGCCAGCCCGCGCCCGCTCCCGCTCGGCCCCCAGCCGATCGTGTTCGAGGACGTGCGCTTCGCGTACGGTGACGAGGAGGAGGTGCTGCGCGGGGTCGACCTGCGGGTGGGAGCCGGCGAGATCGTCGCTGTCTGCGGCCCCACCGGGTCGGGGAAGACCTCGCTGCTCAACCTCGCCGCCCGCTTCTACGATCCGACGGCCGGCCGGGTGATGATCGGCGGCGTCGACCTCCGCGACGCGAGCCTGGAGGACGTGCGCTCGGCGGTCTCGGTCGTCACCCAGCGGCCGATCCTGTTCTCCGTCCCTCTTCGCGACAACCTGACCATCGGCAGGCCGGATGCCCCGTGGGACGAGGTGCTGGCCGCGGCCGAGGCAGCCGGCGTCGCCGCCTTCGTCGACGATCTCCCGGACGGCTACGACACGCTGATCGGCGAGCGCGGCGTCAACCTCTCCGGCGGGCAGCGACAGCGCGTTGCTCTGGCCCGCGCGCTGCTCTCCGGCTCGGGCGCCATCGTGCTCGACGACCCGCTGTCGGCCGTGGACACCGAGACGGAGCGAACCCTGGTCGAGACGGTGCGACCGGCGCTGCTCGGCCGCACCGTGCTGGTGGCCACCCAGCGGTTGTCGACCGTGAGCATCGCCGACCGGGCAGTTGTGCTGCGAGACGGCCGCGTTGTGGAGGAGGGCAGCCCCGCCGAGCTGGCGGGGGCCGGCGGCGACTTCGCCGCACTCTTTGGGGACGAGACCATTGCCGCATAGCCGCCGCACGGGACTCGGCAGGCTGACCGCCTACCTGCAGGGCAAGCGCATGCAGGTGGTGGCGATGCTGCTGGTCGCAACCGGCCAGGCGGCGGCGCAGACCGGCGGCTGGCTGCTCGTCCGCGCCGCAATCGACAACGGCATCGCGAAAGGCGACAGCGAGTACCTGACGGTGATCGTTGCCATCTATCTCTGCGTCGGGGCGGCCGGCTGGGTGATGAGCGCGATCCTGATCCGCGGGCTGGCCGGCATCGGGCAGGGCATCGTGCTCGGGCTGCGGCGCGACCTGTTCATTCACCTGACGTCGCTCTCCCTGCGCTACTTCTCCGAGCAGCGGGCGGGCTGGATCATCGCCCGCCTCACCTCCGACGTGGACGCCCTCTCGGATGCCCTCTCACAGGGCCTCCCCACGCTGGGGGCAAACCTCGTGCTCCTGCCGACCGCGATCGTCGCCGTGTTCATCGTGGACTGGCGGCTGGGGATGATCGCGTTCATCGTGCTCCCGCCGGCGCTGATCCTGACGCGCTGGTTCCAGCGCGCCTCGTCCGTTGCACAGCTCGAGGTGCGCGAGCGCATCGCCACGGTCACGGCGCACATGGCCGAGTCGATCTCAGGCATGGCGATCGTCCAGGCGTTCAACCGCGAGCGGGCGTTCCAGGCGGAGTTCGACGGCTACAACATGGCGAACCGCGCAGCGAACGTGCGCACCCAGACGCTGCTTTCGGTGTTCTTCCCGTCCATCGAGCTGCTCGGCCTCACCTCGAGCGCAGCGGTGCTGCTCCTTGGCGCGCACCTCTACGGCGCGGGCGAGATCACGATCGGCACGCTGATCACCGCCATGTACCTGCTGCAGCTGGTGTTCCAGCCGCTGCAGGAGCTGTCGGACGTCTACGGGCAGCTGCAGTCGGCTGCCGCGGCGATGGTCAAGATCAGCAGCGTGCTCGATGCCGAGCCTGACATCGGCGACCGCCCGGGGGCCTCTCCCATGCCTCCCATCGAGGGTCACCTGCAGCTCGACGAGATCCGCTTCGCCTACGGAGACAACGAGGTGCTGCACGGCGTGTCGGTCGACGTACCGGCCGGCGGCTGCCTCGCCATCGTCGGCGAGTCGGGCGGCGGCAAGTCGACGACCGCCAAGCTGGTGGGACGCTTCTACGATCCGGACGAGGGCGCGGTGCGCGTCGACGGGCTCGACCTGCGCGAGCTCGAGCTGCGCTC
>DATAHR010000233.1:0-12937 GCA_036263035.1 Gaiellales bacterium | reverse complement strand
CCGAGCGCCTTGAAGTCCACCACCGACCGCAGCGACCGCCCTATCAGCCGCTGGATCTCGACGGTGCGCCCGTCCAGCTTGCCCCGTGCCGCGTCACGCGGCTTCCGCTCCGACGTCGACCCGGGCAGCATCCCGTACTCCGAGGTCACCCAGCCGGTGCCGCGCCCCCGCATCCAGCCGGGAACCGACTCCTCCACCATCGCCGTGCAGACGAGTCGGGTGCGCCCGATGGAGAACAGCACCGACCCATGGGCGCTGTCGATGAACCCCGGCTCGATCGAGACCGGGCGCAGCCCGTCCGCGGGACGGCCGTCCTGCCGCTTCACGCCGCCAGCTCCAGCAGGGCCGGGTCGACCCGCTCGACATCGCCGACGGGCAGCTGCAGGAACCGTCCCGCCACCTCGCGGAACGCCTCCTCGTCCCCTGTGCACAGGAACCGGTAGCCGCCGTCGCGCGCGGGATCGTTCCCGACGCCGCGGCGCTCGAGCGTCGCGGCCACCTCGCGGGCGATCTCCTCGGCCGACGTGATCAGCGTGACGCTGCGCCCGAAGATGCGCTGGAGCATCGGCCGGATCAGCGGGTAGTGGGTGCAGCCGAGGATGACCGTATCGGCCCCCGCATCCTTCAGCGGCGCCGCATACCGCTTCGCCGCCTCGTGCAGCGCATGCCCGCTGATGTCGCCGGCCTGGATCAGCGGCACGAGCTCGGGGCAGGCGACCTGCGTCACCTCGACACCGGCGTCCAGGACGGCGATCGCCGCCGGATAGCGGCCGCTGCGCACCGTCGCCTCGGTTGCCATCACGCCGACTCGGCGGTTGCGCGTGGCCTGCACTGCGGCATGCGCCTCCGGCGTGATGACGCCGATCAGCGGCACGGCGAACTCCCGTTGCAGATCCGGCAGCGCCGCCGCGGTTGCGGAGTTGCATGCCACCACGAGCAGCTTGACGTCGCGCTCGATCAGATGCTGTGCGATCTCATGCGCGAAGCGTCGGATGGTCACCGCCGGCTTGGTGCCGTACGGGAAGCGGTCGGGCGAGGAGTCGCCGAAGTAGACGAAGTCCTCGTGCGGAAGGGTGACCAGGCACTCGTGCAGCACCGTCAGCCCGCCCACGCCGGAGTCGAACACGCCGATGGGACGCTCGTCCATGCGCAGAGTGTAGGGCGATCGTCAGTCGGCCCGGATCACGGCCTGGAAGTCCGAGCGCCCGAGCACGCGCCCGGTGCGCTTGGAGCGCAGCACGATGCTGGGCAGCTCCCTGCCCGACCGCAGGGTGCCGTTCCCGGTCGCGAACCAGAGCGCCGAGTCGACGGTGACGTGCGTGAAGCCGGCCGGGAACGACGATGTCTCGGTCGTCGACTGCGTGCCGAACGGGCAGCCTCGATTGGTGTCGCAGTACTGCCGGATCTGGTGCACCTGGATCACCATCGCATGCGTGCCGGGCAGCGTCGCCGAGATATGGATCGATCCCAGCGTGACGCGGTCGGGCGTGGCGCGCAGCGTCTGCGTCCACCGAACGACTGCGCCGTTGGAGGCCGTGAACCTCCCGGTGATGGCCAGGCGGCCGGTGCCGGACAGCCGGCGGCGCGGCGTCGCCTTGATCCTGACCGAGAGGCCCGCGGGCCGCGCCCGGGCACTCCAGGCGGCCTTGAGCGAGATCCCGCGCGGAACCTGGAAGTGGATGGTTGCGGCGGCGTAGTCGATCGTGAAGGCAGCTCGGCCGCGGATCGCGGGCCACTGCGAGAAATGCAGCGTGCCGGTCGCCGTCCCGCTCGACGGGCAGCCGGCCGACAGCGTCACGTGCATCGTCTGCGAGCGCGTGTGGGCGCCGCGGGCCGAGGCGGTGCATGCCGTCGCCGCCGATCCGGCGCGAACGCCGGCCGACAGGGCTGCCGCCACCGCCACCGCAACGGCGCACACCAGGAGCCTCCCCCGCATGCGGCGATCCTACAACCTGTCGTCCTGAGCGGCCACCGGTTGCTCGCGGCTCCCCGCCGGCGGCCAGTACACTGGCCGCTCATGGAGCGGCCGGACTGGCACACCGATGACTTCCCCGAGCTGCGCAGCGCGCCGCCCTGGGTGATGCAGGACATGATCGAGGCCCAGCCCGAGCTGGTCGAGTCGATCGCCAGGACGACCGACACCGCGCCGCTCGCGCTGCTCCTGCGCGTGCCCGGCCCGCTCACCGTTGTCGGCTGCGGCACCAGCGAGCATGCGGCTCTGGCGGTCGCGGAGATCCTCACCGAGGCGGGCACCGGGGCGCTCGCCCGGCAGGCGTTCGAGGCCGCGCTCGAACCCCAGGAGGGCGGCGCCGTGCTCGGCATCTCCCACGAGGGCGGCACCTGGGCCACGGTCGAGGCGCTCGAGGCCGCCCGGCGCGCCGGCTCGGCGACGGGTCTGATCACCGCGGTCGCCGACAGCCGGGCGACTGCAGAGGCCGACGGCGTCGTGGTGACGCCGCTGGTCGACCGCAGCTGGTGCCACACCGTCGGGTACACGTCCCCGATCGCGGCCGCCCTTGCGATCGCCGCCCGCCCGGAGCCGGGCGTGGCCGGCGGCCTGGTGGCGTCAGGCGTCGAACGGCGGGCAGCCGCCGCAGAGGTCGCAGCCGCGCTGGCCGGCTGCACGCACCTGATCGTGATCGGCTCCGGCGCAGACCGGATCGCGGCGCGCGAGCTGACGCTGAAGATCGAGGAGGCCAGCCACGTCCCGACCGCGATGCGCGATCTCGAGACCTTCCTGCACGGACACCTGCCGGCGTGCGACGAGCGCACGGGGCTGCTCCTGATCGAGCACGACCGGCGGCGCGGCGGTCCGCGCCATGAGCGCGGCGAGACCCTGCTGCGGGCCGCCGCCCGCGTCGGCGTCCGCTGCGCGGTGATCGGCCGCACGGCGCCTGACCCTGAGCTGGCCCCTGCCGGGTACGTCGCCACGCCTGGCGACGACCGGCTGCCCGCGGCGGCCGAGGCGCTGCTGGCAACGGCGCCGGCGCTGCAATGGATCGCCTACGAGCTGGCTCAGGCGCGCGGCGTCAACCCCGACCTGATCCGGCGCGAGCAGGAGCCCTACCGGGAGGCGGCGGCGCTGCATGGCTAGGGCACTGCACATCCAGAACGAGTCCACCGACCCCGCCGTCCCGTTCGTCGAGGCGCTCGAGGCGCACGGCTTCGAGGTGCGGACGCTGCACCCCTACCGCGGCGATCCGCTGCCCGAGACGCTCGACGGCATCGACGCGATCGTGGCCGGAGGCGGGCTGGTCGACACGCACCAGGCGGGCGATGTGCCGTGGCTATTCCGCGAGATCCAGCTCGTGCGCGAGGCGCTCGTCCGCGGAGTGCCGTACATGGGGCTTTGCCTGGGCGCGCAGATCCTCACCGAGGCGGCCGGCGGCACCGTCTACAGGTCCGACCCGCACGAGGTCGGATGGCATGAGGTGGAGCTCCTGCCCGCGGCTCGGGACGATGAGCTGTTCGGAGGGCTGCCGGAGCGGTTCCCGGCGATGCAGTGGCACTACTACGCGTGCCGGGCGGCAGACGGCATGGTCGAGCTCGCGCAGAACGCCTCCGCGCTGCAGGCCGTGCGCGTCGGCGACGCCGCCTGGGGCACGCAGTTCCACATCGAGGTGACGAGGCCGGTGCTGATGCTCTGGCTCGACATGGGCGAGGAGGATCTCGCGAAGAACGGCTACCCGCGCGAGCGGTTCCTGGCGTCGATCGACGAGCACCTGGACGACCATCTCGGCATCGGCCGGACGCTTGCCGACCGGTTCGCGGCCCTGGCCGAGGGCCGCGCGGCGCTTAGGCGAGCAGGCTGAGCTCGGCCGCGTACTCCGGCCGCCCGGCGAGCTGGTCGCTCCAGGCAGCCACCGACGGGAAGCGGGCGATATCCACGCCCACCCGGTGCATGCGGGCGATCCACGGCCACCAGCCGGGATCGGCGAGCGTGTAGGCATCGCCGGCCAGGTACTCGCGACCGCTGAGCAGCCGGTCGAGCCATCCCAGCTCCGCCTCCAGCTGCTCGTGCGCGTCCGGCTCCTTCCGGCGGGCGGCGTAGTACGCGTCGGAGAGGTCCTCGAACCGCCGCATGAGCATGCGGACGCGCGTGCGCTCGGCCGGATCCGAGGGCATCATCGGGGGCTGGGGGTGAATCTCCTCGATGTACTCGTTGAGCGCCTCGGACTCGTAGAGGATCGTGCCGCCGTCGTCCAGCACGGGGACGCGGTTCCGCGGGTTCAGCTCTCGCAGGAACGGCGGCTTATCACCAAGGTCGATCTCGACCAGGTCGTATGCGAGGCCCTTGCCGTCCAGCACCAGGCGGGTGCGAACGCAGTACGGGCACTCGACGGCGGAGTAGAGCGTCAGCGGCATGTGTGCATCGTAGAAGACGGCGGGGTACGGTTGACCCCATGGCCGACCGGTACCAGACGCTCGCCATCGACCAGGTGCCCTCGCTCTCGGTCGTGGGCGGCACGCTGCAGTGGCGGCCGCTGCGCCGGACGCTGGGCGTGCGTGCGTTCGGGATCAACGCCTACACCGCGGTGGAGGCCGGCGACGAGGTGGTCGAGGACCACACCGAGCAGAGCCTCGGCCACGAGGAGATCTACGTCGTGTTGACAGGCAGGGCGACGTTCACGGTGGACGGAGACACGCTCGACGTTCCGGCCGGGTCGCTGGTGTATCTGCCCGATCCGACGCTGCGCAGGCACGCGGTCGCGGCCGAGCCGAGCACCACCGTGCTCGCCGTCGGCGGGAAGCCCGGGGAGGCGTTCAGCCCCTCGGCATGGGAGCACTACTTCGCAGCCGGCGCTGCGCAGGAGGAGGGCGACCTCGATCGCGCGTTCGAGCTGATCCGCCAGGGGCTCGAGGAGCACCCCGACAACGTCGTGCTGCTGTTCAACGCGGCCTGCTACCGGGCGCTGGCCGGCCAGGGCGACGAAGCAATCGAGTTCCTGCGAAAGGCCTACGCGGCCGATCCCGACCGGGTGCGCGAGTTCGCGGGCGATCCCGATCTGAACTCGATCCGCGACCGGCCCGACTGGCCGCTCTGATCAGAGGCCGAGCGCGCCGCGGACGCTGACGAAGTCGTCGAACGGCTCGTAGCCGACACCGTCGGCGTCCAGGTACTGGGCCAGCTCCCTGCGCGCGAACACGCGGTCGGCGGCCAGCGCGGCGCAGCGGTCGGAGTACCCGTCGCCGACGTAGACGACCACCTCGCCGTTGCGCAGCTCGTCCACGACCGAGCGCTTGCACTCCTGGTCGCACACGGTGCAGATCTCACCGTGCCGGAACTCGACCGCAGACCCGTCGGGCGCGAACCGGACGTCGTGCGCGACAACGTCGACGGGCGGCACGCCCTCCCGTTCGAGCACCGGCCTGATGATCGACTCGAACCCGCTCGACACGACCACCACGCGGTGCCCGGCGCCCTGCGCCGACGCGACCAGCTGCGAGAACCCCGGCCGCACCTGCACCCGTGACACGGCTCGCTCGACGATCTCGTCATGGGCGCCGCGAACCGCCTCGAACTCGCGGGCGATGCACTCGCGCAGGGTGATCCGGCCGGCCTGGAGATCCTCCTCCACCTGCTCGAGCACCTCCGGCGCCTGCTCGTGCACGATGTCCACCAGCGTGTCGCGCTCGGTGATCGTGCCGTCGAAGTCGACGACGATCAACATGTCTGACGAGGTCAGTGCGCCCCGTGCCAGCGAGCGACGGTCTGCGCGTCGTGGCCGACGGCGATCAGCTGGTAGAGCGGCTTCGGGCTCTTCAGGGTCTTGATCGTCTCCATCCGGCCGACCGAGATGCCCTGCCGCTGGCAGAACGTGAGCAGCGACTGGCGGTCGGATGAGAGCACGCGCCAGACCGTCTCCTGCCGGTGCCGGTCGAAGTCGGGGTAGACGCCCACCCCGCCCGCGACGGCTCGGGAGATGGCCTCGTTGTACTGCTCGCGGTAGTCGTGCTCTTCGCTCATCGCCTGGCCGGACAGTCTACTGTTCGCGCGATGAGCACCCGGACGTTCGGAGCGCAGAGCATGACCGCCCCGTTGCGCGACGTGCTCGTCAAGCGACCGGCGGCCGCCTTCGGCGCGGCCTTCGACGACCCGGCGGTCGGGTTCCTGCACCCCGTCGACCTCGCCGCCGCCCAGCGCGAGCACGACACCTTCACCGCGCTTCTCAGCGACCTGGGAGCGTCGGTGCACGAGCTCGGCGACGAGCACGATCCCGATCTCACCTACACCTTCGATCCCGCCCTGGTCACCGACCGCGGCGTGGTGCCGCTGCGGCCGGGCAAGCCGAACCGCGTCGGCGAGGAGCTCGTGATCGAGGGGTGGTGCAACGCCCACGGCATCCCCACCGCCGGCCGCATCGAGTCGCCGGGCACCGCCGAGGGCGGCGACACGTTCTGGCTGGACGACCGCACGCTGTGTGTGGGCCGGACGCTGCGGACGAACCGCGCCGGTGTCGCTCAGCTCGTGGACATCCTTCAACCTGAAGTGGAGGTTGAGGTATTTGATGTCCCCTACTGGAAGGGGCCGGCCGAGCTGATCCACCTGATGAGCGTGATCTCCCCGATCGCAGACGACCTGGCGGTCGTGTTCATGCCGTTGCTCCCCTGCGGGCTGCTCGAGCTGCTCCAGCTGCGCGGCGTGCGCATGGTCGAGGTGCCGGAGGAGGAGTTCCTCTCGCTCGGCTGCAACGTCCTCGCCGTCGCTCCCGGCGTCGCCGTGATGGCCGACGGCAATCCGGTCACTCGCGCACGGCTGGAGGCGGCCGGCGCGGAGGTGCACGTCTTCCAGGCGGGCGAGGTGGGCGTCAACGGCAGCGGCGGCCCCACCTGCCTGACTCGCCCGATCCTGCGCGGATGAAGAACCTCTCCCCGGCGGAGCTGGCCGTGGTGGCCGCCGTCGACCGCGACCGCATCGCCGACGATCTGGCCGCGCTCGTCCGCATCCGGAGCATCACCGGGGACGAGTCGGCCGTGCAGACGGAGGCGGCGCTTCGGATGGCGACCGCGGGGCTCGAGGTGAAGCGCGTCGACGCCGACCCGGCCGAGCTGGCCGGCGATCCCGACTTCCCCGGCATGGAGGCGCCGCGCACGGTGCTCCCTGTGGTGGCCGGCAGCGCGGGTATCCGGGACGGGCGCCGGGTGATCATCTGCGGCCACGTCGACACCGTCGCTCCAGGGGCGCCTGAGGACTGGTCGGTGGAGCCGTTCGGCGGGCAGATCAGAGACGGGCGGCTGTACGGCCGCGGCTCGCTCGACATGAAGGCCGGCATCGTCGCCGGACTGGCGGCGCTGCGGGCGCTGGTGGACTCCGACGTCGAGCTGGCCGGCGAGGCGGTGCTGCTGACGGTGCCGTCGGAGGAGGACGGCGGGGCGGGGATGCTGGCCGCTATCCGGGCCGGCTACGTCGGCGACATGGCCGTGATCACCGAGCCGACGCGGCTCGAGATCGTCACGGCGCAGGCGGGCGCGATCACGTTCCGGCTGACGGTCGCGGGTCGCTCCGCTCACGCCGCCTACCGGCTCCAGGGCGTCTCGGCACTCGAGAAGCTGGCGATCATCCACGCCGCGCTGGTCGAGGACGAGCGGCGCCGGAATGACGAGGAGGCCGACCCGGCGATGCGGGCGCTCGGCCTCCCCTACCCCACGAACCTGGGACTGATCCGCGGCGGTGAGTGGTCGTCGACGGTGCCCGACCGGCTGGTGGTCGAGGGGCGCTACGGCGTTCGCGTCGGCGAGACGCCGGAGCAGGCCGAGGAGTCGCTGCGCCGGGCGGTGGCGGCGGTGTGCGAGGCCGACGACTGGCTGCGCGACCATCCGGCGACGGTGGAGATCACGGGCGGACGGTTCGCATCGGCGGCCGTGAAGCACACGGATCCGCTGCCGTGGGGGCTGGGCGAGGCGGCCCGCGACGTGCTCGGCAGGCTGCCGGACTTCGTCGGCGTGCCCTACGGCGCGGACATGCGGCTGATGGTCAACGAGGGGGCGACGCCGACGGTGCTGTACGGACCTGGCGACCCGTTCCTGGCGCATGCGCCCGACGAGCACGTCGACCTGGAGGAGGTCGCGAAGTGCGCCCGGGTGCTGGCCGTCTGGGTGATGCGCGCGCTCGCCGCAGGCGCCTGACCTAGCTCAGCCTATGGCACGCGCAGCGAGGCCGGCGCCAGCGGCACGATCACCAACAGCGCGAGCCCTGCGCACAGGAACGCGAGTCCCGGCGACACCTGGTACACCGGCAGCCAGGCCAGCGGCGCCACCGCCGTCCCCGAGAACTTGAACGCCGCGAACAGCGAGACCGCCCCACCCCGGTTGGCCGGCACCGCCTCGACCGCGATCGTGTTCAGCCCGGCCCAGAGCAGCGCCGACACCGCCCCGGCCGCGAACCACAGGGCCGCCATCGCGCCCGCGCTGGGCGCGATGCCGAGCGGCGCGACCAGCACAGCGCCGGCGATCGCCGCCACCACCGACGCCCGGCCCGGCCCGAGCCGCTCCGACCAGACCCCACCTGTGTGGCCGAACGCCAGACCGGCCGCCCCGTAGGTCGCCAGCAGCGCGCCCCGCTCCGTTGCCCCTAACGCAAACGCGTCGCCCGCCCGCAGCGAGATCAGGAACGCCAGTCCCGCCATGCCGATGTACCCGGCGAAGCCGGCGATGCAGAGCAGCGCCATCCGCATCGTCATGACCGAGCGCAGGGACGCGGGCCGCTCCCCCGCCTCCCGCATCGGATCGGGCGGCGGCACGAGCATCAGCGCGATCGACACGACCGCCGGCAGCAGGAACGCGAGCCGCCAGCTGACCTCGCCCGCGAGCCCGCCGAGCAGCGGCGCCAGCGCGAGGCCTCCGGCCTGAATGCCCGCGAAGGTGCCCACCGCCCGCCCCCGGCGGTGCGCCGGCACGGCGTCGGCCAGCCCGGCCAGCAGCAGCGGCGTCGTGAACGCGTTCGCCACCCCCTGGATCGCCCGCGAGACGAGGAACACGGTGATCGTCGGCGACACCGCCGAGAGCACGAGCGCGGCCGCATAGATGAGGTACGCCCCCTGCACCGACCGCCGGCGGCCGATCCGCTCGCCGATCGTGCCGGACACCACCTGCAGCAGGGCGAATGGCACGAGATACGCGGGCACGGCCAGGGCGACCTCTGCCGTGGTCGCGTCGAAGGCGTCGCGCAGCTCCGGGATCAGGACGGCCAGCACGGCACCGCCGAACGGCCCGAGGAACCCGCCCAGGTAGAGCGGCAACGTCGCTCGCCGGTCGCTCACTCGCGCACCGTCGCGCCCGGCATCAACCGGCCCAGCGAGACGCCGCCGACGATGACGAGCCCGCCGATGAACTGCAGCGCGGTGATCTCCTCACCCAGCAGCAGCGCAGCGAACAGGGCGCCGAGGAACGGCTGGAGGTACATGTACAGCGTTGCGCGGGAGGCGCCGATCGTGCGCAATGCACGGAAATACAGCACGTTCGTGACGAGCACGGGGAAGATCGTGGAATAGAGCCAGGCTCCCCACCGCAGGCCGTTGATGGCTGCCCAGTCCTGCCTCATCATCTGCGGGATGCCAAAGGGCAGCATCATGGCGCCGCCGATGGCGACCATCAGGGCGCTGATGCGCGCGGCGGAGTAGTGCGCGAACAGCGGCCGCAGCATCACGGAGTAGGCAGCCCAGGTGACGGCTGCGCCGACGGCGAGCAGGTCGCCAAGCAGGCTGACCCCCGCCACCCCGGCCCCGCCCTGGATGACGAGCGCGACGCCCGACACCGAGACCCCGAGCGCCAGCCAGTGCCTGGCGCCGACGTGCTCGTGACCCGCGAGCGAGGCGAAGAGGGCGGCGAACGCGGGTGAGGAGGCGAGGATGAGCGCCGTGTTTCCGGCGGTGGTGTTGTCCACCGCGTAGTTGAAGGTGAGCTGGTTGCCAACTATGCCAACGGCCGCGGCGGCCAGCACCAGGCCCACGTGCTCGCGGCGCACGCGAAGGCTCCCCTCCCTCCACAGCACCAGCGACCCGAACGCGAGCCCGGCAACGCAGAACCGTGTGGCGGAGAACGCCAGCGGCTCCCAGGCTCCCTCGAACGCGTACTTGGTCGTCGCGTAGTTGAGGCTCCAAAGGACGTTCGCCACCACCAGCATCGCGTCTGCGGAGTGGGGGGTTCGGCGCACCGGCGGAGGGTATCGCCGTTGGTTCCCGGCGCCGACCAGCGGGTACGCTGCCCCGGCAATGCCAGCCACCCAGGTCACACCCGACGATCTGCTCCCCCTCTGCGGGACGGCGCAGCGCGCCGTGACGGAGCTGCGACAGGCGCCCGGCGCGCCGCGCGTGAGAACCCTGCGCCGGCTCGGAGACTTCGTGACCGGCCGCATGACCGACGCCGCGCTGGCGTACGAGCGGGACGCCGCGGAAGCGGCGCACCATGCCGGGCTGCTCGACGCGGCCGACATGCTCGTCTACGCGGACGCGCTCCAGGAGATCGGCGTCGACGGCCGCGGCTACGTCGGCGGGCCGTCGGCCGCGGGGCGGGTGGAGGCACCGGGCGCGCAGGAACGGGAGGTTCACGCGCGATTCCTGGAGGCGACTCAGGGGCTGCAGGGCGCGCTGCGCGTGGTCGCGGACGAGCTGGACGAGCCGCCCGGGCGGCTGACCGAGGAGCTCACCCCGGCGGTCGTGTCCGCCGAGGCGGTCGCGGACCTGGCCGACGAGGCGCTCACCCGCCTGCGCGAGGGCACCGCGGCGGCCCCGCCCGCCGATCCGGAGACCCGTGAGGCCGCGATGGTGTGGCTCACCTTCTGCGGCTTCACGCTCGACAGGGCGCTGGCCGCGCAGACGGCGCTCGAGGGCGGCGATGACTCCGAGCTCACGACCGCGGTGCGCTCGCTCCCGCGGCTGCCGGTGCTGCTGCGCGCCGTGGCCGACCCGGGCCCGGAGTCGCTCACGCTGCTCGAGCTCGCCCGCGAGATCGTCGCCGCGTAGCCCTGCCTATGCTTGCGCGATGTCGCTGGCCTATCCCGAACCCGAGCTCGCGACCGCGGAGCTGAGGCTCCGGCGCTGGCAGCCGGCGGACGTCGACGACCTGGTCGACTGCTGCAACGACCCGGACATCCGCCGGTGGCTGCCGCCGATCCCCGTCCCCTACACCCGCGGCGACGCGGAGGACTTCATCGCGGGCGCCCAGTCGGACGACGCCGGCCTGCTGCGGTTCGCCGTCGAGCTGACGGACGTCCCGCTGGCCGGGGCGATCGGAGCGCGGACCGTCGCGCCCGGCGTTGTCCAGATGGGCTACTGGGTCGCGCCGAGCGCCCGGCGGCGGGGAGTGGCGACCGGGGCGCTTCGGCTGCTCGGCCGCTGGGTCGCCGGCGTGGACGGCACGGCCCGCGTCCAGGTCTTCACGGACACCGAGAACGTCGCCTCGATGCGCGTCGCCGAGCAGGCGGGGTTCCGGCACGAGGCGGTGCTGCGTAACTGGTACGACCTGCGCGGCGAGCGACGCGACGCGGCGATGTTCGCCTTGCTGCCGGGCGACCTGGGATGAGGGCGCCCGAGCCCGCTCTGGCGGATGACGCGATCGCGCTGCGCCCCTGGACGCCAGACGACGTGCCGGAGATCGTGCGCTGCTGCAACGACGAGCTGGTGGCGCGCTTCATCCCGGTGATCCCCGTCCCGTACACGGAGGAGGACGGGCTCGCCTACGTGAAACGGAACGAGACGCCGAACGAGCTGAACCTCGCGATCACCGAGGCCGGCTCGGGGGCCGTGCTCGGCGCCGTCGGGATCGATGTCAAGGAGGCCGACCCGGCGATCGTTGAGATCGGCTACTGGCTCGCGCCTGAGGCGCGCGGTCGCGGCACGGCGACGAGGGCGCTTCGGCTGCTGGCCGCATGGTCGCTGCGCGAGCTGCCGATCGCCCGGCTGCAGCTGACGACCGACGTCGACAACGCCGCGTCGCAGCGCGTCGCCGAGCGCGGCGGATTCGTGCGCGAGGGCGTGCTGCGCGCGTGGTATGACCGCCGTGGGGAGCGGCGCGACGCGGTCATGTTCTCGCGTATCCCCGGCGAGGAGCCGGAGCCGGCGTGATCCTGCGGCCCCACCCTGCCGGAACGCTGCTCGTCGGCCAGCCGGCGCACGCATGGCTCTCGGGCCGGTTCGCCGACGCTTGGGCATGGCCGTTCCGGCCAAGGGACGAGGTGCGACTGGCGGCGCTGCAGCACGACATCGGCATGGCGGCGTGGGACGCGGCCCCCGTGCTCGACCCGCGGACGGGCCTCCCCTACTCCTTCACGTCGATGCCGCGGGCCATGCACGTGGAGCTGTGGAGCCGGGCGGCGCGGCTGATGATCGCACAGAGCCCCTACGCCGCGCTGCTCGTCTCACTGCACGGCACGGGCCTCTACGAGCGCTACGTCTCGGAGGAGGAGCGACGCGCCGAGCCGGTGCGGGGCTACCTGGAGAGCGAGCGCGCCTGGCAGGGCGGGATGATCGCCGCGCTTCGGGCCGACCGGGACGAGGTGGAACGCAACGCGACCCTGCTCCGGTGCTGGGACTGGCTATCGCTGTTCGTATGCACGGCGTCGTCGGAGGAGGGGTCGTTCGCCGAGGTGCCGGCGGCGGACGGAACCACATCGCTGACCGCGCGGATGCCCGCCGGCGGCGCGCAGGCGGTCACGGTCTCCCCGTGGCCGTTCGCGGTGGAGACGCTCGAGGCGGAGCTCGACGGCCGGCTTATGCGCACGACGGCCGCCACGCAGGCCGACCTGGATCACGCCGTGGCGGCCGCGCCGATCGAGCGGCTGCGAATCCGGCTGGCTCCGGGCTGACGATGCATCAGCTGCCCGTCCCGCATCCCTACGACTTCGAGCGGTCGACCTACCGCTTTCGCCTGTACGGCGATGACCTCGCCAGCCGCTGGCAGCGCGGCGCGCTGCATCGCGTCCTCTCTACCGGCCTCGCCG
>DATAHR010000232.1:0-5458 GCA_036263035.1 Gaiellales bacterium | reverse complement strand
GATCCGCGCCATGGCGATGCAGTCCTCGGCCGCAGCCTCCGACGACGCCTCCCCCGACCACACCCGGTCGGTGAGCGTCGCCGAGGCGAGCGACCGCCGCAGGTGGCGGATGTCGAGCGGCACGTCGCCCGGCTCCAGCATGTTGCGGCCCGGCGTGTCGATCACGTCCGCCATGTGCGCGAGCCGCAGGAGGTTCTCGAGGTCGGCCATGGTGCCGTCCCGCCGCTCCCCGTCCAGGCGCACGAACGGCGGCCCGTTGACGGCGCCGAACACCATGGCGTCGCCGCCGATGGTGAGGTCCCGCTCCGGGTTGCGAGCGCGCAGGGTGAACTCCGCCGGGGCCGCCGCGGCGTGCCGCCTCAGGAAGCCGGGGTCGAACCGGACGACCTCGCCGTCCACCGTCTGGCCGGCGTCGGCGAACAGCTCGAGCGCGCGCGGGTGGTCGAAGCGAACGCCCACCTCCTGCGCCAGCCGCTCCCACCCCTGGCCGATGGTTGCGAGCGCCTCGTCGCTCAGCACCTCGAAGCGGGGCATGCGGTTCAGGAACATGGGCCGTCTGCTCCTGCCGCCATCGGCGTAGCTTGACGGCTCGTGTGAGCCGGCGCAACCGCGCCGCCCGGCCGGCGGCGGTAGGCTGTCGGCGGTGGATGGAGCAGGTGTCAGCCTTCAGGAGCTGCAGCTGGCCGCGCGCAATCACGGCATGCCGCTCGAGGCCCTGCGCTACGACGTCACCCCGGTGGGACTGCACTACCTCCTGATCCACTACGACATCCCCGTGGTCGGGACGGACTGGCGTCTCGAGATCGGCGGCCGCGTCGAGCGACCCGCCGTCCTGCGCCTCGACGACCTGCGCGGCCGTCCAGCGGTGACGGCGCGCGTCACCATGGAGTGCGCCGGCAACGGCCGCACCGGGCTGGAGCCCCACATCACGAGCCAGCCGTGGGTGCTCGAGGCGGTCGGCACGGCGGAGTGGACGGGTGTGCCGCTTGCTGATCTGCTCGATCAGGTGGGTGTGCTGGACGATGCCGTGGAGATCGTGTTCGAGGGCCTCGACCGCGGTCTCGAGGGCGGTGAGGACGAGCACCAGTACGCCCGCAGCCTGACCGTCGATCAGGCGCGGGAGGACGGGCTGCTGCTCGCATACGACCTGAACGGCGCGCCGCTGCCTCCCCAGCACGGCTATCCGCTCCGGCTGGTCGTCCCGGGCTGGTACGGCATGACGAGCGTCAAGTGGCTGCGCTCGATCACGGCGGTCAGCGAGCCGTTCACCGGCTATCAGCAGGCGCACGCCTACCGGTGGCGCGACCACGAGGACGATCCCGGCACCCCGGTCACGCGCATGGCGCCACGGTCGCTGATGGCGCCGCCCGGGATCCCGGACTTCATGTCGCGCGACCGCCGCGTGCGACGTGGGGAGCCGGTCGAGCTCGAGGGCCGGGCCTGGTCCGGCTGGGCGCCGATCGCCTCGGTTGCCGTCTCGACCGACGGCGGCTTCACCTGGCAGGACGCCCGCCTGGATCCGCCGGACGGGCCCTACGCGTGGCGGCGGTGGACGTTCGGCTGGACGCCGCAGCGCGAGGGGCGCGTCGAGCTGTGCTGCCGCGCGGTCGACGACCTGGGCAACAGGCAGCCCGACGCGCCTCGCTGGAACGTCGGCGGCTACGGCAACAACGCGGTGCAGCGCGTTGCCGTGGACGTCATCGCCTGATTTCGGCGGTCACTGTCCCTTGGTGTACCAGCTTCCTCCCGGACCGGTGTAGCTGATGCCCTCGCCCCAGATCACGTAGTTCACGCCCGTCGGCCCGGTCTCCATCTCGAAGTAGTCGCCGTAGGGGAACGCGTAGCCGGACGCCGACTTGTAGGGCGCGCCGGTGGCCTGGTCAGACAGGCGCACCTGCGTCGACCAGGTGCTGCCGCCGTCGGTCGTCTTGGTGTACCACGTGTTGTAGGCGCTGGCGCCGTTGCGGTTGTCTTGCCAGGCGACACGGAAGTCGTTGGCGGTGGGGCCGTGGGTCACCTCCGGGAAGCCGTTGTCGCCCGACCCGCTCAGCAGCTGTCGCGCGCTCCACGTCGTCCCGTTCGTCGACGTCCGCACGTAGAGCCCCTTGGGGCCGCCCGCCACGGTGCCCAGCGAGTAGGCGGCGAGCACCTTGCCGGCAGAGTCCACTGCGAGGCTGGCCTGCGGAGCCAGGAAGTCGCTGGTGCAGCCGGCCGAGGTGCAGGCCGGCTGCTGCTCGGCCGTGTCGATGAAGGTGGTCGTGAACGACGCGCCCGCGTTCGTCGAGCGAAGCACGGCGAGCTTCACCTGCCCGGTCGCCGATTGGTTCTCCGCGCTCTCGGCGAAGTAGACGGTGCCGTTGGATGCAACCGCGCCGCCCTCGGCGAACCAGTAGAGCGTGTCGCTGTTTGTCTTCACACGCGCCCCCCAGGTCGCGCCGAAGTCGTGAGAGGCCACCACGTAGCTGTCGCTCGAGTTGAACGCGATGTAGATGTCCTTGCCGGTGGGCGAGATCACGAGGATCGGCTTGTCGCTGAAGTTGAGGCTCTTTCCCTCCACCGAGACCGGCGTGGACCACGTGGCGCCGTGGTTGGTCGACTTGGAGAAGACGACGCCCGGCTGGTAGTCGTTCAGCCACGCGGCGTACAGCGTGCCGTCGTTGGCAACGGCGATCTGGGGGTCGTTCTGCGCCTTCACGTTCTTGCAGGCGCAGATGAAGGAGTCGGCGCTCCAGGTCGCTCCACCGTCGCTCGAGCTGCGGAAGATGATGGCCGGGTCCGAGCACGAGCTGCACGCCTTGGGGCCGCCGTAGCGGGTCGTCAGCTGGTACACCATCGAGGAGCCGGACCGTGGATCCACCGCGACCGCGGGCTCCCAGTCGTCTCCGGTGCTCCAGAGGCGCTCGGAGTCGAAGCCCGTCGGGGTCGCCGCGGCCTGCGCGGTCACGCGCTTGACGGTGCCGTGGAACGCAGCGATGCGCGCCCCGGCGATGTCGCGGTCGGGATCACCGCCCTTGCCGAATCGCTCTTCATGTCCGCTGCGCGTCATGGCAACGGCCAGCGCCGTTGCGGCGATCAGCAGCACGACGGCCAGCACTCCTCTGCGGTTCCGCATGTGTCCCTCCCCAGGTGCGTGTCGGCGCGACGCTACCGGGGTTGTGCGGAACGTGTCAAGACGTGACGCGGTACACCGTCCACGGCCCCGAACGCAGCGCGGGGTGCACACCTGGGTCACCTGCAAGCGCTGCTCGTGCGCGCGGCGTGGTGTCGTCGTTGACGACGATGTAGCGCACGTTGTACCGGTCGAAGATGCGCGACCGCAGCTGCGGCGACACGCCCGGCGCCAGGGCGATGTTCACTGCCCGCCTGCGGGCGGCCGGCGCGTTGCGAGGCTCTCCTCGCGTGCGCTCGAGCGGCAGCGCCAACGGATACACGTCCGCCTCCCCGGCGAGCTGGTAGCCGATGTAGGACTCGGCCAGAACGACCGGGAACGGCGCCTGGTCGTGCGCCCGCAGGTAGCTGACCACCGGCGCGGGCACCCGCGGCAGCGTGTCCACGACCGTCACCCCGTGCCGCAGGTCGTGCACCACCTGGCCGTGCTCGGCCCGAACGGAACCGGCCGTCAGCGCGACGGCGAACAGCAGCGCCGTACCGGTGCTCGCTCCGGCGGCGACGTTGAGGCGAAGCGGCCAGGCGCGCACGGCGTAGACGATCACGATGACGACGCCTGCAACGGTCAGCGCCGTGACCAGGGCGGTAAGCAGCCACCCCTCCGGCACGGTCGCCTGGTACAGGAGCGAGGCGATCGCGATGCCGCCCGCCGTCGCCAGGGCGGCTCGGCGTCCGGCCACCGCGGCCACCTCGGCGAGCGCGATGGCGGCGGTCAGCGCCCAGGGCAGGCCGCCGCGGCCGAACCGCTTCACCTGGCCGGAGCCGAACACGCCGGTGAGCAGCGCCGGAACCCCCGGAAACGAGCAGAGCGTCAGCGCGCCGGCCATCACGGACGCCGCGACCGCATGCCGGCCGCGGTAGAGCAGCAGCAGCGGCACGACCGCGAGGACGCCGAGGGCGATCTCCGGGCGCTGATCGAAGATCCAGCTCGCCTGGGCGACGATCGGGTGGCCGCCCCGCTCGACGAAGACGCTGCCGAGCAGCGGCGGCTGCGGCTGGGGCGTCCCTCCGCGCAGGGCGATCGCCCAGATCACCCCGAACACCGCGGCGGTGGCCGCAACGCATCCCGCGAGCGCGCGCAGCCCCGCCCGGGTGGCGATCACCACCGCCGCCATGCACGCGAGGGGCAGCACGGCGTAGGTGGCGTGGATCACCGCCACCGAGAACACGGCCAGCACCATCGCCCGTCCCAGCCGGCGATCCCACTGCGAGCGCGAGGCTGCCAGCAGCAGCGCCAGCGTCGCCGGCACCAGCACGAAGAAGGTGAAGGTGGGCGGCTGCTGCATCGTCGACAGCGACTCCCGGGCGAGCGAGTCCCAGGCCGCGAGCAGGGCGAGGGCGGTGCCGGCGGCGCGGCCGGCCGCGACCGTTCCCAGCGCGAACGTTGCGGCGGGAAGCAGGAACGCGCACGCCGGCGCGAGGCTGGAGTAGGCGGCGGACGGCTCGGTGCCGGTGATCCGTATCGCCACCGCCTCCATGGCGTGCAGCGCCGGCACCACGTACCCGGCGTGCGGCGAGCCGTGCCAGACCGACGAGAGCCCCGAGAGCGAAAGGTGCGGCAGGTCGATCAGCTTGCGCACGCGCCCGGCGTGGAACAGCCCGTCGCCGTGCAGCACGGCCGTCTCGAAGCGCGAGGCGGCAAGGGCCAGCGCGAGGCCGCCGGCGCCGACAGCCGGCAGCGTCCAGCGGCCACCGCCCAGGCGCGTGCCAACGGGCCGCACCGAGAGGACGACTGCGGCGAGCGCCGCGACGATGACGGCGAGCACCGCCAGCGGCAATCGCAACACCAGTGCCGCCATCAGCGCCAGGCACCAGGCGGCGCAGCCCAGCGGAATCGCAGCGACGCCCAGCATCAACGGGTCGAGTGCGTCGTCGAGCCGGAGCAGGCGGGCCGTTGCCAGTCCAGGCACTAAAACCACGAGCAGGAAGGCCGGCAGCAGGGCAACCCCCGGCGGCGCGACCGCGGCGAGCAGCCTGATCGCGATCACCGAGACGGCGAGCACGGCAAGCGCCGCCCCCGCGCGGGCGGCGTGCCGGTGAAGCGGCGGTCGCTGCGGGTCGGCGGCCACGAGCCGCCACGATACACGGCGGCCTAGGCGTCGGAGATGGCCACCATGGGCGGTGGAGCAGGAGGAGCCGGCGGGATACGCCCCGCCGGCTCCGTGTGACGCTACGAGTCGGCTTCGACCGTGCCCCGCCACGCGCCGGTGGCGGTGCCGCGCGACTCGATCAGCTGCTTGAAGCGGCCGAGATCCTGCTGCACCTGCAGGGCGTCCACGCCGAGCAGATG
>DATAHR010000231.1:0-2069 GCA_036263035.1 Gaiellales bacterium | reverse complement strand
ACGGTCGCCCTCACGGCGCTGGACGAGGAGCAGCTGGCCGCGATGGTGGCGGCGATCCTGGACGAGACCGAGGTGAGCCCGGAGTTCCGCCGGGTGATGCATGAGCGCACCGAGGGGAACCCGTTCGTGCTCGAGGAGATGCTGCGTGAAGCGATCGACCGGGGTGACATCTTCCGCACCGAAGACCGCTGGGAGCGCCGTTCTCAGCTGCGGATACCGGAGACCGTGCGCGACACCATCGTCCTGCGATTCGGGAGGCTGGACGCCGGCGATGCCCGCGTCCTCGAGGCGGCGGCGGTGCTGGGACGAACGTTTGACTACGCGACGCTGGTCACCGTTGCCGACGCTGCCGACGCTCTGGTTCACGAGGCGCTCGCCGTCGGGGTCCGCCAGCAGCTCCTCGACGAGCTCGACTCCGGTAGGGCCTTCTACCAGTGGCGGCATGCGATGACGCAGGAGGCGATCGCGGACGAGGTGGTGCTCCCGCGCCGCCAGGAGATCCACAGCCGTGCGGCCGATGCTGCAGAGCAGGCCGGCGCTTCGGCGCTCGAGCGCGCGCGGCATCTGCTCGGCGCCGGCCGGTTCGAGGAGGCGGTGCCGCTCTGCCTCCTGGCGGCCGAGGACATGGAGCGGACGCTGGCGTTCTCGGAGGCGCTGCAGCTGCTCGAGCATGCCCTGCCCTACACGCACGACGAGCTTCAGCGCTCACGTCTGCTGTGCCGGATGGGCCGGGCGCTGTGGATGGACGACAGGACCGCGCAGGCGGCCGAGGTGCTCGCGACGGGGATCGCCGGCCTGGAGAACGCCGGGGAGCTGCTGGAGGCCGCCGCGGCGCGCATCGTGCTCGCTCGCTGCGCCTGGGAGCAGGGGCGCTCGGCGGAGGCATACGAGCAGACCCGCCAGGCGATCGATGTGCTGGAGCAGGGCGGCCCGTCCGCACAGCTGTCGCATGCCTACATGCGATTGGCCGGCCACTACAAGTTCGAGTTCGACCCGCGAGCCACGGAGGCGGCCATGAAGGCGCTCGACGTCGCACGGGAGGCGGGCGCCGACTTCGAACGGATATGGGCGATGGCGTGGCTCGGCTTCGTGCTTCTGGATGAGGCGGACCCTGATGAGGGGAACCGCCTGATCGACGAGGCATTCGACGAGGCCCGCCGACGGGGATACTCCTTCATCGCGCACAACATCGCCTACAACGACGCCTGGACGCGGCTTCACATGGTGACGGCCGGCGTATCGGAACGAGTCGACGCGCTCGCGGCCGAACCGGGCCCGGCTGTGATCACCGACATGATCAACATCGCGAACAGCTGGGGCCTGCGGATCGCCGGCCGGTTGCCCGAGGCCCTCGTCACCGCGGAGGACGCGGCGGCCGCCGCCGCGAAGGAGAAGACGCGCTGGCGCAGCGAGGTGGAGCTGGCCGAGGTGCTGCTCGAGCTGGGCCGAGTCGACGAGGCGGCTGAGCATCTGCCGCCGCTCGAGACGCGCACCGAGCTGCAGGACGTCGTCTATGACGCGGCTCCGCAGATCCGCCTGCGACTGATCACCGGCCGCATCGACGACGCCGCGGCGCTTGGCCGTGAGATCGCAGAGCATGCGCAGCAGCTGGCGCCCTACGGGGACGCGATATCGGTCGCGGCCGAGGCGCTGGTCGCCGGCGGTCTGGTCGACGAGGCGGAGGCGATGGTCGAGGTCGCATCAGCGCACCCGGCGGCGGCCGGCTCGGTGCTGCTGGCGGAAGCACGCGGCCGGATCCTGCTCGCCCGGGGCGACGCCGGCCGGGCGGTCGAGGTGCTCGACGCGGTCGCCGCCGACGCCGGCGACCGCGGGTTTCACCTCGCAGCGTGGCGGGCCGAGATCCTGGCCGCGGTGGCTGCGGCCGCGGCGGGTGACCCGGCCGGCGCGGAAGAGCGCCTCCAGCGTGTCGCACAGCGCGCGGCGGACGCCGGGGCCGGGCTCATCGTCAGCTCCGCCCAGTCAGCGGCCCGCTCGGCGGGCATCGCCCCTCCCGAGCCAGACGTCACGACGGCCGCGGGAACGGCGGAGCCGGAGTTCCTGACCACCGG
>DATAHR010000230.1:0-13137 GCA_036263035.1 Gaiellales bacterium | reverse complement strand
TTGACTCCAATAATTGGGTGCTGCGAGGGATCCGCGCAACCAGGCGGCCGACCCGTCACGATTGCGTCACAGAGCTGTCACGCCCACCCGGTGGGTCTTTGACACCGTCACTGACAACGCCGGCGTTTCGTGACGCTTCTGTGACGCGCGGGGATGTCACAGGGGTGCCGCGGCGTCCGTGACATCTGTACGATCTCCGGCCGTGCACCAGCCCTACGCACATCCCATTGGCGTGTCGCTCGGCGATATGGTGCCGCCTGAGCGCATCGGCGAGCGAGCGCGGCACCTGGAGCAGCTGGGGTTCTCCCACCTGATGATCCCGGAGGACTACTGGTACGAGCCCGCGCTGGTCTGCACCACCCTTGCACTCGGTGCCACCGAGTCCGTGCCGATCGGGACGAGCATCGTCTCCGGACTCGTACGCCATCCCGCGGTGCTGGCGATGGAGATCGCCGGGATCAGCCGCGCGTTCCCCGGACGCTTTCGGCCCGGAATCGGACTCGGCCTGCCCGACTGGCTGCGCCAGATGGGGCTCATGCCCGAGAAGCCGGTCGCAGCCCTGCGCGAGAGCGTCGGTTCGATACGCCGGCTGCTGCGCGGCGAGACCGTCGACCTCGACGGCACGAGCTTCACGCTCGACGGCATCGCCATCACCCACCCGGCAGTCGAGGAGGTACCGATCGCGATGGGCGTGAGCGGGCCGATGCTGCTGCGGCTCGCCGGGGAGCTGGCGGACACAACACTGCTCGCGGCGTCGAGCGGCGAGGCCTACATCCGCTTCGCGCGCTCGCAGGTGGAGCGCGGCCTGGCCCGCGCCGGCCGGGATCCCGGGTCGATGCGCTACTCGACGATCGCGCTGACCTGCGTCGACCGCGACGGCGCCCGCGCGCGTGAGCTCGCACGCCCCGTGCTGGCGTCGTTCCTCGGCGAGTTCGGCACCAACACCATGACCGACGCCTACGGGATCTCGGATCAGCTACGAGATCTGATCGACCGGCTCGGCCCGGCAGGCATCGAGTCGGAGATGCCCGAGGAGTGGCTCGAGGACCTCGCGCTGGTGGGGTCGCCCGAGGAGGTGCAGCTGAAGATGCGGGCATGGCTCGATGCAGGCCTGGACTCGATCTGCATCTTCTTCCCCGACCCGGAGCTCGAGGAGCAGACGATTCACCTCGTCGCCGAGTCCGTCATCCCTGCGTTTCGGTGAACGGCGCCATCCCACGGTAGGGGATGGGCTCGGGCGGCCCGTACGCTCCGGCGCGGCTCGTGCGCAGACCGGTGCGCCACAGGGCGTGGGCGAGCAGCGCGCCGAACCCGACACCGTCGCAGACCGGAACCCCGACCCGCTCCTGCACCGCGGCAGCAACCTCGGCCATGCCGCCGCAGGCCAGCACCACGGCCTCTGCCCCACCCGTGGCCAGTCGCTCCGCCGCCGCGACGATCGCCTCGGTGGTGTCAGGGTGGCCGGCGCCCTGATCGGACACGGGGATCGTCAGCGCTTCCACCCCGACGAGCCGATCCGAGATCCCGTGACGGCGGGCGGCGGCCTCGATCGCCGGGATACCGCGGGCGAGGGTCGTCACCACTCCGAACCGCGCCGCCACGAGGCAGGCCGCCCGGAACGCGGCCTCCCCGATACCGACCACCGGTGCGTCGGTCAGCTCGCGCGCCGCGTCGATGCCGGGGTCGCCGAAGCAGGCCACGAGATACGCGTCCTGCGGCGGCAGCAAGCGCAGCAGCGAGAGCATCTCGGCGGCCGCGATCGCCGCATCGGCCGCGCTCTCGATCGACGCCGGACCGCGATCCGGCGAGGCGGCGAGCACCTCGCTGCCCCCGGGCAGCACGCCGCGCGCGACCGCGGCCATCGCCTCCGTGTGGCGTGGGTCGGTGTTCGGGTTCAGGAGGCCCAACCGGAACATCGGCGACTATGCTCGCACACCATGGATCTCGGTCTCGAGGGATGCGTTGCGATCGTCGGCGGTGCCTCCTCGGGCATGGGGCGGGCGTCCGCAATGGCGCTGGCGGCCGAGGGGTGCAACGTCGCGCTGTTCGCACGGCGGCAGGATCTGCTCGAGGAGGCGGCCGCGCAGGCCGATGCGCTTCCCGGCCCGGCCCGCGGGCACGCCGTGGCAGGCGACGCGACGAGCCCTGACGACCTCGCGCGGCTGGTCGACACCACGCTCGAACGATTCGGCCGCCTTGACATCCTGGTGAACAACACCGGCGGCCCGCCCGCCGGCGGCTTCGAGCAGTTCGGCGACGACGACTGGCGCGCCGCATGGGAGCTGACCCTGATGTCGACCATCCGGCTCACGCGCCGCGCGCTGCCGGCGCTCCGTGAGAGCGGACGGGGGCGGATCGTGACGATCACCTCGTCGGCCGTCAAGGAGCCGAACGACGGGCTGCTGCTGTCGAACGCATACCGGCCGGGCGTGACCGGCTGGTCGAAGACGCTCTCCCAGGAGGAGGGGCGGCACGGCATCACCGTCAACTGCATCGCTCCCGGGTACATCGACACCGAGCGGATGCAGCGCATCTACGCCGCCGGCGACGATCCCGAGGGCGACCGGCGGCGGGACGCCGAGGCCATCCCGGCCGGCCGGTTCGCAGAGCCGTCCGAGATCGGCGACGCCGTGGCCTTCCTCTGTTCGACCCGAGCGGCCTACGTCAACGGCATCACGTTGCTGATCGACGGCGGCCTGGCGAAGGGCCTGCTCAGCTGAGCGCCCGCCTGGCCGGCAAGGCGATCGTGGTCACGGGCGGCTCGTCCGGGCTGGGCCGGGCGATGTCGCTGGCATTCGCACGAGAGGGAGCCGACGTCGTCGTCGGCGACGTGCGGGAGCAGCCGCGCGAGGGCGGGGCCCCGACGGCGGAGCTGATCGCGGCCGAGGGAGGCACGGCCGTGTATGTGGAGTCGGACGTCTCCCGCTGGGAGGACATCGACCGGCTGGTGGGAACCGCCGTGGAGCGCCGCGGCCGGCTGGACGTCATGGTCAACAACGCGGTGATCGCCGGCCGCCATTCCAAGGGCCTGCTCGAGACGGACGAGGACGACTGGGATGCGGTCATGGACGTCGGCCTGCGCGGCGTCTTTCTCTGCTGCAAGCGCGCCGTCCAGCAGATGCTCGGCCAGGAGCCGGTCGGCGAGGTGCGCGGCCGGATCATCAACATGTCGTCGCAGCACGGCATGGTTGGCACACCGGGTCACGTCGCGTACTGCGCCGCGAAGGGCGGCGTCGTCAACCTGACCCGGCAGGTGGCCGTGGACTTCGGACGGCACGGCATCATGGTCAACGCCATCGCGCCCGGCAAGATCCTGACGCGACCGGCCGACGAGCCGGATACGCCCGAGATCCTCGAGTACTCGCACTCCCGAACGCCGTTTGCGCGCCTCGGGCAGCCCGAGGACGTGGCCGCGGCAGCGGTGTTCCTGGCCTCGGACGAGTGCACGTATGTGAGCGGCACCAACCTGCTGGTGGACGGCGGCTGGATGGCCTACTAGTACGCCGTCCAGCCTCCGTCGACCATCACGTTCGCGCCGCTGATGTAGGTGGCATCGTTGGCAAGAAAGGAAACGGTCGAGGCGACATCCTCTGCCTGCCCCAGCCGCGCGAACGGGGTGCGCGACCGGACGTAGGCGAGCCCCTCTTCGCTGGCGCTCAGATCGCCCGGCGTGCCCGTGACGATCTTCCCCGGCGCGACGGCGTTGCAGATGATCCCGCGAGGGCCGTAGTCCACGGCGATCTGCCGGGTCATCTGGATCAGGCCGCCCTTGCCCACGGCGTACGCGAAGTGGCCGGGAGGCCCGACCACGCCGTGCTGCGACGTGATGTTCACGATCCGTCCGCGTGCGTCCCCTACCAGCGGCTGCTCGAGCATCTGCCGCACGGCTGCCCGGCAGAGCAGGTAGGCGCCGCGGAGGTTGACCGCCATGATCGCGTCCCAGTCGTCGGGGCCTGTGTCCAGCAGGGGCTTGGAGTGCGCTCCCGCAATCGCCGCGTTGTTGACGACGACGTCGAGCGTGCCGCACCGCTTCACCGCCGTGTCCACCATTCGCCGGCAGTCGTCTTCCCGGGACACGTCGGCGTCGATGTGGACGGCGCGTCCACCGGCCGCCCGGATCACCTCGTCCGTCGGCTCCCCGCCGGTGATGGGATCGCGGCGGACGTCGGCAAGTACCACGTCGAAGCCGTCCCGGGCGAGGCGCTCGGCGATGGCCCGGCCGATCCCCGACGACGCACCCGTCACGAGGGCGCTGCGCACGCTCATGAGCCGCCTCCCTGCGTCCGTATACTGGCTGGATGCCCGGAGTCGCCTTCGTCGCCCACTGCCTGTTGAACCAGAACTCGAAGACCGACGGCGGTGCCCGCTGCCCCGGGGTCTACTCGCCGCTCGTCGAGGAGCTGCGCGCGCGCGACTGGCGAATCGAGCAGATGCCGTGCCCCGAGCTGGCCTTCACCGGACTCCACCGGTTCTGGGCCGTCAAGGAGCAGCTGGACACGACCGCCTACCGCCGGCACTGCCGCCGCCTGGCGACCGCGGTGGCCGGCGCGATCGAGGTGCATGTCCGGCGAGGCGACGACGTGATCATCGTCGGCATCGAGGGCAGCCCATCCATGGGAGTGCACATCACAAGCTCCGATCCCGCGCGCGGCGGCCGGCCGGAGTGGCCAGAGGGAACCAGCGAGCTCTCGCCGGGAGCCGGCATCTACATGGAGGAGCTGACCGCCGTGCTCGCGGAGCGCGGGATCGACGCTCCACGCGCGATGGGGATCTCGCACCAGCTGCCCGACCACGACCCAGCGTCGGAGCGCGCGCGGCTGGCCGCGTTGACGGAGGGCTGAATGGACGGCGACGCACGCGGCTTCCGTGTGGCTCTGGTCGCCGGGGAGCTGATCAACCCGGCCGCCGGCGGAGTCGACGCGCTTGCGGTGCTCGAGCAGGAGGACTGGGGCGCCATCCAGCTGCCGGCCGCCGAGTACCCGAACGAGGTGGCCGGGCCTCTCCTCGAGCAGGCCGCCGAGCAGGCCGAGGAGTTCGCCCGCCACGGATACACGCTGGCGCTGGTCGGCCGGCGTGACGGGCTCGAGGAGGCCCTGCAAGGCTATGGGCTCGAGGTGCCGCCGCAGATCGACCCCGAAAGCGCCGAGGCGCTGCGCGCCTTCCTGGGCTCCCTCTCGCACTGACAGCGTCACGCGCGCAGGGTCCGGTCGCGCACTCGTGGGATCGGCAGGTACTGCCCTCGATGGTCCGGGGCGACCAGATCGCCGTCGTGCACAGCCAGCTCCCCACCGGCAACGACATGGCGAACGCTGCCAGGCACGGCCAGCCCCTCGTAGGGCGTCCAGTCGAGCGCGTCGTCGATCGATTCGAGCGTCAGCCGGCCCCTCTGCGACGGATCCCAGACGACCAGATCGGCGTCGGCCCCCTCGGCGACGACTCCCTTGCGCGGGTACAGCCCGAAGATGCGGGCAGGGTTCGCGCACGCCACCTCCACGAGCCGTTGCGGGCCGAGCGGGTCGTCGCCGCCGAGCGCGAACCCGACCGGCAGCCGGGCACCGATCCCGGGGAGACCCGTCGGCACCTTCGTGAAGTCACCGGCGACCGGCACCTTGTCCCGGTCGAGCCGCAGGTGACAGTGGTCGGAGGCCAGCGTCGAGAGGCCGCCGTCCCGCAGCCCCTCGAGCAGCGCCGCCCGGTCGTCGGCCGTGCGAAGCGGCGGCGTCATGACGTATTTCAAGCCGTCCGCCCCTTCATGGTCGGCGCGGTCGAACAGCAGGTGGTGGATGCACACCTCCCCGTCCACGCGCCTGCCGCGCCCCCTCGCCGCCCGGATCTCCTCGAGCGGCGCCCGTCCGGTGACGTGCACGACGTATGCCGCGCAGCCCGCGAGCCCGGCCAGCACGAGGAACCGGTGCACGCACTCCGCCTCGAGCTCGATCGGACGGCTGCGCGGAAGCGCGTCCAGCCCCAGGCTGCCGGCCTCCACCTCCTGCCTTGTGAGCAGGTCGACGGCGCGTCCGTTCTCGCAGTGGGCGAGCACCACCATGTCGAGCTCCGCCGCTTCCTGCATCACCTCCAGCGCGACGTCGTCGTCCGCCATGATGCCGAGCTCGATGTATGCCAGCCACAGCTTGACGCTGCCGATTCCGAGCTCTGCCGTCTCGCGCAGGTGGCCGCGGCTGTAGGACTGCGGCTCCCAGATCACCGTGTGGAAGGCGAGGTCGATCATCGCCTCGGGCATCTCGTCGGCAAGCGTCCGGCGGGCTGCCTCGACGGGGGTCTCGCCGGCCTCGGCGTCGACGAAGGCGAACGCGGCGGTCGTCCCGTTCCGGAGGGCTGACCGCGTGTCATCCGCGAGCGCACCGAACGGGTGTGTGTGCACGTCGATCGCACCGGGCAGGACGAGACATCCCGCCGCGTCGATGACGTCGGCGCCATCCCGGTCGACGTGGCCGACCGCGACGATCCGCCCGTCCCGGACGAGCACGTCGGCCGGGGCCGCGGCGTCGGGCGAAACGACGGTTCCTCCGAGGATGGCAAGCGGCCGGCTCAGCTGAGAGCTCCGTGCGGGAGGCGGGGCGCCGCCGCGAGCAGGCGGCGCGTGTACTCGTCGGCCGGATCGCTGAGCACCCGCGCAACCGGCCCGCTCTCGCACAGGCGCCCACGATCCATCACGAGCACGGTGTCGGCGACGCAGGCGACCACGCCGAGGTTGTGGGTGATGAACAGCATGCTGAGGTGAAGCTCCCGCTGCAGCTCCGTGAGCAGCTCGAGAACGGCCGCCTGCACGGAGACGTCCAGCGCCGATGTGACCTCGTCGCAGACAAGCAGCTCGGGCTTGGGGGCGAGCGCGCGGGCGATCGCGACCCGCTGCCGCTCACCGCCGGACAGCTCCCCCGGGAAGCGATCCATCACCCGCGTCGGCAGCCGCACGCGCTCGAGCAGCTCGCCGACCTCACGGCGCGCGTCCGCCTGCCCGAGCTTGCGCAGCACCCGGAGCGGACGCTCGATCTCCTCTGCCACGCGGCGACGGGGGTTGAGCGACTCGTACGGATTCTGGAACACGATCTGGATGCGCCGTCGCTGGTCGAGCGAGCGGCTGCGCGCCGCACCGGGGAGCGGAACGCCGTCGAACCGGATGACACCGGCCGTCGGCTGGTGGAGTCCGGCGATGCAGCGGCCGATCGTCGTCTTGCCGCTGCCCGACTCGCCCACCAGGGCAACGCAGCGCCCCGGCTCGATCGCAAAGGACACGTCGTCGACGGCCGGCCTGTCCAGCCGCCCGCCGCGGTAGACGACCGACAGCCCCTCGACGCCGAGCAGGGGCTCGACGCCGGTCGCATCGGTCGCCGCCCGCCCGCCGTCGGCGCGCGGCTGATGGCCGACAAGCTCCTCCCATCGCACGCAGCGGACGCCGTGCCCAGGTCCGACGGCGTCCAGCGACGGCACAGCCTCCAGACAGCGGTCCTGCGCATGGACGCACCGCGGGGCGAAGGCGCAGCCGTCCGGCCATTCCCCCACGCCCACGCTCACGCCGGGGATGCCCTGGAGCGCTCGCGGGTTGTGCACATCGGGGATCGCGGCCACGAGGGCGCGCGTGTAGGGGTGGCGTGGGCGCTCGATCACCTCCGCTGCAGGACCGCTCTCGACCACGCGCCCGGCGTACATAACGGTGATCCTGTCCGCCATCCCGGCGACGACGGCCAGGTCGTGGGAGACGTAGACCATGGTCATGCCATCCTCGTCCCGCAGCCGGGTGAGCTCGGCAAGGATGCGATCCTGGGTGAGCACATCGAGGCCGGTGGTCGGCTCGTCCAGCACGGCCACGGGAGGCCCGCAGACGCACGCCATGGCGATGGTGACCCGCTGCTGCTGCCCCCCGGAGAGCTGGTGCGGATATCGCCGGCCAAACTCCGGGTCCGCTCCCAGCTCGACCCGCCGCAGCGCCGCCCGCACCGAGTCCTCCGACGCCTCGGTGCTCCGGTGCGCCCGCAGCACGTCCAGAATCGCATCGCCGACCCGCAGGGACGGGTTGAGCGCGCCGCCGGGGTCCTGCGGGACGTATGACATCACCTTCCCCCGCAGACCTCGCAGCGCAGAGCCGTCCCGTCCGATCAGCTCGTTGCCCGCAACCTGCACCGAGCCGCCGCGGACGGCGATCCCCGCGCGTGTGTAGCCGAGCAGCGCCAGAGCCGTGGTCGTCTTGCCGCTGCCGGACTCCCCGACCAGCCCCATGATCTCGCCCTGGCCGACGGCGAAGCTGACGTCCTCGACCACCGGCTCGCCCGAGGCCAGGTCCAGTGACAGGCCCTCGACGCGGATGACCGGATCCCGCACCGCGCTGCTCATGACGGCGTGACCGTCCGCACCGCTCGCGGCACGTACGACCTTCCCAGGCTCCGTGCGATCGCGTCGCCGGTCAGGTTCACCCCGATCGTCAACAGCGCGATCATCGCCGCCGGCGCGACCACGGCCCAGAGGTTCAGGTTGATGTACTCGCGGTTCTCGCTCACCATCAGCGCCCAGTCGGAGCTCGGCGGCTGCAGGCCGAGGCCGAGGTAGTTGACCGAGGCGATGATGAGGATCGAGTAGGTGAAGCGAAGGCCGGAGTCCACGATCACCGGTGCAAGGATGTTCGGCAGCACCTCGCGCCGGATCACCGCGACCGGCCGCTCGCCGCGCGCAACCGCCGCCTCCACGTAGCCGCGCACGCTCACCTCGAGCGTGGACGTTCGCACGACGCGGCTGACGGCGGGCGCCTGGATCGCGGCCACGCCGATGATCAGCACGGCCGTGCTCGTGCCCGCTCCGGCGATCAGGACGAGCAGGAAGAGCAGCGGGGGAAAGGCGAGCATGACGTCGACCGAGCGCATCAGCACCGGGTCGACCTTGGAGCGGCTGTACCCGGCCAGCAGGCCGATCGACATGCCCACCGCGTAGGCGAGCAAGGTTGCCAGGAGCGCCAGCGCGATCACGGAACGGCCGCCGTACAGCAGCCGGCTGAGCACGTCGCGGCCGAGCTCGTCCGTCCCCAGCGGAGCGGTGCTCGAGGGCGGCGCGGCGTCGGGCCCGATCGGCGCCGTCGGATCATGGGGTGCGAGGTATGGGCCGAACAGCGCGACTGCCAGCACGAACAGCACGATCGCCACGCCGACCGCGCCGCCGGGGGAGCGCAGGAAGCGCAGCCGGCCACTCACGCCGGCTCCCGCAGCTTCGGCACGAGCAGCATCACGATCAGATCCGCCACCAGGTTGATCAGGATGTAGGCGATGGCGATGAGCAGGGCGATGTCGCGCACGACGGTCACGTCGCGGTTGCCGACCGCGGTGACCAGCGTCGTCCCCAGACCCGGATATGCGAACACGCTCTCCGTGATGATGATGCCGCCGATCAGCCACTGGAGGTTCTGGGCGAGCACCTGGATGCTGGGCGCGAGCGCGTTTCGCATCGCGTAGCGGGCGAGCACACGCCGCTCCGGCAGGCCGTTCAGGCGGGCGGTCTGCACGTACTCGGTGCGCAGCACCTCGATCATCCCGGCCCGCACCATCCGCACGCCGGATGCGAGCGAGGCGAGCAGGAGGGTGAGCACCGGGAGCACCAGCTTCTTCGGGTCGTCGAGCGGGTTGGCGCCCGGCGGAACGAGCGCGACCGGCGGCAGCCATCCGAGCCCGACGAAGAAGACTCCGACGAGCAGCGATCCGATCACGAACTCCGGCAGGGCAATGCCCGCGAGCGTGCCGAGGGAGATGACATGGTCGGCCGGTCGTCCGGCGTTGACGGCCGCGACAACGCCGAGGAAGAGCGACAGTGGGATCATGAAGATCGCGGTGACGAGCGCCAGGATCAGCGAGTTCTTCACCGGACTGGAGATCAACGGCCAGACCGGTGCGTGCTTCTCCCCCTGCACCAGGCCGACTGCCGAGTCGCCCAGGTCACCATGAGCGAGCCCCGAGATCCAGTCGGCGTATTCCTGGCTCGCCGGCTTGTCCAGATGCAGGCGGTGGTTGAGCGCGGAGACCTGCTCGGGCGTGCCGTTTCGTCCCAGGACGACGCTCGCCGCGTCTCCCGGGAGCACCACGGTGCCGAGGAAGATCACCAGCGAGGCGACGAAGATCGCGACCACGGCGCCGGCCATGCGGCGGCCAAGGAAGGCGAGCACAGGCGAGCGCTCCCGGACGCGCCCTCTGCGCTCCGCAACCGCCGTCATTCCAGGCTGTCCCTCCGATCCGTCACTCGAAGTACGCGTCCATGAAGTTCATGTTGCCAAGCGCACCGGCTCCGCTCGCCGTCATGCCCTTGACCTTGGTCGACAGTCCGTCGACCCAGTCCGCGGCCACCCAGTCGATGTAGCCGCCCTGGTTGTACTGGATCTCCTGGATCTGATTCCAGGTGTCCTGCGCCTTGGTCTTGTCAGTCTCGCCGATGGCCTTCACCAGCAGATCGTTGAACGACGCGTCGTTCCAGTGCGTCTCGTTGTACGGCGCATCCTTGGCCAGCGCCTGCAGGTAGAAGAACTTCATGCCCGTGATCGCCCACTGCGTCTCCGCGAACGCCATCTTCAGGTAGAGCAGCGAGGGGTTGTAGTACGAGTTCGCCGGAACCTGCTTGAGGTTGATCGTGACCCCGGCGGCCTTCGCCTGCTGGGCCAGGAGCGTTGCCGACTCGACGAACCCGGGGATGATCTCCGAGGTCTGCAGCTCCACGGTCAGGTTCTCCTGACCGGCCTTCTTCAGCAGGGACTTGGCCTGCTCGATGTCCTGCACGCGCTGAGGCAGGCTGGTGTCGTAGAACGGCAGCCCCTTGCCGACGATGTCGTTGCCGACGCTGCCAAACCCGTTCAAGGCCCCTTCGATCATGGCCGGCCGGTCGACGATCAGCTTCATCGCCATGCGCACGTCGTTGTTGTCGAAGGGCGGCTTGGTGACGTCCATGTAGAACATGATGGGCTGGGGAGACTTGCCCGTCAGGACGACGATGTCGCCGGTCGACTGGTGGGCCTTCGCCTGTGCTGTCGGCAGCATGCCCATGGCGTCGATCTGGCCGCTTAGCAGCGAGTTCAGGCGGGCCCCGTTGTCGGTGATGCCAATGATCTTCAGCTCGTCGACGTACGGCTTTGGGCTCTGCCAGTAGTTCGGGTTGCGCTTGAACACGCTCTGCTGGCCGGGAACGAAGCTCTCGTAGACGAACGGCCCGGTGCCGACCGGGTGCTTGAAGTCCGTCTCCCCGTTCTGGAAGATCCAGGTGTTGTACTGGGCGAAGTTCGAGGGAAGGTCGGCGTCGGGGCTCTTCAGCGGCACCTGAAGCGTCAGCTTGTCGACCTTCTTGATGTCCTTGGCGTTGATGCCGGAGACGAACGGCACCGCGTAGCTGGACGGCTTCGCCATCTGCTGGATGGAGTAGATGACGTCATCGGCGGTGAAATCCTTGCCGTTGTGGAAGGTCACATCCGGGCGAAGCTTGATCTCCCAGACCGTTGCATCGCTGTTCGCGTTCCACTCGAGCGCCAGGCCGGGGCTCGTGCTGAAGTCGGGATTCGTGATGATCAGCGGGTCGTAGAGGTTCTGGATGCGAGCCTGGTCGATCGGGGTGACGGCGATCAGCGGGCTCAGCGTCTCGGCGGTGCCCGCGCTCGCGAACGAGACGCGAAGCACGCCGCCGCGCTTGGGCGTGCCCCCCGACGTCTGAGCCGTGGTCGAGCTGGAGCTGCCGCCGCACGCGGCGGCGACCAGCGGCGACATCCCGAGCATGGCGCCTGCGGCGCCTCGCAGCAGGGTCTGCCGGGACAGGCGCTGGTCGAACAGGGCCTCCACCGGGGCGATCGGTGGACGGTCGTTTTGAGCGTCGCTCACAGTGTCCTCCAGGAGGGGTGGCGAAACATGGCGTTCGGGCCACTCTCCCACACCGGCCAGCCGATGTGGAGTGCCCGAGCAGACAGTCGCGGATCCCCCTGGGGAGTCGGGCCGTACGGTGCTGTAGGGGGGCGGGGCATCCGCACCGGAATCACGGATTGGTATGCTCTCATACCAATTTCGCCTGTCAAGCCACCGGAAGGACGCCCCGTGGAAGGAACGCTGCTCGCCTCGAACCTTGGCTTTCCGGAGGGGCCCGTGGTCATGCCCGATGGCTCGATCGTCCTTTGCGACGGGAACATCGGGGAGCTGCTGCGGTGGGACGGGAGCGGGATGTCGACCTTCGCGACGACGGGCGGCTCGCCATGGGGAGCGGTGCTCGGCAGCGATGGCGCGGTGTACGTCACCCAGGGTGGCAACGTGCCGGGAAGCGGGGACATGAGCGCCATCCCCGGCATCCAGCGTGTCAACACCGACGGGTCGGTGGAGCTGCTGGCATCCGAGATCGGCGGGCACACCCTCGCCGGGCCCAACGACCTCGCCTTCGGCCGCGACGGGCGGCTGTGGTTCACCGACTCGGGCACGGAGCAGGATGATCGATTCCCGGAGGAGGAGCGCGCGCCCGGCCGGCTGTTCGCCCTCGGCTCCGGCGGAGCCGGCGAGTTCCTGATGGAGCGGGCCAACGTGTATCCCAACGGGATCGCGTTCGACGCCGACGGGCGGCTGTACTGGACCGAGTCGATGGCACACCGAGTCTGCAGGCTCGACAACGGCGAGGTGACGACGTTCTGTCAGTTGAGCGACGGCCACGTCCCCGATGGCATGGCGTTCGCGCAGGACGGGCGGCTGTTCGTGTGCACCACCATCTCGGGCGGCGTGACGGTGCTCTCCGCCGAGGGCGAGGTGCTCGAGGAGATCAGCCTCGGCGAGCACGCCACCAACTGCATCTTCGACGGCCCGGCGCTGTACGTCACGGCCACCGCGGTGGCCGAGATCCACGCCGACCAGCGCACCGGGACGTTCTGGCGCGTCGACACCGACGCAAGCGGCGGCCTGCCGCTGATCCCTGGGCAGCTTTAGATGATTGGTCGATATCTCTCGCGAGCCTGGGCGCTGCGAGAGGTCGGGTGAACGAGACGGTGGGAGTGGCTACGGCTGCGAACCGTCCACTCCCGATCTGCGTGAATCGCAGATCGCTCGTGACCGGTGCAAGGCCGGTCGGCCTTGCACCTGCGGCGTCCTCGGTCGCGCCAATATTCCCGATATTGACGCTCCCTGCGACCTTGCG
>DATAHR010000229.1:0-11250 GCA_036263035.1 Gaiellales bacterium | reverse complement strand
CCCCGAGCTGGTGGCAGAGGTGCTGGGTGTGATCCGCGAGCTGGCCGAGAGTGGGATGACGATGCTGATCGCGACGCACGAGATGGGATTCGCGCGGGATATCGCCCACCGGGTCTGCTTCCTGGACGGCGGGGTGCTGCTCGAGCAGGGACCGCCGGAGGAGATCTTCAGCAATCCACAGGAGCCCCGGACGCAGCAGTTCCTGCAGCGGATCATCGCGGCCGGGCGCCTCTGACCGGCGGTACACTGCTCCGCCAGGGCCGTTAGCTCAGCTGGTAGAGCAGGGGACTCTTAATCCCAAGGTCACAGGTTCGATCCCTGTACGGCCCATGTGAATGTGGGGGGCTCGTGGGGGGAGCCCGCTCCCCCCACGCCCATACCATGGTCACAGGTTCGATCCCTGTACGGCCCATCTCACGAGACCCGGCTCGCGACGAGCCGTTTCAGCTTTCCCCGCCCGCTCTGACCGTGGCCCGGTCGGTGCTGGAGCAAACCATTACGTTGCCATTCGGGTTGGCATCGCCTGGGTGGCGAAGGCGGTTCATGGCCGCTGCGAGTGCCGCGTGTGTCTGGGGCCGCGTGAGCCCCAGGTGGATGGCCGCGTCGTTTGTGCTGAAACCTCGCAGGTAGACAAGACCCAATACCTGTCGTTGCCTCTCGTTTAGCACCTTCGCGGCGTCCAGCCATTCTGGTGGCACCTCGTCGTCAGTCGGAGCGCTTCGCACGGCTTCACATCGGACAGCCCGTAGGAGCCAGACACCTCCGTCCCGTGCTGCGTGGGGAGGCGCCCGCCGGCAACACTGAAGAAGGATGTCCGCCGTTAGCGCGCGGTCTTTGGTGATCGCCACGCACAGCGCGAACGCGGTTGCGCCGTATCGGTCATACACGGCAGCCACGTGCCCGTTCGCCTCCGCGGTCTCCGACGCAATGGCGCGCCGACCCCACATCTGCGCCACGAAGTGCCTCACCCTAGGTGCGCTGGCTTGTGGTGATGGTGGGCGATTCGCATAGTGTGACGCTACGCCGCTTGGGACGGATCGCCGTAAGTTGCGAGACGGGGATGATCAGCAGGCGTGTGCTCGCCTGCCCGGCGCGGATGACCAGCGCGGTTGGCGTGGTTTCATCGGCCGCGAACGTGACGTCGGCAACCCTGCCGATGCGACCGTTGGGTGATTCGACGAGGTAGTCGTGGCAGCTGCGGATAGCAGCCGCGGGGATCACGCCGCACCTCCGATGCGGACCCGTCCCAGGGGGCGCCGAGGCTTGCGCTCTTCGCGCTCCGTTTGTGGTGCGAGCACAATCCGGCGCTTCTCTGCGAAGATCTGGTCGATCTGAGCCGTCGGGATGAGAATCACCCTGCGGAAGAACAGCCCGGTGCGAACTGCCAGAGCGTCTGGAGCGGGCGGATCGCCGAACTTGACGTCGCAGACGGTTCCGACACGTCCGTTGCTGTCGTACACGGTGAATCCGCGGCAGCGCAGGAGCAGGTAGCTGTCATCGCCGGCAGGGAGCGTGCCGCCATCCTGCAAGGCGCGTAGCTTGTATCCCAGCGGCAGCATCCCGACCTCCTGTGGTCACAGCATGAAATGCCGACCGGGCGCTCGGGTCAGGATGCGGGTCAACGAAAGCTGGATCGACTCCGCGTCGAGACCATAGCACCCCGCCGAGCATCAAAGGAAGAAGGAGAAGCCGCATCCGGCGCGATGGGGGCTGGACGCCCCGCCCCCGGTGCGGTCCTACAGGAGGTGTTCGGTCACGGCCTGGGGCCGGGCAGCAGGGCGTGCCCGTCGACAACGGCGGAGGCCATGTCGATGATCCGTCTGTTTCCGCTTCGCGCGTGGGTGCGGAGCATTTCGAAGGCGACGTCGTCAGTGGTGCTGTGGCGCTCCATCAGGATGCCCTTGGCGCGCTCGATCACCGCGCGGCGGCCGAACGCGCCCTCGAGGTTCTGGTACTCGGCAAAGCGGCGCAGCACGATCGCGATCGAGTCTTGCAGCTGAGCGGGGTTGGTGTCGGTGATGTAGGCGAACACGCCCCGCTTCGCCGCTTCGTTGACGAAGGCGTGGTCGTCGGTTTCAAGCAGCGTGATGACGGGGCAGGCGGCTTGGCGGACGATCTCACCGATCAACTCAAGCGCGTGGGAGCCGCTGTCCCCCAACCCGACGAGTGCCACGTCGGGGCGCTCGCGGCCGGTGACCGACGCGACCTCGTCCACCTCGATCGTACGCGCCACAACCTCGTGACCGAGGCTGACGACGACGCTGCTGACGTGATCGAGCCGGTCGCTTCGCTGATTTGCGATCAGGACACGAAGATGCTGATGCTCGGAGATATCGCTCACTGGCTCCTCCCGGCTCCTGGGGCACCCCAGGGTTTGACACTGAGACCGGCTGCTTGGGTCGCTCGAGTGCGGGCGGGGAGTCGGCCACGCGGGCTTTCATTCTAGCCCCATCTCCGCCGGCGACCGCGGCTGGGGAGCCCGAGCGGTGCAGCGGTTCTGACCGTACGGCGGATCACGGCCTCGGCGGATAGGCGGTGCTACAGTGAGGCTTGCCGGTCCAACCGAGGCGAGCGTGTGGCGCTCCTGTCCGAACCGGCTCGGGTTGGTGGATCGCCCGTATACGAGCCACGGCCAACCAGGTGCCTTGAGTTTGCGGTGTCTGCGTGTTGGCGAGGAGGAGTCGTCATGACCGCTGCCTACGCCGTGATCGGCCTGGTGCTGGTCGCTGTGGTTGCGCTTGTAGCGTCGGTTCGCATCCTGAAGCAGTACGAACGGGGCGTCCAGTTTCGCCTCGGAAAGATCAAGGGCGATGGCACCCGCGGTCCCGGCCTGATCTTCATCGTGCCGCTGTTGGATCGAGTGCACCGGGTGTCGCTTCGAATCGTCACGATGCCGATCCAGTCCCAAGGGATCATCACCAAGGACAACGTCTCGGTGGATGTGTCGGCCGTCGCCTACTTCCGCGTAAAGGACGCAGTCCGATCGGTCATCGCGATCGAAGATGTCGACGTGGCCATCAACCAGATCGCGCAGACCACGTTACGAGCGGTCGTCGGCCGTCACTCTCTCGACGAGACGCTGTCCGAAACCGAAACGATCAACCAGAACATCCGCGAGATCCTCGACGTCCAGACCGAGGAGTGGGGAGTCGAAGTCACGCTCGTGGAGCTGAAAGACATCCAGCTGCCCGAGACCATGAAGCGCGCGATGGCCCGTCAGGCCGAGGCCGAGCGAGAGAAGCGTGCCAAGATCATCGCCGCCGAAGGGGAAGCCCTCGCCGCCGGCGAGCTCGCCCACGCCTCAGACGTGATGATGGCCCACCCACTCGCATTGCAGCTGCGAAACCTCCAGTCGCTCGTCGAGCTCGGTGTCGACAAGAACACGACCGTCGTCTTCCCAGCACCCCTGATGAGCACCATCCAGGAACTCACGGCCTTCCTCGCCCGCGAGGGCGCCAGCGCAACCGCCGCTCAGGTCGACGCACCAGCGCACAACGGCGCACTCCCTACCCCCTCATCACCGTGACCTCGCCGGCCACACCCAGCCTTCACGCCGACACGAACGCCTCGGGGCAGGCAACGCTCCCAACCCCCCGACCAATCGAGGCGTCACTCCTCGGCCTCGCGCTCGTGGCCAGCCCAACCAGGGATTCCCAGAGCAGGCGACCAGACACGGCAGCCTGGCGTCAGCGCCGTATGAGCGCCGGCACAATGCCGATTCGCCGGCGGCCACGGCGCCCCTACCCGGCATTCCCCAACCACTACGCAGCGTCCAAGGACGGCATCCTGGCGGCTGAAACGGAACTGGGTCGCCTCGTCGCGCTCCACACCGCATATGCCCAGCAACCCGACATCAGCCCCCTCTGGCAGGGATACATCAACCAAAAGGCAGCCGACGTCACAGCGCAGCGGATCGTCATACACCACTTGAAGGAAGAAAACCCGAGATGAGATACGTCGTTACCTATGCCCGGATCCCACTCCAGCTTTCTGACGGCCGCTGGACGACCGACAGTTTTCTTGTGCGCGACCGATCTTCCCACCCGCCGGATACCGACTCCTCGTACGCAACACGAGCCGAAGCGGTCCTCGCCGCGGCGGCGCTGAACGGCGAGTAGCCAGGACTGGACGGAGTCGCACACGTCGCCGTGGCCGTGTGGCTGATGAACGCGGACAGCTCGAACCAGCATCAGCTGGCGTTCGCACCGGCCGGCGCCTACGAGCCGGACTGGCAGACGCTGCCACCACCCCTTCCACCTCCGCCCGTCACCTCCGGCCAGTAGGCGGCATATGCCGGCCGTGGAATACTCGGCCGATGCCGCGATCGGTCAAGTACGCCTGGAACGTCGACGTCTCACTGGCGTACGAGGTCACGGGCGACGGAGAGAACACGCTTCTGCTGCTGTCCTGCGCGCCGACCAACATCGACATCCAACGGGAGCACTCACGGTTCGTCGAGTACCTGGATCGCCTTGCGCACGGCCGTCGCCTGATCGTCACCGACCGGCGTGGCACGGGACTGTCCGACCGGTTCTCCCCGACCGAGATCCCGCCCGTCGAGTCCCTGACCGACGACCTCGGATGCGTCCTGGACGCCGCTGGCTCGGAACAGGCCGTCGTGATGGCGGAGGGCGAGACCGCCATGGTCGCCATGCTGTTCGCAGCCGCGCACCCCGATCGCTGCGCCGGTCTGATCCTGCTCGATCCGATTGCAGCATGGCTGCAGTCGCCCGAGACGCCGTGGATGCCGACGCCGGAGCAATGGGAAGCCGAGATGTCCGATACCCGGTCTCGCTGGGGCACCGTGCCGCCAGGAGCGATCTCCTTCGCTGACGAGGCAGAGCGTGAGTGGTACCTGCGGCTGGTCCGCGGCACCGTGCCTCCAGGTGGTCTTGCCGCCGAGATGGCCCGGTGGATCCGGACCGACGTCCGCGACATTCTGCCAGCCATCCACGTGCCCGTTCTCATCCTGGTCAACGGCGAAGGAACGGGGTATGCCGACCCGCGCAGTGGCCGCCTGATCGCCGATCGCCTGCCCGCCGCCCGTCTGGACAGCTACCAGCCGGATGCTTCCGTGTTCGGCACGGATCCCGTTCGTGTGGCCGACGCCGTCGACGCCTTCTTCGACCAGCTCGGAGCATTCGATCCGCTCCTCGACCGCGTGCTCGCCACGGTGCTATTCACCGACATCGTCGGCTCGACCGAGCGGGCGGTGGAGATGGGCGACCACCGCTGGCGACAGCTGCTGGAGCAGCACCATGCGATCACCCGCCAACTGCTGCGGCGGTGGCGAGGCGAGGAGCTCGACGTGGCCGGCGACGGATTCTTCGCACGGTTCGACGGCCCCGCACGAGGGATCCGCTGCGCGTTGGACATCGCAAACGAGACGCGGCAGCTCGGCATCGAGGTGCGCGCCGGGCTCCACACCGGCGAGTGCGAGCTGGTCGACGGCAAGGTCGGCGGCCTCGCAGTGCACATCGGCGCACGGGTGGCCGGCATGGCGGGCGCCGGCGAGGTGCTCGTCTCACGGACGGTTCGCGACCTCGTTGCCGGCTCCGGAATCCAGTTCGAGGACCGAGGGCTCAACGCCCTCAAGGGCATACCGGGCGAGTGGGAGCTGTACGCGGCGAAGCTCCCGGTCGGCACGTGAAGCGGCGGATAGCCCGGCCGCTGGTAGCTGCAAACACCGAGGGTCAACCCTGATGCCGGCGTGCGCGGCCGGCCGTACCGTGTGGCCCATGAGCACGATCGCCTCCCTCCGAACCGTCGCGGCCGACCGGCGCCTGATCGCGACGCCTCCGGCGCTTGCCGCAGCCAAGAGCCTCGTCCTCGCGCTGCTCAGTGCGACGCTCGTCGTCCCCGCCGCCGGCGGCTTCCACGGCGAGGCGCTGTGGCTGCGCGTGATCGTCTACCCGGTCGGCCTGTCGATCGTTCCGGTCGTCTGGCGCATCCGCGGCCGGCGCGGTGCCTACCCCCTCGCCGCCGACGCCTTCCTGCTCGTGCCCTTCGCGTTCGACGCCTGCGGCAACACGCTCGGCCTCTATGGCAACGTCGACAACTTCGACAATCTCAGCCATCTCGTCGGCACCTTCGCCCTGGCCGGATTCGCCGGCGCGCTGTTGGACGCCCGCACCTCCGACCGGCTGCTGCTGGGCATCGCGGCCGCCGGAGCGGCGGCGCTGTTCGGGATCGGCATCGAGGTGTGCGAGTGGACCGCGTTCCAGCACCCGGTCGCCACCGGCTACGGCGCCTACCGCGACACCATCGGTGACCTGGGCATGGATCTCGCGGGCGCACTGCTCGGCGCGGCGGCGGTGGCATGTCGCCGGAGTGTCGGCTAGCTCATCTCGGGACGAGCGACCTTCGCACCACCCGCTCGATCGCCGGGTGGCTGAGGGCGGCCGAGACCGGCAGGAAATCCATCCCGTCAGGGATGCTGAGATAGCCGTGGCGCCGCCCGGCCACGTCCGTGTGGCCGTACTGCCACACGATGCGATGGGTCGCAGGGTCGATGATCACCACCCGGTTTCGGTAGTCGTCGTTGACAGCGATCAGCCCGTTGGGCAACCGCAGCGCCAGCGACGGGTGATCGAGCATTCCCGGGCCCGAGGGCGGGCCGTACTTCCAGACCACCGTGCCGCGGCGGGTCATGACGATCACGTGGCCCGGCCGCGAGTAATCCGCGGCCAGGATCCGCCCGTCCGGAAGCATCTGGGCGTCCGATGGATAGGCGATCGGCGCCTGGACCGCCCAGCGCAGCCGGCCTGCGGCCGAGATGTCGTCGATCCACGAGCCGCCGATCTCGCTGATCAGCATGCCGCCGTCGGGCAGCGGGGTGTCGCCGTTCGGCGACGACAGCAGCCGCGGGGGGTCGTGAGCGCAGACGCCGGCCCGGCCGTACTGCCGCACGATGTGTCGGGACCTCGAGAGCACCAGCACCCGGCAGTTGCGCGTGTCGGCCACGGTCACCCGGCCGCTCGGAAGCAGGTAGGCGTCGTCGGGGTTGTTCAGGTAGCCCCGCGAGCTCCCGGCGGTGTCGACATGGCCGTAGCGCCACAGCAGCCGCCCGGCCGGGAACGACAGCACCTGGACGGTCTCCTGTTCCTCCTGGTTGCTGACGATCGTCCGGTACCCGGGGCCGAAGAACGTGTCGTCGTCATAGGAGAACGGCATCGCGGGGCGCGCGCCCGGGCGGGGATAGCGCCACAGGATCCGCTTGCGGCCGTCGAGCAACAGGGCTCGATCGTTGCCTCGATCAGCAACAAGCAGGAACCCCGGGAAGGGGGCCGGCGCCCGGAGCGTCACGGGCGGCGTGGTCGTTGTCGCGGGCGCCGTGCTCCGGGTCGCCTGAGATGTCGGATGGACGGCGGCGGGATGGTCGCCTGCACGCCCGGCGAGCACCGCGGCCGTCCCGCCGGCCAGCAGGGCCAAGACAGCAACCACCAGGACGACACGGCGGGCCACGACAGCCACTCTACGCTCGCCGGCGCCGTGTACCGTGCCGCCATGACCACGGAGCAGCGGCGTATCCGCAGCCGCCTGATGCGCGCGAAAGGCGGCGAGGAGCAGCGGGCGACCAACCTGGAGCTGTTCTTCGACCTGGTCTACGTGTTCGCGGTGACGCAGCTGTCGCACCTGCTCGGCAGCCACCTGGGCCTTTCCGGCGCCGCGCAGACGGCACTGCTGCTGCTCGTCGTCTGGTGGGCGTGGGTCTACACGACGTGGATGACCAACTGGTTCGACCCGGACTCGCCGCTCGTGCGGATGCTCCTGATCGCGGTCATGCTGGCCAGCCTGGCCATGGCGATCGCCATCCCGACCGCGTTCGGCGACCGGGCGCTCGTCTTCGCGCTGGGCTACACCTGCCTGCAGGTGATGCGCAACTCGTTCGTGGTGTGGGCCACGGAGCCGGGGTCACAGCTGCACGAGGCGTTCGTCCGCATCTCCGCCTGGTCGGTTGCCGTCGGCGTGCTGTGGGTCGGCGGGGCGCTCGCCGATGACGGCGCTCGTGCGGCGATCTGGATCGTCGCGCTGCTCGTGGACTATGCCGGGCCCGCGGCGGGCTACTGGGTACCGAGGCTGGGACGTACGCCGGCGCAGGAGTGGGAGATCGAGGGCTCGCACTTCGCCGAGCGGTTCCAGCTCTTCATCATCATCGCGCTGGGCGAGTCGGTGGTCGTTACCGGCTCCACCGCAGCGGCTGAGCACATCGACCTCGCCAAAGCGGTGGCGATCGCCACCTCGTTCCTGACCGCGGCCGCACTCTGGTGGCTGTACTTCGACTACGTCGCGACGATTGCGCAGCGCCGGCTGGCCACGAGCGACAGCAGCGGCGCGCTGGCCCGCGACGCCTACACCTACGTGCACGCCGTCATGGTGGCGGGCATCATCGTCGCTGCGGTGGGCGCGGGCATTCTGATCGACGATCCGACCGGGACGCCGACCGCCGCGCAGGTCGCGACGCTCGCGGGCGGCCCGGCGCTGTACCTGCTCGGCCACATCCTCTTCCGGCTGCGCATGGCGGGCAGTCTCAGCGGGAAGCGGATCTCGGCCGCTGCAGCGATCTGCGTCGTCGGCCTCGCAGGCACGGTGCTGCCCGCGCTCGTGACCGGCCTGGCCGTGCTGGCGGTGCTGGTCGTGCTGATCGCAGCCGAGACCGTGGCCGGCGTCCGGCGCCGGCGAAGGCAGGAGCTCGGGCCGCTCGAGGCGCTCGAGGCGGAGCTGGCCGGCGGTCGCAGGGACGAGCCGTTGTCCGCGGCGGACGCGGGGTCGTCCGGTATATAACTCGCCGATGCGCGACGAGAGCATGGCCTTCTTCGAGCGGCTTGTAGCCGCCCCCGGCCCGAGCGGAGATGAACGGCTGCCGGCCCGTGTCTGGCGTGAATACACGTCGGACTTTGCCGAGACGCGGCATGACGCCCTGGGATCGAGCATCGCCACGGCGAACGGCTCGGGCAGCCCAAGCGTCGCCGTGTTCGGGCATATCGACGAGATCGGCCTCGTCATCAACCACGTCGACGACGACGGCTTCCTCTGGTTCGGCACCGTCGGTGGCTGGGACCCCGAGGTGCTGGTCGGGCAGCGGCTGCGGATCCTGGGCATCGAGGGCGAGGTCACCGGCGTGATCGGCAAGAAGGCCCGGCACCACCAGGACGCCGAGGACCGCGAGAAGCCGTCGAAGGTGCGCGACCTCTGGATCGACATCGGCGCGAGCGGCCGCGAGGACGCCGCCAAGCTCGTGCGCGTGGGCGACCTGGCGGTGCTCGACCAGCCCTTCGTCCGGCTGGCAAACGGCCGGATCGCGACGCGGGCGGCCGACAACCGCTGCGGCGCGTTCGTGGCGGCGGAGTCGGTGCGGCTCTACGCGGAGCAGGGCGGGGCAGCGAGCCTGACCGGTGTTGCCACGGTCGGCGAGGAGACGGCGTTCACTGGCGCCTACACCGCGGGCTACTCGGTCTCGCCCGACGTCGCCATCGCGGTCGACGTGACGAACGCAACCGACTACCCGAGCACGAGCCGGCAGCAGTACGGCCATGTGCAGCTCGGCAAGGGCCCGACGCTCTCGCGCGGCTCGGGCGTGCACCCGGTCGTGTTCGAGGGTCTGCTCGAGACCGCCGAGGCGGAGGGCATCCCGGTGCAGGTCGAGCCGTCGGGCGGATCGACCGCGACCGATCTCGACGCGGTGTCGCTGACGCGGGCGGGCGTCCCCGGCATGGTCGTCAGCATTCCGCTGCGGCACATGCACTCGCCGAACGAGCTGCTCGACCCGGCAGACCTGGAGGCGTGCGCGGCGCTCGTGGCTGCCTACGCCCGCCGGCTGACGGCCGCTCCCACCGCGGACTAGCGGCGTCTTCGGAAGTACGATTTCGGCATGCGTCGCATGCTGTCCGTGGCCGCAGTCACCGCGGGCGCGGCCATTGTCCTGGCCATCGTGCTGTTCGGGCGAACACACAGCGGTGACATCCATGAGCCGAAGCTGAGCCTCCCGCCGCCCGCGGAACGCTCCGCCGCGCCCGCGTTCGACGAAACGACCCTGTCCGGCCGGAAGGTGAGCCTCGCGGCGTACCGCGGCAAGCCCCTGGTCATCAACTTCTTCGCCGCATGGTGCTACCCGTGCCGGCAGGAGGCTCCGGAGTTTGTCCACCTGCACCAGAGGTTCGGAAACCGCATCGGCCTGGTCAGCGTGGCCGTGCGCACCGATCACCGGTCGAGCCTGGACGACTTCATCCATGCCCACGACATGTCGTGGCCCGTGGTCTGGGACCGGTCGGGGTCGCTGCTCGGCCCCTACCGAGTCGTGGGCCAGCCGATCACCTACCTGATCGACGCGCAGGGGCGGGTCGTGTTCCGGATCCTCGGGCAGACCACCGAACGGCGCATCGGCGGGGTACTGGACAAGCTGTTGGAGACCCGTTCCGAATGACGGTGTCGCCGACCGAGCTGTCGGTCGCGTTCGCGGCCGGGTTCGTCTCGTTCGTGTCTCCCTGCGTGTGGCCGCTGATCCCCGGCTACCTCTCGTTCGTGAGCGGCGTCCCCGGAGCGGAGCTGGGCGGGCATCGCCGGCGAGTGACGATCGCCGCGGTCGGCTTCGTCGCCGGCTTCACCGCGGTCTTCACGGTGGCGGGCGCCGGCACCGGCGTGCTCGGCTCGCAGTTTCTCGACCATCGCCGCGCGCTGGAAGTGGTCGGCGGCGCGCTGGTCGTGGCGATGGGCGTGGTCATGCTGATGCCGGCGGCAACCGTCATCCGCAGCAGCTGGAAGCTGCCGACCCCGGCCCAGCCACACGGGCCACTCGGAGCCGCCGCAACCGGAGCGGCGTTCGGCGTCGCGTGGACGCCCTGCATCGGGGCGCAGCTGGCGGCGATCCTGGCCATCGCCGGGACGCGGGGCCACGCGGGCGAGGGGGCGCTGCTGCTCGCCGTCTACGGGCTCGGGCTGGGTGTGCCCTTCCTGCTCGCCGGCATGTGGCTGCCGGCCGTGCTCGCGACGACACGTCGGCTCCGGGATAACTGGGGCGTCGTCACCCGCGTGTCGGGGGCGCTGCTGATCGTCGCCGGGCTGATGCTGGCGAGCGGCCGTCTCACCGACCTGACGGCGCGCCTGGCGGGGTGAGGCTCGCCGACCGCTCCGCTCGCGAGGCGGCCGGGGACTAGCCTTTCGCAACCGGCTGGCGGACAATCAGTACATGAGTGGTCGGCTCGAGCGACGGCAGTGGAGGGGCGCAGCCACCATCGCTGCTGCGCTCGTACT
>DATAHR010000228.1:0-4660 GCA_036263035.1 Gaiellales bacterium | reverse complement strand
GCAGCTGTACGGGACGATGGGCTCGCTCGACGCGGAGAAGGGCCTGAAGCTGACGATCCCAATCGAGCAGGCCGAGCGGGGTGGATACTCGATCGGCTGCACCATCACCGAGGTCTACTTCCTGGGCGGCGTCGAGAGCGGCGCGCTGCTGAAGGTGGACGAGGTGCTGCGCCGCAAGCCCTACCGGCTGAAGGAGCGGGTTGCAGCCGACTCGACGGTCACGCTGCGGGTGATCACCGCCTCGTCAATCGCCTCGGGCACGACGCTGCACGGCAGGCTGCTCGACATCTCGTCGAGCGGTGCCGGCCTCAGCCTCGAGACGGAGCTCGCGGCCGGCGACCGGATCGCGATCGACACCACGGTGCACGGGGTTCGGGTGATCGGCGAGGCGGTCGCCATGAAGGCATCGAGGATGGCGTTCGGGCGCTGGAGGGTCGGATGTCAGTTCGCCGGCCTGCCGATTCACACGCAGCACCAGATCGACGAGCTCGCGGGCCAGGCCACGGCGAGCCAGGCCGCCGCGTAGCGGCGGGATTCGATCGTCTAATCCCAGACGGGCGGGCCGGACCGCAGCCGCAGCTCGGTGCCGATGTCATCGCGCTCGGCGTTTCGCAGCACGTGCAGCGCGGTGGTGACGTCGTCCATCGCCAGGCCCACCGGCGATACCACGATCCGCTCGCCCGGTGACGTCCGGCCGGGATGCCGGCCCGACACGACGTCCGCCAGCTCCACCGCGTGCGAGCCGTCCGCCGGGACGATGCCGGCCGCGACCAGGCGCTCCGCATAGCGGCCGTCGTGGGTCGACTCGTGCTCCCAGTCGTCGACGACGAGCAGATCGGTGGCGGCGTGCAGGTCGAGCGGGCCGTCCAGACTCGACACGAGCACCACCGTCACTCCCTCGTCCAGCCACCCGGCGTCGAACGTCGGCTCGACGGCCATCGTCGCCGGCACCAGCACCTCGCAGCCGCGAACGGCCTGCTCCGCGCTGTCGCATGCCCGGATCTCCAGCCCGGTCGCAGCCGCCTGGCGGCTGCTGAACCGCTCCGCCCGCTCGCGGTTCGGGTCGTAGACCGCCACCGACTCGAGCGCCGGCATCACCACCCGCAGCGCGTCGAGCTGGGTGTGGGCCAGCACGCCGGCGCCGAGCAGGCAGGCGCACCGCTCATCGCCGCGGGCGAGATGGCGCACGGCGACGCCCGTGACGGCTCCCGTGCGCATGGCCGAGACCACTGTGCCGTCCATGACCGCCAGCGGCAGACCGGTCTCGCGGTCGCTGAGCAGGACGAGCGCGTTGGCGCGTGGCAGGCCCCGCGCCGGGTTGTCGGGAACGCTCGGGATCCACTTCAGCCCGGCGACGTCGAACTCCCCGCCGACGTAGGCCGGCATCGTCATGATCCGGCCGTGCTTCTCCTCGGTGCCGGGCTCGTCCGACCAGGTGATCATCACCTTGGGCGGCATCACCACCTCGCCCGCCGCCTTGACGCGGAACGCGCGCTCGATCACATCGACGATCGCGGCCATGTCGAGGCCGCCGGCGGCGACGACGTCCTCCTGGGAGAGGTAGCGGAAGGCCGTGGGCTCGGTCCCCGACATGACGCGGCATCATATGGGCATGCGCGCGGTCATCCTCCACGAGCACGGCGGGCCCGACCACCTGGTCCCGGCCGAGCTGCCCGATCCCGAGCCGCTCCCCGGCGAGGTCGTGGTCGACCTGGTCGCGGCGGCCCTGAACCACCGCGACGTCTGGCAGCGGACCGCACCCGGGAACCACGGCGCGGTGCTCGGCTCGGACGGCGCGGGCGTGATCTCGCAGCTGGGCGAGGGCGTCACCGGAGTGGAGATCGGCCAGGAGGTCGTCATCAACCCGAGCGTCGGCTGGGGCGACCGGGAGGATGCACCGGCACCGGGCTGGGCGATCCTGGGCGTCCCCCGGCAGGGCACCTACGCCGAGCGCATCGCGATCCCGGCCGATCACGTGCGGCCGCGGCCGCCGCGCCTCAGCTGGCATGAATCGGCCGCGCTCCCGCTGGCCGGGCTGACCGCCTGGCGGGCGCTGGTCACACGCGGAGGCGTCCAGCAGGGCATGCGGGTGCTGATCACCGGTGCCGGCGGGGGCGCGGCCACATTCCTCGTCCAGATCGCGCGCGCACACGGCGCAGAGATCGTCGTCACGTCGTCGAACGACGAGACGATCGCACGGGCGATCGAGCTCGGCGCAGCCCGTGGGGTGCGCTACACGGACTCCGACTGGCCCGAGCAGGTGGGGGAGGTCGACCTGATCGTGGACAGCGCGGGCACGCCGGCATGGGCGGGCGCGCTCCAGTGCCTGCGCAGGGGCGGCACGATGGTCAGCTTCGGGCGCACGGCGGGGAACGTTGCGGAGATCGACCTGCCGTCGCTGTTCTATGGCCAGTGGAACGTGCTGGGCACGACGATGGGCAGCCCGCGCGAGTTCGACGCGATGCTCGAGCACGTTCACGAAGCCTCGTGGACGCCGGTTGTCGACAGCGTCTTCCCGCTCGAGCAGGCGGCCGCCGCCCACGAGCGGCTGGAGCAGCCCGGCCGCTTCGGCAAGGTGGTGCTCGAATGTCGCTCCACCTGACCCAGGTACGCCTCTCCTACGGGGGCGACGAGGTGCTGACCGACGTCTCGGCGATCGTCCGGCCGCGCGACCGGGTCGCGCTGGTCGGCAGAAACGGCGCGGGAAAGACCACGCTGCTTCGCATCATCGCCGGGGAGCTGACGCCGGAGGGCGGGATGGTCTCGCTGACGGCCGGCACGACGGTGGCGCTGCACGACCAGCGCCCGCCGCTCCGGCGCGGGGTCACGCTTGGCCGCTACGTGGGCGAGGGAGCCGCGGCGGCGGCGGCCCTGGAGGAGCGCCTGCGCTCGATCGAGGGGCGGATGGCCCAGGGGGCGGGCGACGAGGCGACGCTGCGCGAGTACGGGCAGGTGCAGGCGGAGTTCGAGCGGGCCGGCGGCTATGCGTGGCGGTCGCGGCTGGAAGGCATCGCCCGCGGTCTGGGCTTCACGCCCGAGGATCTCGAACGGCCGCTGGAGACGTTCTCGGGGGGCGAGCTGACCCGGGCGTCGCTGACGCGCGCGCTCGCCGGCGAGCCCGACCTGCTGCTGCTCGACGAGCCCACGAATCACCTCGACGTCGACTCGATCGAGTGGCTGGAGGAGTACCTGGACGGGCTGGATGCCTCGGTGGTGTTCGTCTCGCACGACCGGTGGTTCCTCGAGTCGGTGGCCACGTCGGTGCTCGAGCTCGACCGCGGCAAGGGCCGGCTGACGAAGGGCAGCTACTCGCATTGGCGGCGCGACCGGGCGGAGCGGCTGGCGATGCAGGCCGACCAGTACGAGCGCCAGCAGGAGGAGCTCGCGCACCTCCAGCGGTTCGTCGACCGCTTCCGGTACGGCACCAAGGCGCGGCAGGCGCAGAGCAAGCTGAAGGCGATGGCCCGGATCGAGCGGGTCGACCGGCCGACGGAGCAGCGCTCGCTGCGGTTCGACTTCCCGCCGCCGCCGCGGAGCGGCCGGGTGGTGCTGGAGGCGGAGCATCTGGACGTGGAGGTGGCGGGGCGGACGCTGGTGCGCGACGGGACGTTTCACATCGAGCGCGGACAGCGGGTGGCGCTGATCGGCCGAAACGGCTCGGGCAAGACGACGCTGCTCGAGACGCTGCTCGGGCGACGAGCGCCGGCCGCAGGGAAGGCGAAGATCGGTCACAACGTCGAGGTGGCGTACTACTCGCAGCAGTCGCTGGAGCTTCCGGAGCACCTGCGGCTGGTGGAGGCGGTGGCACAGGGGACAAAGCTGACGGGACCGCAGGCGCGGACGCTGCTCGGGCGGTTCCTGTTCAGCGGCGAGGAGGCCGAGAAGGAGGTGAGCGTCCTCTCGGGAGGAGAGCGGCGGCGGCTGGCGCTGGCGCGGATCGTCGTCTCGGGCGCGAACCTGCTGGTGCTGGACGAGCCGACCAACCACCTCGACATCGAGAGCCGCGAGGCGCTGGAGGATGCGCTGACGGCGTTCCCGGGGACGATCCTGCTGGTGTCGCATGACCGCGCGCTGATCGAGGCGCTGGCGACGCGAACGATCGCGATCGAGGGCGAGCGGCTGCGGCTGCGGGACGGCGCGTTCGGGGAGTACGCGCGCGACCACGAGCCGGCGGTGGAGCGCGCGGAGCGGCCGGCTCAGCCCAAGCCGAAGCCTGCGAAGAAGGCCGAGCCGAAGCCCAAGCCTCCCAGCCAGCGGTCGGCACGGGAGGCGCGCGCTCTCGAGCAGCAGATCGAGCGGCTCGAGGAGGAGCTCGGCGCGCTCTCGGCACGGCTGTCCCAGCCGGAGGCATACGAGGACCACTCGGCGGTGGCGGAGGACGGCCGCAGGCACCAGGAGGTGCAGGAGGAGCTGGCGTACCTGTACCGGGAGTGGGAGATGCGGGTGGGCTAGCCCGGGTGTCGTAAACCCTCTTTCTCCCCTGCCCAGGCACCCGTATCCTGACCCCATGGAGCGCAGGGCAGTCAGCGTCTTCGTCGCTTTGGCGACGGCAGTTCTCGCTGGCTGTAACCAGCACAGCTCGAGCGTGCCAGCGGGTCCGTCGTGCCAAGCCCGCGTCGCGAACGGGTCGCTTGGCGTGGCCCGGGCAGTGGCGCTCCGG
>DATAHR010000227.1:0-21698 GCA_036263035.1 Gaiellales bacterium | reverse complement strand
GCGGTGACGCCGGTGTGGCCACCCGGCTCGAACAGGATCGGGAGGATCTGCGACACGACGGGCTCGTAGATCGTGACGAGATCGCGGTTGCAGAAGGTGAACACCGTGTCCAGGTGCATCGCAGACCGCTCGCGGGGCATCATGGCGCCGATCACCAGCCTCGCCGCGCCGGCCGCGAACAGGTTCTGCGCCAGGATCGAGACCGCCCGCGCATTGCTCCGCTCGCCCATGCCGACCAGGACGACGCCGTCGCCCACAGGCATCATGTCGCCGCCCTCCATCTTGGCCAGACCCCAGTCGTGGTCGGCCCCGCCGAACCAGATCGGGAAGCCTGCGGCCTTGAATCGCGGGTGGAAGCGGTAGATCGTCTCGCAGTTCAGGGTCTCGAGCTGGCGGGCCGGCCAGTACATCGGGTTGAGCGACACGCCGCCGTACAGCCAGGCGCTGGTGTCCCGGGTGAACAGCTGGTTGGGCAGCGGCTGCAGCACGAAGTCGCTCGGCCGCATGGCGTGGTTGATCTGGCGGTGGATCTCGTCGGGCAGCTCCTGCACGGTCACACCGCCGGTCATGTGGGTGGCGAGATCGGAGCTCGACATGCCCTTCAGCCAGTCGTGCAGCGGCTCGGCGAACATCACGGTGACGTCCTCCGGCCGGACGCGGTGCCCGAGCAGGAACTCGCGCGCCGCGTCGTCCTCGAGGGCCTCCGCGAGCAGCTCGTGGAGCAGCAGCACCTCGACGCCGCGCTCGCGCATGACGTCCACGAACGCGTCGAACTCCTGGCGCGCGCGGCGCACCCAGATAACGTCGTCGAACAGCAGGTCGTGGCAGTTGGTTGGCGACAGGCGCTCGTGGGCCAGATCGGGCCGGTGCACCATCACCGTGCGAAGGCGTCCGACCTCGGAATGGACGCCCAGGGTGGTCGCAGTCTCAACGCTCATGTGATCACTCCTCAGCGTCCTGGTTGCCGCCTGGGTTGCTCTGTACCGCACCCCAAGTATGCGAATGCGGACGGGCCACCCCTCACCCCAACGGGAGCAATCCGAGTTGGCAACGGGTGGTGACGGCCGGTCGACTTCCGGGACCGCCGGCCTTGCCGGTAGCATCGACCGGTGCGACACCTCCGATCGCTCTCCCGCGCATGGGTCGGCCCGCCCCTCCGCGGCTTCCGCCGGTTCTGGCTGGCGACGTCGATCAGCGTGCTGGGGACGTGGATCGCGGCCGTGGCACTCGCCATCCGCATGTTCGACGTCACGGGCTCGCCCGGCTGGGTGTCGGCGCTGCTGTTCGCGGAGTTCACGCCGCTCGTGCTGATCGGGTTCCTGTTCGGCCACCGGCTCGACCGCCTGCCGGTGCGCGGTGCGCTGGCGGTCAGCGACCTGGTGGCGGCGGCGGTGTTCGCGGTGCTCGCATTCGTGGACGAACCGCTCGCGGTGGTCGCGCTCGCCGGCGTGGCCGGCATCGCCGGCGGCGTCGCGCGGCCGCTCTCGACGGCTGCTGTGCCGCTGCTCGTGCCCGATCACGAGCTGGAGCGCGCGACCGGCGCGCTCGGATCAGCCGACAACGCCATGACCTTTTTCGGCGAGGTGATCGGCGGCGTGCTGGTCGGCACGGTCGGCGCCTCGGTCGCCCTCGGCCTGAACGCGGTCTCGTTCGCCGCCTCGGCCGCGATGATCGCAGGCACGGCGGCCCTGGCCCGGCCGGCGCACTTGGAGACGCCAGACAGCAGCTCGCTGCGCCCCCGGGAGACGATGCGCCGGATCCGCCGTTCGCCCGTCCTGCGGCAGATCGCGCTCGGCTGGGCGGCGGGCACGGTCGTCCTCGGCGTGGTGCTGGCCGTGCAGGTGCCCCTGCTGCGCGGTGAGTTCGGCGCCTCCCCGGCGGCGGTCGGCCTGATCCTGGGCCTGGATGCGGCCGGGCTGGTGGCCGGGAGCATGTTCGCCGGGTCGCGCACCTTCGGCCGCGCCGCCTTCCCGCTGTCGCTGGCAGGCATGGGAGCGTGCGTGATGATCGCCGGAGCGTCGTCGTGGCTGGGCCTCGCGACCTTCGGCCTGACCGCGCTTGGCGTGTTCAACGGGGTCGCGATCATCATCAACCGCACACGCGCGCTGCGGGCCACCGAGCCCGCCGAGCGGGCGAGCACGATCGCGTTCCTGATCGCCCTCGCCGCCACCGGACAGGTCACCGGCACGATCCTCGGCGGCGCGCTCGCGACCGCACTCTCGCCGCGCTGGGCGTTCGTGCTGGCCGGCACCTTCGCATTGCTGGTGGCTGCCCCTGTGTCGCTGGTGGTCGGCCCACGGGCGGAATGGCAGCTGCGGCCGTCCCCCTGGGCCGAGCGCGGGCGCCGCTCCGGGTAGCCGGCGCGTTTGCCAAATCCTTACGAGCGGATTACGCGGCGTTTGCAACCGGCTCCTACAACGAGACGGGGGCACGATGGGTCTACACCGCATGCAACACCCGCTCCGTCGGGCGCTGGGCGCCCTTGCCTGCGCCGGTGCCGTCGCAGTGATGCTCGCTGCGTTCGCACCGGCGCCGGCGGCCCATGCCTCAGGAGTGCCGCACCAGGTGCTGCGCATCGGCGACCACGGCACGCTCGTCCGGCGGTTGCAGCGTCTGCTGCACGTCCCCGCCGACGGCGTTTTCGGCCGCCGCACGCGTCATGCCGTGCGGACGTTCCAGCGGCGGCACCATCTCCTCGCAGACGGCCAGGTCGGCCCGCACACCTGGCGGGCGCTCCTGCGCAGATCCGGCGCAGCGCGTCACCGGGTTGACGACGGCATCCTGCGGCTGGGGGACCGCGGAGCCGGCGTCGCCCACGTGCAGCACATGCTGCACGTGCGGGTAAACGGCCTCTACGACCGGCGGACGTACCTGGCGGTGCGGCGGTTCCAGCGCTCGCACCGGCTGACGGTCGACGGCGAGGTCGGCCCGCAGACGTTGCGGGCGTTGCGACGGGCGTCGCGTTCCGGACATGCGAGGCGGCACCATGTCCGGCACGCGACGCTCGGAGCGCGGGCGGCGCAGCTGGCGAAGCGGTACAAGGGGACGCCGTACCGGTGGGGCGGCTCGACGCCGAGGGGGTTCGACTGCTCCGGCCTGGTGATGTACGTGTACGCCAGGCTCGGGGTCGAGGTCCCTCGCGTCACCTACGCGCAGTGGCACGCCGGGCGGCATGTCCGCCGCGACCAGCTGCGGCCCGGTGACCTCGTCTTCTTCGACCACCGCGGCCACGTCGGCATCTACACGGGGCACGGCTGGTTCATCCACGCACCCCACAGCGGGGCACGCGTGCACGCATCGGAGCTGGGGCATGGCTGGTTCCGGCGGCGCTTCGACGGTGCCGTGCGCGTGGTGTAGCCGTCCTGCGCGGCTCAGATCTTGGTCAGCGGGGCATAGCCGAGCACCAGCCGCCGCTCCGAGCCGTCCTCGCGGAAGCGGACGGTCACGGTGCCGTCGCCTGACAGCGCGATGACGGTGCCCTCGCCAAGGGTCGAGTGCGCCACCTCGTCGCCGACCGAGAGGTCGAGCCGCGGCATCTCGGGCGCCTGGAACGCCCGGCGCGAAGCGCCGGTGACGGTCTCGCCGCCACCCGGGGCAGCCCACGCCGGCGCCTGGCGCTCCCACTCCACACCCTCGGACGGCAGCTCGTCGAGGAACCTGGAGGCACGGTTGAAGCCGCGCGCGCCGAAGATCGTGCGCGCCCGCGCGTAGGTCAGCGTCAGGCCGCGCTGCGCCCGCGTCATGCCCACATAGCAGAGCCGCCGCTCCTCCCCCTCGTTGCCCTCGTCCAGCGAGCGCTGGTGCGGGAACAGGCCCTCCTCGAGGCCGATCATGAAGACGATCGGGAACTCGAGCCCCTTCGCGTTGTGCAACGTCATCAGCGTGACCCGTCCGCGGTCGTCGTCGATCGCGTCCTGGTCGGTGTAGAGCGAGATCTCCTGCAGGAACGCGGACAGCCGCGATGACTCCTCCACGTCCTCCCCGCGCTGGTCGAACTCCCGCGCGACCCCGACCAGCTCCTGCAGGTTCTCGAGCCGGCCCTGGGCCTCGATCGTCCGCTCCGCCTCGAGCATGTCGGCATATCCGGTCTGCGTGAGCACGCGCTCCATGACGTCTCCCACCGGCGCCTCGTGCGCCCCTTCGCGGAGCTCCTCGATCAGCTCGCCGAACCGCCGGACGTTCGCCGCCGCGGCGCTGCCGAGCGGAGACGCCTCCACGTCGGCGATCGCGTCCCACAGGGTCACCTCCAGCGACCGCGCATAGGCGCCCAGCCGGTCGAGCGAGGTGGACCCGATCCCGCGGCGCGGCTGGTTCACGATCCGCCGCAGCGACACCTCGTCGGCCGGGTTGTCGATCACCTGCAGATAGGCAATCAGGTCATTGACCTCGGCGCGCTCGTAGAACTTCGGGCCGCCGACCACGCGGTAGTCGATGCCCTGCCGCGTCAGCAGATCCTCGAGCACGCGTGACTGGGCGTTCATCCGGTAGAAGACGGCGATCTCGCCGGGGCTGGCGCCGTCGTCGAGCGCGGACTGGATGCGCCCTGCCACGTAGCGGGCCTCCGCGTGCTCGTCCTCCGCCTCGACGACGCGAAGCGGCTCCCCCGTGCCGAGCTCGGACCACAGCCGCTTTGGCTTGCGGTCGCGGTTGTGCTCGATCACGCTGTTGGCCGCGTCGAGGATGGTCTGGGTCGACCGGTAGTTCTGCTCGAGCGGGATCACGACCGCGTTTGGGAAGTCCTGCTCGAACTCGGCGATGTTGCGGATGTCGGCACCGCGGAACGCATAGATTGACTGATCCTGGTCGCCGACCACGGCCAGGTTGCGGTGCTTCTCGGCCAGGATCGACACCAGCCGGAACTGGGCGTGGTTGGTGTCCTGGTACTCGTCGACCATCACGTAGCGGAAGGCCTGCTGCCAGTGGCGCCTGGCCTCCGGGACCCGCTCGAGCAGCAGCACCGTCTTCATGATCAGGTCGTCGAAGTCCATGGCGTTCGCCGCGGACAGACGCCGCTCGTAGAGCTCGTAGACGGACGCGACCGTCTCCTCGAAGTAGCCGCCGACCCGCTCGGCGTAGAGATCGGGCGTCAGCAGGCGATCCTTGGCGTGGGAGATCGCGCCGTGCACCGCGCGGGGGACGAACCGCTTGGGATCCTTGCCGAGGTCCTCGATGCAGCTCTTGACCAGCCGCACCTGGTCGGCCTGGTCGTAGATGGTGAAGGTCGACCGGTAGCCGATCAGCTCCGCGTCGCGGCGGAGCATCCGCCCGCAGGCGCTGTGGAACGTCATGACCCACATGCGGGCCGCGATCCGGCCGCCGACCAGCTGCTCCACCCGCTCCTTCATCTCCGCGGCCGCGCGGTTGGTGAACGTGATGGCGAGGATCTCCGAGGGCGACGCGAGTCCCTCGCTGATCAGGTGGGCTATCCGGTGGGTGAGCACCCGGGTCTTGCCCGACCCAGCCCCGGCGACCACAAGCAGCGGGCCCTCGGTGCAGAGCACTGCCTCGCGCTGCTGGGGGTTGAGGGTGTCGAGCGATGGTGCCACGGCCATCAGCCGGCGCTCATTTCGGCTGGGGCACGGTCCACCACGGGAGTGTAGAACAGCGCCCGGAGGCGGCGGCTGGGCCGCCGCCTCCGGGCGAGGTCGAGACGAGCCTGATGATTGGTTCCACGGCGCCGTGCGGTCTGAGCGATCCCACCGATCGCAGCGACCACACGCTCGGCAACCACCCGCAGTCAGGCCATCAGACGTGCGGGGTCGTGGAACCAATCATCAAATGACGTGCACGGTCACGCTGCGGCTGGTGCCGGCAGCGTTGTCCGGCGTCGGGGGCGCGAGCACCCGGAACACGTACCTGCCGGCCACCCGCGGCAGCAGCGTCGCGCTGTAGGTGCCGCGGCTGCTCAGCAGCGGCCGCGCCACCGTCGTCCAGCCGTGGCGGGTGAAGAGCTGGACGCGCAGGGCGATGCCGCCGTGTGTGGGCAGCACCCGCCCGGACAGGTGGATCGTCGTGCCGCGGTGCTGCGTCAACCGGGCGGCCGTCAAGCTCACGCGCTGGGCCACGACCACCGTCCGCGCGACGCTGAGGGTGCCGCTGTCAACCAGCTCCAGGCGGTAGTCGGTCGTGAACTGCGGGCTGACCACCAGGGCGACCTCGCCGGCTGCGTCCGTGACCAGCGTCCGGGGGTTGCCGAACGAGGCGGCGGATCCCGGCCTGCTGGACAGCCGCAGCGTCGCCCCGGCAAGAGGCGTGCCGTTCGAGGTGGCCCGGTAGCGCAGCGTGGTCGACTCGCCGGCGACGATCCGCCCGGCGCCGCCGGCAACCACGAGGTCGATGCGGGCGGGGTCGGTCACGGCGAACTGCCACATCACCGGCCCGGCCACGTTGCCGGAGGTGTCGGCGACCGTGGCGGCCACCGTGTGCACGCCGGCCGCGAGGTTGCCCGGGTCGTACACGAAGTGCCCGTTGCTGAAGGTGGACCAGGCGTCCACCGGCGATCCGTCGACGGTCACCACGAGGCTGTCCTCATCCACGCCCGTGCCCGCGTCGGCGACGTCGAAGGTGACGGCGGTCGGCCCGACCACCGTCGCGCCCGGGCGAGGCGTGCGGTTGGAGATGACCGGCGGAGTCTCGTCCCGCACCTCGAACGACCATGTCAGCGGCTGCGCCGTGTTTCCGGCGCGATCGCCGGCCCGCGCGGTGACGCTGTGAGCCCCGTAGGCCAGGGGCGCGGACGGCACGTATGTCAGCCGGCCGCCGGAGAACGACGCGCGCGTAGTGACATCGGTGCCGTCCAGTGCCAGGCTCAAGGCTGCCGCGTCGACGCCGGTGCCGGCATCGCCGATCGCCACCGAGATCGCCGGCGTGCGGTCGCTGCTCGATGATCCGTCGTCCGGGCGGACGTCCGACAGCACCGGCGGCGTGGCGTCGGCGATGTCGAAAGCCCAGGACTCGGGCTGCATGGCGTTCCCGAAGCGGTCCGACACCGCCACGGTGACGGTGTGCCGCCCGAACGCGAGGTCTGTGGCCGGCTGGTATGCGAACCGGCCGTCGGCGAGCGTCCCGAAGGCGGCGACATCCGAGCCGTCGAGCAGGACCCGGAGGGTTGACGGGTCGACGCCGCTGCCGTCGTCGCTGAGCGTGAAGCCGAGCACGGGCCGGCGCACCTCGCCGGCGGAGCCCGCGGCGGGCGCCCGGTCGGTCAGCACCGGCGGCGCCGGATCGACGACCTGGAATGTCCAGAAACCGTCGCGATGGTTCCCGGCTGTGTCGGTGGCGCTCCAGGTGACCGTGTGCGTCCCGAACGACAGGTCGGCGGCCGGCTGGTACGTCGCCGTCGAGCCGCTGATGGTCATCGGCTGGCCGTCGACCGAGGCATCGAGCTGCGCCAGGCCGCTGGGGCCGGCGTCGACGGAGAACGAGACCGCCGGCCGGCGGGCCGCCGTCTCTGCCGGGCTGGTCTGCTGGGCAACGGGGGCGTGGCTGTCGGTGTGGATCGTGAACGGCACGTCCACGCTCTCACCGGCTGCGTCCTTGACCCGGACGAGCAGATCATGCGCTCCATCGGCGAACTGCGACGGCGTGAGGCAGAGGTCGTGGCTGTAGGTCGCGACCCCCGGCTGCATGACCGGCTGGGTGGGAAGCAGGTGCGAGTCGTAGACCGAGGCGACCTGGTCGCGCAGCTCCGACGACACCACGCCCGAGCCGTCGTCGGCGGCCGACACCGCGACGCACACCGGCTGGGTGTCGTTCAGCCAGCGGCCGGAGGCGAGATCACCGGACAGCGAGGCCGTCGGGGCGGTGTCGTCGCGCAGGGTGGCCGTCATCGAGAGCACGCTCAGGTTGCTCGTCCACTTGTTGGTTGGGCTGTGGTCGGCCACGCTGCTCAGGAACAGGCCGACCGCCTCGCTGCCGGCCGGAATGCTCCACGACGCCGTTCCCGAATCGCTCGCGACATGCAGGCGCGGCTGGGACGCGAAGGCGAACTGGCGCAGGCGCGCCTTCATGTACGCCCGGTAGTCGGAGCCGGTGGCGTAGTTGACGGTGACGGATCCGGAGGCGATCGACACCGTCGAGGGCGCCACCCAGTACCAGAAGGCCTCCTCGTCGGTCTTGACGGGGCCCTTTGCGAACAGCCGCAACGGCGTCGGCATCGCGACGTCTGCATCCGCGCACGGGCCCGGCCGGTTCATGAACGAGCACGCCCAGTAGCCGGTGGCCGGGGTGGTGGCCTTCCAGCCGTCGATGTTCGAGGTGGTGTCGACCGACATCACGTACGTGCCGGCCATCGCGGAGGGAGCCATGGCAAGCGGCACGGCCATGCCGAGCGCGCCGAAGAGCATGAGCAGCAGACGTTTCACGGGGTGGATCCTTTCGGGGATTGGAGCGTTCAGCCGCATGGTGCGGCCGGCCCCTGTCACGGATCCAGACAGCTGGTGCCGCAACCGCGCTGCGAAACCGTCACAAGTGCCGTAACACTCGCTGCGGCCCAACTACGCTCCGCACGTGAAGGCCGTGATCCTCGCCGAGGACGCGCTCGCGCCCGGGTCACGGCTCTGGCGCGACGCCGTCGACCATCTGGCCCGCAAGCTGGGCCGGGTCTCCCCGCTCGACCCCTCGTCCATCTCCGACGACCGGTGCATCGGGCTGACCCAGCTCGCGGCCTGGGCGGGCGAGGACGCATCGAGCTGGGAGGTCGAGCTGGCGCGGTTCTACGAGGAGCACATACCGGTCTACATGCGGCCCGACCCCGCCCTGAACAGCGTCATCCGGCGCCTCTCGGCCGACGGCGCGCGCGTCGCCGCATGGTCGCCCGGCCCGCCGCAGGTGGGCGCCATCGTGACCCACTTCCTCGGCATCGCCCGGCGGCTCGAGCTGGAGCGGGTCGAGCCCGACCATGCCGGCCCCGTGCACCTGATCGCCGAGATGGGCCTCGAGCCGCCGGACGCGCTGGTCGTATCGGCGTCTCCGGCCGTGGTCGGCGCCGCAGCCGCCGCCGGGGCGGAGACGGCCGGCGCTCTGTGGACGGGCGCGGATCGCGCGCAGCTGCTGGCTGCGCGGCCGCGCTACCTGGCCGAGGCGCCGCCCGAGCTGCTCACGCTCACAGCCTGAACCAGATCAATCACTCAGCTCGTCGACGCTGACCCCGTGCTCGGCGACAGCGATCGGCCGGGCGGCCGCCCCGGGCAGATCGAGCGCCGCCGCCACGCGATCACCCTCCCCCGGCTCGCACCACACGAGCACGCTCGGCCCCGCGCCCGACAGGGTCGCACCGTAGACGGCCGGGTTGCCGGCCACCCGCTCCCGAACGGACGCGAGCAGCGGGGCCAGGGGCGCGCGGTAGGGCTCGTGCAGCCGGTCGTCCAGCGCATCGCGCAGCAGGTCGGCGTCTGCGGATCCGATCGCCGCCACCAGCAGCGCGGCGCGCGTCGCGGTGTGCACAGCGTCGGCGTGCGGAACCTCCGCGGGCAGCGCCGCCCTGGCAGCCGCCGTGGACAGGCGCTGCTCGGGCACGACGACCACGAACGCCGCGTCGGGCGCGCCGAACCCGATTGCCGAAGGCCCATGCGGGCCGCTCCAGGCCAGCGTCAGCCCGCCGTTCAGCGCTGCGGCCACATTGTCGGCATGCCCCTCGAGCTCGGCCGCAAGGCCGAGCAGGTCGCGGCGGGGGTGCTCGCTCCATGCGTCCGCCGCCGCGAGACCGGCGACGATAGTCGCCGCGCTCGATCCCAGCCCGCGCGCGAACGGCACCCGGTTTCGCATCCGGAACCGCAGACCGGCCGGATCCCCGCCGGCCGCGGTGAACGCCCGCAGAAACAGGTTGTCCCGGCCGGACGGCGCCTCGTCCGCGCCCTCACCGGATACCTCGACCTGCACCGCAGCGCCGTCCGCAGGCTCGATGATGACCTCGTTGCGAAGGTCGAGCGCGAGCGCCATGCTGTCGAAACCGGGCCCCAGATTCGCCGAAGACGCCGGGGCCGTCACCCGAAGCGCATCAGACAAGCGCCGGCTCCGGGGCGAACGCCAGCTCCTCGAGCCGCTCCACGACTGGCGGGCAGCGGAGGATCTCGGCGCCCTCCTGGCCCGCGGTGTCGGGATCCTTCAGCCCGTGCCCTGTCAGCACGCAGACCACCCGCGAGCCCTGCTCGACCAGCCCGTCGCCCACCGCTGCAAGCAGGGCGGCGACCGACGCCGCCGACGCGGGCTCGCAGAAGACGCCCTCCTCCTGGGCCAGGATCCTGTAGGCGTCGAGGATGCCCTCGTCGGGCACCGCGCGGATGCCGCCGTTCGACTCCTCCACGGCCGCCAGCGCCTGGTCGAGGCGGGCCGGGTTGCCGATCCGGATTGCCGTCGCCACCGTCGCGGGGTTCGGGACGGGCGCCCTGGTGACCAGCGGCGCCGCACCGGCGGCCTGGCCCGCGAGCATGCGGGGCGCCACGCCCAGCTCGCCGAAGCCCTTCCAGTACGCCGTGATGTTGCCGCCGTTGCCGACGGGCAGCGCCAGCCAGTCCGGTGAGCCGCCCAGCTGCTCCACCACCTCGAAGGCCGCCGTCTTCTGGCCCTCGAGGCGGAAGGGGTTGATCGAGTTGAGCAGCGCGACGGGATGGCGGTGGACCAGCTCCCGGACGAGGTTGAGCGCGTCGTCGAAGCTGCCCTGGATCGCGATCACCCGAGCGCCGCAGATCTGCGCCTGCGCCAGCTTGCCGCGGGCGATCGCACCCTCGGGGAGCACGACGGCGAGCTTGAGGCCCGCCCGTCCGCAGTAGGCCGCGGCCGACGCAGACGTGTTGCCGGTCGAGGCGCAGACCGCGGCAGTCGCACCCTCCTCGAGCGCCTTGGACACCGCCATTGTCATGCCGCGATCCTTGAAGGAGCCGGTCGGGTTGAGCCCCTCGTACTTGAGGTGCACCTCAAGGCCGGTGCGGTCTGACAGCCGCGGCGCGTGGATCAGCGGCGTCGAGCCCTCGCCCAGCGTCACGACCGGCGTCGCATCTGTGACCGGGAGCCGGTCGCGGTAGCGATCGATCAGCCCGGGCATGGCCGGAGGTCGTTCCATGACGACGGTGGATAGATCCGACGAGTGGCGCGCCAGCAGAGTTGCAAGCCGGAGGCTTGCGACGGTCGGGAGGAATCTGCGATCAACGCAGATTCCGAGCGGGCGGCGGGACGAGCCAATATCGGCAATATTGGCGAGGAGCGGCGTCGATCTCCTGCGCCAGCGCGACGCCGTCGGGCGCCGCCAGTCATTGTGGAACGACCTCCTGCACTACGCCGGCATGCTGGGCATCAGCTGGTGCTTCAGCTCCTCCTCGACGCCCGGCTCGAGGATCGCCATCACCAGGTCGCCCGGCTCGAGCTGCGTGTCGCCGATGGCGATCTCGGCGCGGCCGTCCCGGGTGACCGAGATCAGGCGCGAGCGGCTCGGGAGGTTGAGCTCGCGGACGTACTTGCCGGCCGCCGGCGACCCCTCGCCGATCGCGAACTCGACGATCTCGAGGTTCTCGCGCTTGAGGTCGATCAGCGTGACCAGCTCGTGCTGGGGCAGCTCATGCTCGATCAGGGCCAGGATGGTCGCGGTCGCCGACACGGTGAGCGTGATGCCGACCATGTCGAAGTGCGGCTGGTTCCGGGGGTCGTTGACGCGAGCGATCACCTTCGGCACGCCGTACTTCTCCTTGGCCACCTGGCAGACGATGATGTTGTCCTCGTCGTCGCCGGTGACCGCGACGACCAGGTCGGCGCGCTCCACGCCGGCCCGCTCGAGCACGAACAGCTCGGTGGCATCGCCCGGGCGCACGACGTGCTCGAAGCGCTCCTCGAGCAGGGCGTAGCGCTCCCGGTCGCTCTCGATCAGCGTCACCTCGTGGCCCATCTTCATCAGCGTCGAAGTGAGGTTGCTGCCCACCTTGCCCCCGCCCACGATCAGGATGTACACGCTCGCGCTCCTCTCACGCCACGCTGCGGCCGGGGGTGTCGCAGATGGCCTGGGTCATGACCTCGATCGACCGCGAGGTCGGGCAGACCGTCTGCAGACCGAGCTTGTCGTAGAAGGCGGCGCGGGCCGGGTCGAACACCCGGGTGACCACGCAGGGGCAGTGGAAGCGCGTGCGCGCGATCTGCGCGATCACGATGTTCGTGTTGTCGCCGTCAGTGCAGACAACGCAGGCGTCGGCGGTGGCGATGCCGCCCTCCACCAGCAGCTCGGTGTCGAGCCCGTGCCCATGGATGAACCGTCCCGGCCAGGATTCCGGGAGGCGCTGCAGCGCCTCGGGATCCTCGTCGATCACCGAGACGTCGTGGCCGTCGTCGGCCATGTTCCGGGCGATCGACGAGCCGACGCGGCCGCACCCCACGATCAGCAGCTTCATGCGTCTAGCGTACAGCGTGCCACGGGCGGGTGCGATGCCTCCGGACGCGGCGCTTCGGTAGCCTTGCGCCTCATGTCCACCGCATCCCCCTCCCCCATCCGCATCGGCCTGCTCGGCTACGGCACCGTGGGATCGGCGGTGCACCGGCTGCTGACCGACGGCGCCGAGGCGATCGAGCGGGTGACCGGCCACCCGGTCGAGGTGGCGGCGGCGCTGGTTCGCGATCCGGCCCGGCACGCCGGGGCACCCGAGGGCCTGCTCACCACCGACTTCGGGCGGCTTCGCGACGACCCGGAGATCACCGTGGTGGCCGAGGTGATGGGCGGGGTCGACCCGACGCGGGAATACGTGCTCGAGCTGCTCGGCGCCGGCAAGTCGGTCGTGTCGGCGAACAAGCAGCTGCTCTCACGACATGGCGACGAGCTGTTCGGCGCGGCCGAGCGAAATGGCGTGCAGCTCCGGTTCGAGGCAAGCGTGTGCGCCGCCATCCCCGTGGTGAAGGTGCTGCGCGAATCCATGATCGTGACGACGGTGCACCGGGTCGACGGCATCGTCAACGGCACCACCAACTTCATCCTCACCCGCATGATCCAGAGCGGCGCGACGTACGACGAGGCGCTGGCTGAGGCGCAGTCCCTGGGGTATGCGGAGGCCGACCCGACCGAGGACGTGACGGGCGCCGACGCGGCGGCGAAGATCGCGATCCTGGCGTCGATCGCCTTCCACACCCGGGTGCGGCTGGAGGAGGTGACGCACGTCGGCATCGACCGGCTCGACCTGGCCGACGTGGAGCACGCGGCCGAGTTCGGTTACGCGGTGAAGCTGATCGCATCCGCCTGGCAGTCGAAGGAGGGCGTCGCCGCGCGCGTGCACCCCTGCCTGCTCGGGCCGGACCATCCGCTGGCAGCGGTCGAGGGCGCGTTCAACGCGGTCATGCTGCAGGGCCAGTCGATCCGTGAGGTGATCCTGGAGGGCCCGGGCGCCGGCGGCGACGAGACCGCGACGGCGGTGATCGGCGACGTGGTCGCGGTGATCGGCACGCAGGGCACCGGCTTCCTGCAGCATGACGTGCACTACCGCGACGTCGGGCGCTTCCCGGCCGACCGGATGGAGAGCCCGTGCTACCTGCGGTTCACGGTGGACGACACGCCCGGGGTGCTGGCACAGGTGGCGCAGCAGCTGGCCGACCACGGCGTGTCGGTGGCCCAGGTGGTGCAGCACGCCACCGACGAGGGGGTGCACATCGTCATCCTCACGCACCGGGCGCCGGAGGGCGACGTGCGGGCCGCGGCGGACGGCGTGGCGAGCAAGGAGTTCAGCCGCTCGGCGCCGGTGATGCTGCCGGTGCTCGAGCGGGCGCCACGGTAGCCGGCACGTCCCCGTGACATCTCCCAGCCGTGGCGGTCCGTCACGGCACCGTCACGAGTTCGCCACGGACGTCTGCTGGGGTGTTTGACACCGAAACCGGGAAGCCCCTCAACCAGGCGGCGGCCGGTGACATGACCGCAACGATCGCGCAACGACCGCCCGACAGGTGTTGGTCACCGCCACGGGGGGTGTTGCGCGGTCGTGACGGGTTCGCCGGTCACGGCGGTGTCACGGAACCGCCAACGGGGCCGGCTCAGAGATGCCCGGCGATCATGCCGCCGTCCGCCATGTAGACGTGCCCGGTGAGGAACGATGCGCGGTCGCTGGCCAGGAACACCGCCAGGTCGGCGATGTCCGACGGCTCCGCCAGGCGGCCGATCGGGTGCATCGCCACGCCGCCGGCCAGCGCTGCCGCCGGATCCGCCTGTGATCCGAAGAACTGCTCCAGCATGGCCGTGCGCACGTAGCTCGGGCAGATCGCGACGCAGCGGATGCCGTCCTTGCCGTGGTCGACCGCGAGCGCCCGCGTCATGGCGATCAGCGCGCCCTTGGAGGCACAGTAGGCGGGCAGCGCCGGCTCCGCATAGAGCCCGTCGATGGACGCGATGTTGACGATCACCCCGCCGCCGGCCGCCCGCATGTGCGGGATGGCCGCCGCGGCCAGCAAGCCGGGAGCCCGGACGTTGACGGCCAGCGTCTCGTCCCACTGCGCCACCGACGTGTCCTCAACCGTCGCATCGACCTCGACCGCCGCGTTGTTGACGAGCACGTCCAGCCGACCATGCGCCTCGCCTACCGCGGCCACCAGCCCTGAGATGGCGGCGGGATCGGCCAGGTCGCACACCCGGTAGTCCAGCCCCTCCACCGGCTCATCTGCAGCGGCGCTGCGGCCGCAGCCGGCCACGGCGTAGCCCTCCGCGAGGAACGCCGATGCGATCGCCGCCCCGATACCGCGGCTCGCGCCGGTGACCAGTGCGACCCGCGTCACGCCTGCGGGACGGCGTGTGCCGCCTCCACCGCTTCCTCGGACGGAAAGTGGGTGACGATCACGCGGCACGGCGCCTTGCGCAGGACGAAGTCCACCGTCTGCCCGAAGAAGGCTTCCTGCCTGGTGGCCGCCAGACGCGGCTTCTCCGGCGATCCGATCACGATCAGCGCCGCCCCGTGCTCGACCACCGCATCGACGATCGTCCTCCCCGGGTTCCGGGTCCGCGCGACGACGCTGCGGTACTCGATCCCGTAGTCCTGCGCCAGCGACCGGCCCATGTCCTGCACGGCGACGGCCGCGTGCTCCCGATCTGGCCGTGGGGCGTCCAGCGGGTCCGTGAGCGGGATCGTGATCGCGGTGACGCCGACCACCGGCGATCCGTTCTCCGACGCCAGCCGGCAGGCGGTCGCCATCACCTCCTCGGCCATCTCACCCGGCTCCTCGAGCGGCACCACGATCGGCCCCTGGGGAAGGTCGATCACATCCTCCGGCGGGGGCGCGCCCGGCTCGTAGCGCGCCATCAGCGGGAACCCGCCGCGGACGCGGACACCGGCGTAGATGAGCAGGCCGGCGACCATCCAAAGGACGCCCACGTCGCGGGCGCCCGGGTGCGTTCCCAGGGCGATCACCCACGCGCCGAACGCGGCCAGCGCGCCGGCGACCGCCGTCAGCGGGATCCGCTTGCCCTTGATCCAGACGTTCCCGCGCATGGTGAAGGGGCGCGGCATGTCCGGCTCCGAGATGCGCAGCCAAACGATCGACGCGTTGGCCAGCGTGAAGGCGATCAGGATGCCGAAGCTGTAGATCGACGCAAGCGACAGCACCTCCTCGCCCTCGAAGAACGAGGCGATCACGAGCGCCCCGACCGCCAGCACGCCGATCCCGACCAGCGCGGCGGTCGGCTGCAGCGACCGCCGGCTGCGGGATGCGAACACGGCAGGGAGCTGCAGCCGCTCGCCCATCCCCACCGACAGCCGCCCGGCGCCCGAGAAGCTGGTCGTGATCGCCAGCAACAGGATCAGGGTCGCGGTGATGCCGACGATGAACCGCAGCACGTCGGCCGCCACGGAGCCCCACTGGCTCCCGATCGCCGTCGCCAGCCCGATCAGCGGGGCGTCCAGCCAGGTGGTGGTCAGCTCGCTCGAGTACCCGGCGGGCGCGTTCGGATCCGGGTGCACCGGGAAGGCGGACGTGGCGGCCGTCGCGACTGCGGCGTAGACCACGATCACCGTGAACACGGAGGTGCGAACCGAGTCGGGCACCGTCTTCTCCGGGTGCTTGGCGAGGCCCGCGAGGCTGGTCACCTTCTCCAGCCCTGTGAAGCCGATCATGGCGATCGGCAGGGCGAACGCGAGCGAGTTCCAGGTGGGCGCGGTGCCCAGGTCGACGTTGTTCTTGAGCGCGGTCCAGTCGAACAGCATCAGCAGCCCGAGCGCCCCCAGCCCGGCCTGCACGACCAGGTCGAGCAGGGTCAGGAACACCCCCGCCACGTAGACGTCCGTCCGCCGCACGAGGCGGGCGATGGTGACCATGACGACGATCGCCACCGCGGCCAGCGTCGTCTGCCGGTCGCTCAGCGTGTCGTGGTCGACCGCGCCCAGCACGTAGTGCGGGATGAACAGCGCGGCCAGCGAGATCGAGATGACATAGTCGAGCACCGTCGCCCAGCCCGCCACGAAGCCGACCAGGTCGTTGAACGCCCGGCGCGCGAACGTGGCGGCGCCGCCCGGCTCGGGGATGGTCGCCCCGCCCTCGGCGTAGGCGGCTGCGGCAAGGGCGAAGATCGCCCCGGCGACGAGGAACACCACCGGCGTCAGGGCCAGCGCGTAGACGGCAGTGATGCCGAGCGCGTAGTAGAGCGAGCTCCCGATCTCGCCGTACGCCATCGCATACAGCGTCGGTGCGCCGAGGAACCTGCCTAGAACGGGGATCTTCCGCGCCACAGCGCGATCAGCCTAGATGATTCACCGGGCGGCGCGGAGCCGGAGCACGCCCAGCGCGACGAATGCCACGCCGCCGAGATATCCGACAGAGCCGCCGCGGATGGCGGCGGTCTCGACGAGTAGCGCCACGCCGATCGCGATCAGCACCCACGCCATGGCGCGGTTGACGCGAAGCATCAGGCGGGCGCGGGCTCGGCGCCGACCATGACCCGGCAGTGCGCGTTTCGCAGCACGTAGTCGACGCGCGGCCCGAACACCTGCTGGCCCGGCTTGGTGCGGTCACGGGCGCCCAGCACGATGATCTCCGAACGCCGCCGTTCCGCCTCCTCGACGATCGCCTGGCCGATGTTCCGCGTCCGGACGATGCGGGTCACCACGGGGACGCCGTACTCGCGGGCAATGGCGGCCGCCTCGCGCAGCTGGCGCTCGCCTTCCTTGGTCTCCTCGACCAGCGGCGCGCTCATCGACACGTTCAGCGGCACCTCGATCGGATACAGCAGCACGAGCGTGGTATCGCCCTCGGCGGCGAGCCGCACGGCCGTCGCGGTCATCACGTCGTCCACGCGGTCCTTGCCGATCGGCATCAGGATCGAGCGGTACTCGACCTCGACCGCCGGCCCCATCAGCGCGTGCGGGGCGATCACGGTCACGGTCAGCGGCAGGTGCTGGGTGCGCCGGTAGGCGACGTAGACCACCATGCCCACCACCAGCCAGGCCAGACCGACCGGAGCGACGTAGTCCGAGACGTGCAGGAAGACGGTGACCAGCCAGGATACGCCCGTGCCGATGCCACCCAGGATGGCGAACATCGGTATATCGCGGGAGCCGATCCTCCACGAGAGCGGCCCTCGCCACGGCAGGTCGTCGGACGGCATCGTCTGGCGCATCCTGATCACCGATGCATGCGCCAGGGTGAACGACAGCATGGCGCCGAACGCGTACAGGTTGCCGAGGAAGTTGATCGCCCCCTGCGGCACCATCAGCAGCACCGCGACCACGCTGTACAGGATGATCGCGACATAGGGGGTGTTGTACTTGGGGTGCACGCGCCTGATGCCCTCGGGTAGCTGGCGGTGCTGGCCCATCGAGTACGTGAGCCGGGAGACCCCGATGATGCCGGCGTTCGTTGCGATGATGAGGATCGTCGCGGCGAGGATGGCCACGTAGTACGCGAGCCCCGCGGTCACCGTGGCAGGCAACCCGAGGTGCTCGACCACGCCGGCCACCGGGTCGCCTGCGAACTGGCAGCCGAGATCGGAGGCCGGGTCGCCCACGTGGACGTTCCCCGGGCAGTGCAGCGCGTGCGCCGTTGCCACGTCCTGCGGAGATGCGGCATGCACGGGCAGCGCCGAGAGCGCAACGGACGGCAGGAACAGGTAGATCGCAAACACCGCCAGCACCACGTACATGATCGACCGGGGCACGTGACGGGGCGGATCGATCGCCTCCTCCGCCATGTTGGAGATCGTCTCGATCCCGGTGTAGGCCACCATGGCAACGGGGATCGAGATGATGAAGTTGTGCCACGTCGGAGCGACTCCGAGATGGACGTTCGCCTGCAGGACGCTGGGCGAGAACACCGTGAACAGCCCGATCACGACCAGCAGGGCCTGGGTGCCGAGGTCGGCCAGGGCGAGGAAGATGTTCAGGCCGGCGGCCTCCTTGACCCCGACGATGTTGAGGACGGCCAGGAACGCAACCACCAGGGCACCGCCGATGATGTCGTTGGGATGGGTGCCGAGGTCGCCGCCGGCCCAGAACTTCGCGAGGTAGTGGGGCACGAAGATCGCCGAGATGGCGATCGTGACCGTGTAGTTCAGCATCTGGGCCCAGCCGGCGAAGAACGACACAGCCTCGTTGAACGCATGCCGCGTGAACGAGGAGGAACCGCCCGCCTCCGGGAAGCGCGCGGTTGCCTCGGCGTACGTCACCGCGGTGAAGAAGAAGATGATCCCCGAGATCACGAACGCCACGGGCGTCAGCCCGAGCGCGTACACGGTGACCAGTCCCAGCGCGTAGTAGATCGACGAGCCGACGTTGCCGTAGGCCGTCGAGAACAGCGCCGCCGTGCCGAGGACGCGGTGCAGACCCCCGGCTTGGCGGCGCTTTACTGGCATTGCGTGGTTATACCGCTAACGACGGCCGCGTCCACGCTGACCCGCTGGTCAGCGGGTGAGCAGGGGAATGATCAAAATCGCCACGATGTTGGTGATCTTGATCATCGGGTTGATCGCCGGGCCGGCCGTGTCCTTGTAGGGATCGCCGACGGTGTCACCGGTGACCGCAGCGGCATGCGCGGGCGAGCCCTTGCCGCCGTGCGCACCGTCCTCGATCAGCTTCTTGGCGTTGTCCCACGCACCGCCGCCCGACGTCATCGAGATGGCCAGGAACAGGCCGGTGACGATGGTGCCGACCAGCAGTCCGCCGAGCGCCTTGTAGCTGTAGAGGCCGACGATGATCGGGACCACCACCGGGATCAGCGCCGGCAGCTGCATCTCGCGGATCGCCGAGCGCGTCACGATGTCCACGCACCGGGCGTAGTCCGGCCGCTGCGTGCCCTCCATGATCCCGGGCATCTCGCGGAACTGCCGCCGCACTTCCTTGACCACCTCGCCGCCGGCCCGCCCGACGGCGTCCATCGCGAGCGAGGCGAACAGGAAGGGCATCAGGCCGCCGATGAGGAGCCCGGCCAGCACCTTCGGGTCGTTGATCTGGAACACGAGCGCGAAGTGTCCGCCGGGAAACACCTTGTCGTTCAGCTCGTCGTAGTAGCTCTGGAACAGCACCAGCGCAGCCAGGCCCGCCGAGCCGATCGCATAGCCCTTGGTCACTGCCTTCGTGGTGTTGCCGACCGCGTCCAGCGGGTCGGTGACGTTGTCGCGCACTTCGTGCGGCAGGTCCGCCATCTCGGCGATACCGCCCGCGTTGTCGGTGATCGGCCCGAAGGCGTCGAGGGCGACGACCACTCCGGCCATCGAGAGCATGGCGGTCACGGCGATGGCGACGCCGTAGATCCCGGCCTCGTTGTACGAGACGATCGTGCCGATCGCGATCACGATCACTGGCAGCGCTGTGGCCTGCATGCCCACGGCGAGGCCGGCGATGATGTTGGTGGCGTGCCCGGTCTCCGACTGCGTGGCGATCCGCTGCACGGGCCCGAACCGCGTGCCCGTATAGAACTCGGTGATACCGACCAGCAGGGCGGTGATGATCAGGCCGACGAGCGCACAGATGTACAGCTCGGTGGTCGTGTGCCCGCCGAACGTGACGGGCACCTTGCGATAGTTGACGGCCGCGTCGATCACGGGCCAGAAGGCGATGGCCGAGAGCACCGCGGATACCAGCACCCCGACGTAGAGCGGCGTCATGAGGCTGCCGCCGCGGTAGCGCACCACCAGCGTGCCGACGATCGACGCGATGATCGACACGGCGCCGAGGAGCAGCGGCAGCACGACCGCTGCATGGCCGTAGTGCGTGAGCGCTGCCAGGAACATCGAGCCGACGATCGTGACGGCGTAGGTCTCGAACAGGTCGGCGGCCATGCCGGCGTCGTCGCCGACGTTGTCGCCCACGTTGTCGGCGATCACGGCGGCGTTGCGGGGGTCGTCCTCCGGGATGCCCGCCTCGATCTTGCCGACCAGGTCAGCGCCGACATCGGCGCCCTTGGTGAAGATGCCGCCGCCGAGCCGCGCGAACACGGAGATCAGCGAGCCGCCCAGGGCGAGGCCGACGAGCGCGCGCGTGGCCTCGAGGTCGGTGTCGCCGAAAGCCTTCAGGATGCCGTAGTAGCCGCCGACGCCCAGCAGGCCGAGAGCGACCACGAGGATGCCCGTGACGGTGCCGCCCTTGAAGGCGACGGACAGCGCCGGGGCAAGCCCGCCCCGCGCCGCCTCAGCGGTGCGGACGTTCGAGCGAACGGCCACGTTCATGCCGATGAAGCCGGTCAGGCCCGACAGCACCGCTCCGATCAGGAAGCCGATCGCCACCTTCGGGCCAAGGTCGCTCGTCCACACGCCGGCGACGGCGATGACGACGGCGACGACCACGGCCACAGCCGCGATGGTGGTGTACTGACGCCTCAGATAGGCCGCTGCACCCTCCTGGATGGCGGCCGCGATCTCCTTCATGCGGTCGTTGCCATCGGGCTGGCTCAGCACCCAGCGGGTGAGCAGCAGACCGTAGACAGCGCCGGCAATCGCGCACACGATGGCGATCGCCACCGCGTGATCAATCAGGAAATCCACGTGGTGAGCTCCTTAGACCGGGAAAAACGACCGCGGGATCGTAGCAACGCGCTCGGCTTGCGCATGCCGATTCCCGCGCAGCTTGTGACGAGATCGCTGATCCCCATATCGGCGTGCGTCTCACCGAAGCGTTGCGCGTTCAGACGTGCGCGGATATCGGGATCAGCGATCTCAGAAGCGGGCACCCTGGAGCGCAGTCGCGCAGATGTCCTGCGGCTGGGCGCCGATCCTGGGAATCGCCTCGAACAGCAGCCGCCGCAGCTTCTCGTTGTTCTCGGTGAACACCCTCACCACGGATTCGTGGCTGACGGGTTCCAGGTCGACGTCGTCCTCCAGTCCCACGTCGTAGTCGGTGATCAGCGAGACGTTGGCGTAGCAGAGCTCGAGCTCGCGGGCCAGCCACCCCTCGGGGTAGGCCGTCATGTTGATCACGCCCCACCCCATCTGGCTGAACCAGCGGCTCTCCGACCGCGTCGAGAAGCGCGGGCCCTGGATCACCACCACGGTGCCGCCGTCGCGGATGTCAAGGCCCTGCGCGAGGCCGGTCTCGAGCAGGACCTGCCGCAGTTCGGAGCAGTACGGGTCGGCGGCCGAGACGTGCGTCGTCACCGGCCCGTCGTAGAACGAGTCGGCGCGGCCGCTGGTGCGATCGACGAACTGGTCGACGACCACGAAGGAGCCGGGCTCGATGTCGGGCTGCAGGGAGCCGCAGGTGAAGGGGGCGACCACGGCCCGCACCCCCGCCTCACGCATGGCCCACAGGTTGGCCCGGTAGTTCACGAGG
>DATAHR010000226.1:0-17664 GCA_036263035.1 Gaiellales bacterium | reverse complement strand
GACCCACGGGTCGACGCCTACCATCCCAAGAAGATGGCCGCGAGGCTGCAAGCCGCGACCTCGGGCAGCGAGCCGATCCTGCTTCGGATCGCGTCGGGAGGGCACGGCATCGGCGGCTCCCTCGACGAGACCGTCGACAAGCTGACGGAGGTCTACACCTTCATCTTCGACCGCCTCGGTCTGGAGTACCCGGGGTAACCTGCGGGACGTGACAGAGCCCGCCGAAGTCGCCCAGTCCGCCGAACAGATCGCCCCCGGCATCTGGCACTGGGGGATCCGAAACAGCGGGATCGGCGGTGCGATCTCGAGCTGCCACCTGTTCGCCACGGATGACGGCGCGGTGCTCGTCGACCCCGTCCGGCTCGAGCCCGAGCGGCTCGCCGAGCTTCCCCGTCCGACCGCGATCCTGCTGACCAGCAAGGGTCACCAGCGCTCCGCGTGGCACTACCGGCGCGAGTTCGGCGCACCGGTGTGGATGCCCGAGGGCACGGTCCCGCCCGATGAGGAGCCGGATCACCGCTACGGCGACGGCGACGAGCTGCCGGGCGGCTTCCAGGCGCTCAGAGCGCCGGGACCGGGTCCGGTGCATTACGTGCTGCTGCGGCGCGGAGAGCCCGGCGCGCTGGTCACCGCCGACCTGCTCGGCGGCGACCCCGGCAGCGGCCTCAACTGGGGCCCGCTCCGGCACCACGACGACCCCGAGCAGAGCCGGCGAACGGTGGCGAGCTGGGTCGACCTGCCCTTCACCGTGCTCTGCCTCGACCACGGCGGCGCCTTTGCCGACGGCAAGACGGCGCTGCGAGACCTGCTTCGTTCTGAGGGCTAGATGATTGATTCCACGGCGCCGTTCGGTCTGAGCGATCGGTAGGCAAGCAGCGCAAGGATCGAGGGAGGGCCGATATCGGGAATATCGGCCCGACCGAGGACGCAGCGATGCGACGCCTAGCGGTCGCAGCCCCCTGACGATGGACAACTGCCCGCAGTCAGGCGATCAGACGTGCGGAGTCGTGGAATCAATCATCTGGCTCACGCTGCGGAAAGCTACGGACGGCGCATCGTTGCCATTCCGAAGCCGGCATGAGAAAGTGCTCGGATTCCGGAGCGGAGCAGCCGATGAACACTCTCAGCATGTCGAAGCGATGGGCCATCGCATTCCAGGCCGCCGGCGTCGTAGCGGCACTCGCCGTGGTGATCGGTGTGGCCGTGCTGGCCGGATCGGCCGCGCCGCAGGCTGCGCACCGGCCCAGCCACACCGCCGCCCAAACCGCGGTGGCGCCGCCCCACCAGCATCACGCGGCCTTCACGATCCCGGTCACGATCAACCTGACCGCCGTGCTCGCGTTCCTCTGCTGCGTGCTCGCCCTGGCCACCTGGGCCGTGTGGCAGCGACGCAACCGCTGCCACGACTGCGGGTACGCGCCGGTGTTCTGCCAGTGTGAGCTGGCCGGCTCCGGTCGCTAGTCAGCTAGACAAGGGTCACGACGACGCCCGCGTCCCGAATCGCGGCCACCGTCTGGGCGTCCGCCGCCCCGTCGGTGATCAGCTCGTGCACCTCGCCCAACCGGCAGATCCGAGCGAAGGCGACCTGTCCGACCTTGGAGCTGTCCGCCACGACGATCACCCGCCGCGCTCGTGAGATCAGCGCCCGGTTGGTATGGGCCTCCACCTCGTGGTGCGTGGTCAGCCCGGCCTCGGCCGAGATCCCGTCCACGCCGATCAGCACCACGTCCAGGTTGAGCTCGGAGAGCGACGCCTCGGCCAGCGGCCCGACCAGCTCGTAGGACTCCGGACGGGCCACGCCGCCAGTGACGACCAGCTTGAGGGTGGGCCGCACCGCCAGCTCGGAGGCGATGCTGAGCGAGTTGGTCACGACCGTCATGCCCCGCCGGTCGGAGAGTGCCCGCGCCGCCTCGGTCGTCGTCGTGCCACCGGTCATGCCGACGGCCGCGCCGTCCGGCACACGCTCCACCGCTGCCCGTGCGATCCGGGCCTTCTCCTCCTGGTGCCGCGCGCTGCGGTACCGCAACGGCAGCTCGTAGAGCACCCCGTGCGCCACGGCGCCGCCGTGTGTGCGGGCCAGCAGCCGCTGCTCCTCGAGCAGCGCCAGGTCGCGCCTCACAGTCGCCGCCGAGACGCCCAGCGATTCGGCCAGATCCCCGACGCCGACCGAGCCGTTGGCGGAGATCTGCTCGACGATGCGGCTGAGGCGGTCGGACTGTCGCACCGGGCCAGTCTACCGGCCAGATGTGTGCGCGGATGCTTGCTTTGTGCGCGTTTTCTGCGTAGAGTCGCGCGATATGAGCGCAATCGAGCAGGAGGTGGCCAGCCAGCCCGGTGTGTGGCAGCAGGCCTCCGCTCTCGCCGCCGGCGCACCGCTGCCGCCCCACGGCTCGCGCCTGGCGGTGGCCGGCTGCGGTACCTCGCTCTTCATCGCCCAGGCGTATGCCGCCGCGCGAGAGGCCGCCGGCCTCGGTGAGACCGACGCGTTCGCCGCATCGGAGTACCCCGCCGCACGTCGCTACGACCACGTGCTGGCGCTGTCCCGCTCCGGGACGACCACCGAGGTCTGCGATCTGCTCCGGGCACTGCCGTCCGGCACGCCGACCGTCGCGGTCACCGCCGTCGCGGGCAGCCCCGTCGAGGAGCTGGCCGGCGACTCCGTGCTCCTGCCCTTCGCCGACGAGCGCTCCGTCGTGCAGACGCGCTTTGCCACGTCGGCCCTCGTGCTCCTGCTGGCGCACCTCGGCCTCGACACGACGGCCGCCGTCGCCGACGCGGAGCGGGTGCTCAGGGAACCGCTTCCGCTCGACCCCGCTGCGTTCCGCCGCTTCCAGTTCCTCGGCCGCGGCTGGACGGTGGGCCTGGCCAGCGAGGCCGCCCTCAAGCTGCGCGAGGCGGCGCAGGCCTGGTCGGAGGCCTACCCGGCGATGGAGTACCGGCACGGCCCCATTGCCCTCGCCGACGAGGACACGGCAGTGGTGGCGATCGGCGCCCTCGACGCGGCCCTGGCCGCCGACGTCCGGGCGACCGGTGCCACCCTGATCGACAGCGGCGCGCATCCGCTCGCAACGCTCGTCGCCGCCCACCGAATGGCGATCCGACTCGCCGAGGTGCGCGGTCTTGATCCCGACTCCCCCCGCAATCTGACACGATCGGTGGTGCTGCCATGAAACGCCTGGTGTCCGTCGTCCTGCCCCTGCTCATCCTGCTCGCCGCCGCGGCCTCCTGCGGCGGAGGAGGCTCGTCCAACGGCGTCGTCAACATCACGGTCTGGCATGGCTATGAGGACGTCGAGGGCAAGGCGATCAAGGACGCCGCGAGCCGGTTCAACGCCACGCATCCGAAGATCCACGTCACCGTCCAGAACTACGGCAACGCCGACTACGCGCTGCAGAAGGTGCTGACCGCGATCCGGGGCGGCGCCGAGCCGGACATCGCCTACCTGTACGGCTCCTGGGCCGCGAACATCGCCCGCAGCCCGGCCGCGGTCGACCTGGCACCGATGATCCAGTCGGATCCGTCGATCCACTGGGACGACTTCTGGCCGGCCGAGCGCCAGGCGGTGCAGGTGGGCCCGAAGATCATCGGCGTGCCCGCCCTCGTCGACAACCTGGCCCTGGTCTACAACAAGAAGCTGTTCGACCAGGCCGGCATCCCCTACCCCAGCGACAACTGGACATGGGACGACTTCCGCGCGGCGGCGAAGAAGCTGACCGACGCCGGCAACAAGCAGTTCGGCTGGGCCTACGTGGCGGACGGGAGTGAGGACACCGTGTGGCGGTTCGACGCCCTGCTATGGCAGGCCGGCGGCGACATCCTCAACTCGGACAACACCAAGGCCGAGTTCAACTCGCCGGCGGGTGTCAAGGCGGCGACGCTGCTCCAGCAGATGGCGACGGTCGACCATTCCGTCTACCTCGACAACGGCAACGGCAACTACGCGAACCTGTTCAACTCCGGCAAGATCGCGATGCTGTTCACCGGGCCGTGGGACCTCTCAGGCTTCACCGACGTCAGCTACGGCGTGCAGATCCTTCCGGGCGACCAAAACCACCAGACCATCTCCGGACCGGACCAGTGGGTGATGTTCGACAAGGGCAGCACGCGCAAGCAGGCTGCGTGGACGTTCCTGAAGTGGTTCACATCGCCGGAGGAGTCCCTGAAGTGGTCGCTCGCCACGGGTGACCTGCCGATCCGCCAGTCCACCACCAGGCTCGCCCAGTACTCCACGTACACGCAGAAGTACCCGGGCGTCGGGACGTTCGTCGTCAACCTCGGCAACGCCGCCAAGGCGCGGCCGGTGATCCCCACCTACAACGAGGTCTCCCAGGCCATGGGCCAGGCCATCCAGGCGGTGCTGCTCGGAAAGGCGCAACCCCAGCAGGCGCTGGACAGCGCCGCCCAGCAGGTCGACAGCGTGCTCGCGTCCGGCCAATGATCCGCCGCGCGGCGCGATCGGAGAACGTCACCGGCTGGCTGTTCGTCCTTCCGGCCGTCGCGCTGATCGGGCTGTTCGGCATCGTGCCGATCATCTGGGGCGCGATTCTGTCGCTGCAGCAGAACGACCTGCTGACGCCGCCCACGTGGGTCGGGCTCGACAACTACCGCACGCTGATCCACGATCCCGTGTTCCGCGCGTCGGTCCACCGCACCTTCGTCTACACGCTGCTGTTCGTGCCGATCTCGGTGGGCGGCGCGCTCGCCATCGCCGTGCTGCTCAACCGGCGCATCCGCTTCTCGCGGTTCTACCGGACGGCCGTGTTCATCCCGGTCGCGACGTCGACGGTCGCCACCGGCATCATCTTCAACTGGCTGCTGGAGCCCACCTACGGCGTCGCCAACTATCTGCTCGGACAGATCGGGCTCGGCCCCTACGGGTACTTCCAGGATCCCGACCAGGCGATGTACTCGATCGTCGCGATGACGGTCTGGGGCTGGATCGGCTTCGACGTGATCGTGTACCTGGCGGCCCTCCAGGGCGTGCCGGACGAGCTGGTCGAGGCGGCGAAGCTCGACGGCGCCGGCCGCTGGGCGATCTTCCGCAACGTCGTCTTCCCCCTGCTGTCCCCGACCACCCTGTTCCTCGTCGTCTGGTCGACGATCAACGCCCTGCAGGTGTTCGACGAGATCTACGTGACGACGCACGGCGGCCCGCTGCAGGCGACGACCGTGATGGTCTACTACCTCTTCAACCAGGCGTTCGAGCTGTTCCACGGCGGCTATGCGGCGGCCATCGCTTACGTGCTGTTCCTGATGACGCTCGTGCTGTCGGTCGTCCAGCTGTGGGTCGGCAACCGGAGGGTGCACTACAGCTGATGCGGCTCCGCCTCCCGTTCAACCCGTGGCACCTCGTGCTCGTGCCGCTCTCGGTGCTGATGCTGGTTCCGCTCGCCTGGATGCTGATCACCTCGTTCCAGACCCTGTCGGAGTCACGGCACTTCCCGCCCCACCTGCTGCCGTCGGGCATCCACTGGGAAAACTACCCGGACGCCTGGAACGCCGCCCCGTTCGGCCGCTTCTTCATCAACAGCCTGACGGTGACGCTGGCCTCGGTCGCAGGCAACCTCCTGTTCTGCAGCCTGGCCGGCTATGCGTTCGCCCGGCTGCGCTTCTTCGGCCGCGACGTGCTGTTCGTGGTGCTGCTCGCAACGCTGATGGTGCCGTTCCAGGTGACGATGATCCCGACCTTCCTGATCGTCAAGCACCTGGGGCTGGTGAACTCGCTGGGCGCGTTGATCGCCCCCAACCTGGTGACGCCGTTCGGCATCTTCCTGCTCCGCCAGTTCTTCCGTACGATTCCGATCGAGCTCGAGGAGGCCGCCCGGATGGACGGCTGCTCACGCCTCGGCGTGCTCGTTCGCATCATCATCCCGTTGTCGATGCCGGCACTGGCAACGCTCGGCATCGTCATCTTCCTCTGGACGTGGAACGACTTCCTGTGGCCGCTGATCGTCATCGCCTCGCCGAACGAGAGCACGGTGCAGCTGGGCCTTGCGAGCTTCCAGGGAGCCCATCAGACCAACTGGCCGCTGCTGATGGCGGGCAACGTGATGGCGCTCGCACCGATGCTGATCGTCTTCATCGTCGCCCAGCGCTACTTCGTGCAGTCGCTGGCGTCGACCGGGCTCAAGGGCTGATCACGGCGAGGCCCGCCAGCTCGCTGGCGCGGCCGGGGTCGAGCACGCCGGCGCCCGGGATCTCGGCGTTCGCAGTCGCCGCGCCGAGCGCGAGTGCCAGCGCCTCGCGCCAGCCTGCCCCGCCGTCGAGCGCCACCACGAGGCCGGCGAGGAACGCATCGCCGCTGCCGACCGGGTAGCGGCCGGAGACATCGACATGCCCGCGCAGCATCTCCCCGCCCGGGGCTACCATCGCCGCGCCCTCGCGGCCGGCGGTGACGATGGCAGCGCCGCCGGTCGCCTCGTACAGGGTGACGGCCGCCGCGGCGGCGTCCGCCGCAGTGCGCACGGGCCGGCCCACCATGGTGGAGGCCTCCTCGGAGTTGACCTTGACCACCTCGGGGCGCGCCTCAACCCCCGCCTCGCGGGTGTCGAGCGCCGCCCTGCCCGACCGCACCATCGGCAGGTAGCCGTCGGCGGGCGCACCGGATGGCAGCGATCCCGAGATCGTCGTCCAGCCCGCGGCCGGGGCCATGCGCAGCACCAGCTCGGCGAACGCACGCCACTCGTCCTCATCGACCGGGAATCCGTGCTCGTAGAACTCCGTCAGGCCGTCCTCGATCGCACCCGCGACCGACAGCGACGAGCGGGTCTCCGCGGCGGCCCATACGGGGTGCAGCTCGATGCCCTCGCGCTCCAGCTGCTCAGCGATCCACCGCCCGGCATGGCCGCCCAGGATGGCGGCAGCCTGCACGCGGCCGCCGAGCGCAGCGGCGGCACGGGCGACGTTGAGCCCCTTGCCGCCGGCGACCTGCACGAAGTCGGCGGGCCGGTGGATGGCCCCTGGCACCAGCCGCTCGACCTCGAACAGCCGGTCGATCGACGGGTTCGCGGCGACGCAGAGGATCACACCACGGCCTCCAGCGCCTCGTCCAGCGTGGGCTGCGCAGCGGTGCCGCCCAGCGCCCGCGTGGACAACGCGCCACACGCGCAGGCCAGCGCCAGCGACTCCCGCACCCCCATGCCGCGGAGCCGTCCGGCGATGAACCCGGCGTCGAAGGAGTCTCCCGCGCCGGTGGCGTCGACCGGCTCCACCTCCGGCGCGCGGGCCTCGACCGTCTGCCCATCCATGATCGCCGAGGCCCCGCGGCGGCCGCGCTTGACCACGACCAGCGGGCACCCATCCGAGCGGAGCATGCCGTGCTCGCCCTCGTTGACGAAGAGCACGTCGAGCGACGGCGCGAGCGCCGGCAGCCCGCCGTCCCACTCCCCCGAGGGGTCGCCCTGCGGGTCGATGGAGAACGTTGCCCCGGCGGCGTGGGCCGAATGCACGAGGCCGGCGATGTCCGGGCGCAGGCCGTCCAGCAGGTAGTACGAGCCGACATGGACATGCCGCGCGCCCTCGAGCAGCCGGCGCGGAACGTCGGCGGCTGTCAGCGCCGTCATCGCCCCCGGAGCCGTCAGGATGGCGCGGTCGTCCCCGCGCACGAGCGCCACCGTGACTCCGGTCGGCCGCGTTCCGACGATGCACTCCGAGGCGTCGACGCCACGTTCGGCCAACGCGTCCAGCATGAAGCGGCCGAACAGGTCATCGCCGACGGCCGCGACCAGCGCCACGGACAGGCCCAGCCGCGCGGCGGCGCATGCGACGATCGTGGCCGACCCGCCGACCAGCAGCCGGGCCTCGTCCACCACCTTCTCGGCCTGGCCGAACTCGGGGGCGACGTCCCCGCCGGCCAGCAGCAGGTCGGGGTTGCAATCGCCGACGACGAGCAGGTCGAGCACGGCGCTCAGTATCGCGCAGCCGTGGCCAGGAGCTCCTCCAGCCGCCGGCGCGCGTCGCCCTCGAGGAACCGGCGCCGCTCGTCGCCCGTGAGCGTCATCGCCTCCTTCCAGATCGAGCGGCCCGCGATGAAGCCGGACGCGCCGGCGCTCAGGGCGGCACGCAGCTGCCCGGTGAACGTCTCGTGGTCGACGCCGGCGGACAGCAGCGCCCACGGGCAGGAAAGGGCGTCGGTGATCTCCCGGCACGCCGTCTCCGACCCGGGGTACTCGAGCTTCAGGTAGCGGGCGCCGCAGGACTCGGCGAGCAGGGCGGCCTCGCGGATCAGCCGCGGGCGCAGCTCCGCGAACCGCTCGTCGGACTCGTCGTCGAGCCGGAAGATCAGCACCTCGACGATCAGCAGGAGATGCTGCGAGGCGCAGTCGGCCACCGCCCGGCGGAGCAGCTCGCCGTTCGCCCCGTCGCCGTCCTCGCGGTCGGCCCGCAGCCGGATCAGCAGCTTCGCGCCGGTGCCGCCGAGGGCGCGCACGCCCGCGGCGCCGACGTCCGGCAGCAGCTCGGCGGCGCGCAGTCCCTCAGGAGTGCGACGGGAGCCGCTGCGCTCGAGCGACACGAGCACGCCCGTGCGGGGCGGCAGCGCGCCCGCGTCGACCACGTGCGGCAGTGCGATCTCCGGGTCGAGCAGCATGGCCGGCGCGAGCGGTGCCATGGCGGCGACCAGGTCGAGCTTGAACGCCTGCATGGAGGCCAGATCGCTGGGCAGACCTGCGCCCTCGAGCGCCTGCACGAGCTTGGTTCGCTGGTCGGCGGCCAGCACCGCGAGCCGGCCCCCCGGCCCGGAGAGCTGGCCGATGGCGCGTTGCTCGGCTGTCGTGAACATTCTTGCTCGTTTCTATCAGATCTGAAACACTTTCGCGCATGACACGAATCGCCTTTGTCGGCGCGGGAAGCGTCGAGTTCACCCGAGACCTGCTCGGCGACATCCTCACGTTCCCTGAGCTCGCCGGCGCCACCATCGCCCTCCATGACATCGATCCCGAGCGCCTCGAGGCGGCGGAGGCGATGGCGCGCTGGACGGCGCGCGAGCTGGCCGCCCCGGCGACCATCGAGGCTCACCTCGACCGGCGGGCGGCGATCGACGGCTGCGACCACGTGGTCAACATGATCCAGGTCGGCGGCCACGCGGCCACGCTGATCGACTTCGAGGTGCCGGCCCGACACGGCGTCCGCCAGACGATCGGCGACACGCTCGGCATCGGTGGCATCTTCCGGGCGCTGCGGACGATCCCGGTGATGCAGGGGATCGCCGCGGACATGGCCGAGCTCTGCCCGCAGGCGTGGCTGCTGAACTACACGAACCCGATGGCAATGCTGTGCTGGGCGACCTACGCCGGCACGCCGATCACGCGCATCGTCGGCCTCTGCCACTCGGTGCAGCACACCACCCGGGGCCTGGCCGAGCTGGTCGGCGTGCCGTATGACGACGTCACCTACCTCGGCGCAGGCGTCAACCACCAGGCGTGGATCCTGCGCTTCGAGCGCGATGGAGAGGATCTGTACCCCCGGCTGGACGAGGCGATCGCGCGCGATCCCGAGCTGCGCCGCCGGGTCAGGGTCGAGATCTACCGCCGGTTCGGCCGGTTCCCGACCGAGTCGAGCGAGCACTCCGCCGAGTACCTCCCGTACTTCATGCACGACGACGCGATGATCGAGGAGTTCCGCGTGCCCGTCGACGAGTACGTCCGCCGCAGCGAGGAGAACCTGGAGCTCTACGAGCAGATGCGGCGCAAGCTGGCGGCGGGCGAGCCATTCGAGATCGAGCGCAGCCTCGAGTACGCGTCGCTGATCATCCACTCGATCCTCACGGGCGAGCCGCGCGAGATCTACGGAAACGTCCCCAACGACGGGCTGATCACCAACCTGCCGTCGATGGCGTGCGTGGAGGTGCCGTGCGTGGTCGACGGGCAGGGGCTGCATCCACAGCAGATCGGCGACCTGCCGCCGCAGCTTGCCGCGCTCAACCGGACGTTCCTGAACGTCTGCGAGCTGACGGTGCGCGCCGCCCTCGAGGGCAGCCGCGAGCACGTCCTGCACGCGGCGCTGCTCGACCCGAACACGGCCGCCACGCTGTCGCCCGCCCGGATCGAGGCGATGGTGGACGACCTGATCGCGGCGCACGGCAATGCGCTGCCGGACGGCATCCGACGCTAGATAGCGGGAAGAATCCCGTGCATGCCGTCCTCACCGAGCAACGACGAGCTCGCCGCCGCCCTTGACGAATACGCCGCCCTGCTGGACGTCTCGGGCGCGAACAGCTATGCGACCCGCGCATACCGGCGCGCCGCCGGGCTGATCCGGGAAACGCCGGCGGACGTGGCGGCGCTCATCCGCGAGGGCCACGTCCGCAAGCTCCGCGGCATCGGCCCCGGGATCGAGCAGCGGCTGACGGAGCTGGTCGAGACGGGGCGAATCGCCGAGCTGGACGAGCTGCGTGACTCGGTCTCGCTGGAGCTGGCCGCGTTCGGCCGCATGCATGGATTCGCCGCGAAGCGGTTCGTCGGCATCGGCGCTGCGCTCGGCATCCGCACGGTGGCCGAGCTGCGCGACGCCGCGGAGCGCGGCCGGCTGCGCGAGGTGCCCGGGATCGGGCCGAGCACCGAGGCCTCGATCCTGGCTGCGCTCGATGCTCCCTCACGGCGCCCGGCCGGCGGCCTGCTGCTCCACCAGGCCCGCGAGATCTGCGCGCGGATTGCCGCGGGCCTCGATGGCATCGCGGCCGGCGACACCCGACGCTGGGCCGACACGCCGGCGCGGCTGGCGGTGGTGGTCGCCACTGACAGTCCGGACACGGTTCGGGCGCGGTTCGCCGACCTGCCCGAGATCGTCGCGCTGATCGAGCCGGCGATCGGCGTGACCGTCGATGGCACGGCCGTCGAGCTTGTGACGACACCGGCGGCCGAGCTCGGCACGGCGCTCGTCCGCGCCACCGGATCCCCGGAGTACGTGGCGGCCCTCGAACCGTTGCCGCCGGCCCCCGACGAGGAGAGCCTCTTCCGGCAGATCGGCCGGCCCTATGTTCCGCCGGAGCTGCGCGAGGAGCCGGCGTCGTTCACCCCGGACGACCTGGTCGAGACCGAGGGCATCCGCGGCGACCTGCACTGCCATACCACCTGGTCGGATGGCAGGGCCACGGTGCGCGAGCTGGCCGAGGCGGCGATGGCGCGGGGATACGACTACGTCGCCGTCTGCGACCACACCGAGAACGTGGGCGTCGTTCCCGGCCTCGACGCCGAGGCGCTGCGACGGCAGGCCGCCGAGATCGAGGCCGTCAACGCCGACGTCGCGCCGTTCCGGGTGCTCCGGGGCATCGAGTGCGACATCCTGGCGGACGGCCGGCTCGACCTTCCCGACGACGTGCTCGCGGAGCTCGATTGGGTGCAGATCTCCGTGCACGCCGGTCAGCGCACGCCGCGCTCAGAGCTCACGAAGCGCGTGGTGCACGCCATGCACCATCCCGCGGCGCGCTGCCTCAGCCACCCCACCGGACGCATCATCGGCCATCGGCCCGAGAACCAGCTCGATCTGGAGCGCACGATCGAGGCGGCGCTCAAGACGGGTGTTGCCCTCGAGGTGAACGGACTGCCGAGCCGCCTGGATCTGTCGGGCGCGCATGTCCGCGAGGCGATCTCGGCCGGCGTGCGGATCGTCTGCTCGAGCGACGCGCACTCCGTGGCCGGCCTCGACAGCATGCTCTACGCGGTGCACACCGCACGCCGCGGCGGCGCACCTCGGTCGGCGGTGCTGAACACCCGCGGGGTTGACGAGCTGTTAGATGATTGATTCCACGGCGCCGTGCGGTCTGACGTGCGGGGTCGTGGAATCAATCATCTGGCCGCGGCTGCCCGGTCGAGCTCCCGCTGGCGCAGCAGCACCCGCCGGATCTTCCCCGTCAGGGTCTTCGGGAGGTCCTCGACGAACTCGATCCGCCGCGGGTAGGCGTACGCGGACAGGTGCTGCCTGACGTGCTGCTGGATCTCCCCGGCCAGCTCGTCCGACGGCTCGGCGCCCTCGGCCAGCACGATGAACGCCTTCACCACGTTCCCGCGCAGCTCGTCCGGGGAGGCCACGACCGCCGCCTCCCGCACCGCCGGGTGTTCGAGGCATGAGGACTCGACCTCGAACGGCCCGATCCGGTAGCCGGCCGAGATGATCACGTCGTCGGCGCGACCCTCGTACCAGATGTATCCGTCCTCGTCCTGGCGGGCGGCGTCCTTGGTGTGGAACCACTCGCCGCCGAACACCTGCTCGGAGTCCTCGGGGCGGTTCCAGTAACCGAGCGGGTAGTGCGGATTGGAGCGCGCGCGCAGGCAGATCTCGCCGCGCTCGCCGCGCTGCACCGGGCGCTCGTCCTCGTCCAGGATCTGCACGTCCCAGCCGGGCACCGGCAGGCCCATCGACCCCTCGCGCACCGGGTGCCACGGGTAGTTGGCGGCGAGCGGATAGGACTCGGTCAACCCGTAGTAGTCGAGCACCGTGACGCCGTACTGCTCCCGGAACCAGCGGATCGCCTCGGGATTGAGCGGCTCGCCGGCGGAGCAGACCCGGCGGAAGCGCTGCGGGTAGCGGGTGCCGGCGTCCTCGATCGCCATCATGGCGCGCATCGCCGTCGGCGTGGTGAACACGTTCGAGACCTGGTTTCGGCTGAGGAAGTCGAGCTGGCGGTGCGGATCGAAGCCGGCCTCGCGGCGATAGACGTACTGGACGGCGCCCAGACGCCAGGGCCCGAGCAGCGGCGCGATGCCTGCCGCCCACGCCCACTCGCCCATGCCGTGGAAGGACTCCCCGTCCTGCACCTCGTGGGAGTAGATGAACTCCTCGTGGCCGAGCAGGTAGCGGTGGGCGTGCACGACGCCCTTGGCGAGGCCGGTCGTGCCCGACGTGTAATAGAGCTGCGCCGGGTCGTCGGCCGACGTATCGCACGAGATGTGATCGGTCGGTGCGTCGCCGAAGCCCTTCGCGTCGAGCACCAGCACCTCGTACCCGGCGTCTGCGGGGAAGCGCCCCGCGGACGCCGAATCGGTGACGACCAGCCGCGCACCCGAGTCGGACAGGCGGTGCTGAATCGCCTCGTCGCCGTAGAGCAGCGAGAGCGAGAGCAGGATGGCGCCGAGCTTCCAGGTGGCGAAGAACACCGCAGCGGTCTCCGGCGCCGGCGGCAGCACGACGGCGACGCGGTCGCCCCGCTCCACCCCATGCGACCGCAGGGTGTGCGCGGCCTGGTTCGCCATGTCCTGCAGGTCGCCCCACGCCAGCTCGCGGCGGCTGCCGTCGAAGCTCTCCCATACCATCGCCGGCTTCTCGCGGGGGTGCTTGTCGCAGACGTCGGCGGCGAGGTTGTAGCGCTCGGGCACGTCCCACACGTGCTCGGCGCAGAGCTGCGCGTAGCGGTCGTGGCTCATCGCTCCTCCAGATGGACGCTGGTCGGAACGACCCTACTCCGGCCGCCAGTTCGAGTTTGGATCCAAACCTCTTCCAGGAGTACTATCCGGCCACCACGATAGGAGGATCACATGGCGCTTGCACTGGGCGATACCGCGCCCGATTTCCAGGCCGAAACTACCGAGGGGCCGATCAGCTTCCACGTCTGGATCGGCGACTCCTGGGCGGTGCTCTTCTCGCACCCCAAGGACTTCACCCCGGTGTGCACCACCGAGCTCGGATACATGGCAAAGATCAAGCCGGAGTTCGACCGCCGCGGCGTGAAGATCATCGGCCTGTCCGTCGACCCGGTCGACAAGCACTCGGGCTGGGCGAAGGACATCGAGGAGACGCAGGGCACCGCGCCCAACTACCCGATCATCGGCGACGCCGACTTCAGCATCTCGAAGGCGTACGGCATGCTGCCGGCATCCGTCTCGGGCGACCCGGCCGACCGCACGCCGGCCGACAACCAGACGGTCCGCAACGTGTTCGTGATCGGGCCCGACAAGAAGATCAAGCTGATCCTGGTCTACCCGATGACCACCGGCCGCAACTTCGACGAGGTGCTGCGGGTGATCGACTCGCTGCAACTCACCGCGAGCCACAAGGTCTCGACCCCGGTCAACTGGCAGCCCGGTGAGGATGTGATCATCGCCGGCTCGGTCAACAACGAGCAGGCCAAGGAGCTCTTCGGCACCTGGGAGGAGCCGAAGCCCTACATCCGCATCGTCCCCGCGCCGGACACCGAGAAGGCCGGCGTTTCCTGATCGCTCACGCCCGGGCGCGCGGCGCGCGCCCGGGCTGCGCGGCCTCCGCATGCGGCTGTACAACTCGCAGGTCTCCGGCAACTGCTACAAGGTGCGGCTGGCGGCGGCACAGCTCGGGCTGGAGCTCGAGCTGGTCGAAGTCGACGTGATCGACCGCAGCGACCGTCCGCAGCTGCTGGGCGGGCTGAACCCCTCCCTGCGGGTGCCGACGCTGGTGCTGGACGACGGCCGGTCGCTGGGAGAGTCGGGCGCCATCCTGCTCTACCTGGCCGACGGCACGGCGCTGATCCCGGACGACCGGTTCGAGCGCGCGCAGATGCTGCAGTGGATGTTCTTCGAGCAGTACGACCTCGAGCCGAACATCGCGGTGGCCCGGTTCTGGCTGAGCGTCTCGGGCACGCCGGAGCGGTGGGCCGACCAGCTGCCCGCGAAGCAGGAGGCCGGGTATCGGACGCTGGACGCGATGGAGCGCCATCTCACGGATCGGGCGTTCCTGGTAGGAGACGGCTACACCCTGGCCGACATCGCCCTCTACGGGTACACGCACGTCGCGGACGAAGGCGGGTTCGACATGGCGCGGTACCCGGCCATCGCCGCCTGGCTGGAGCGGGTGCGCTCGCAGCCCGGGCACGTCACCCTGGACGGCGCGGCGGCGTGACCCAGCCCGAGGAGGATCCCAGGTTCCGGCTGACGATCCGACGCCGGGTGACCGAGGTGGACGACGTGGTCGACCGGCTGGCGCGGGTCGCCCGGTCACTGCGCGAGGCAGGCGTGCGGCTGTACACCGTCTCGCGGTCGGCGGACGATCCGAGCGAGACGGAGGTCGCGCTCTACTTCGCGGACCGCCGCGCCGCCGAGCAGATGATGGGGAGGCTCGACTCGCCCGAGAGCCGGGAGCGGGCGATGCTGACCGGCGCCCTCGAGCTGGGCGCGATGTGGCTGACCGAGACGGTCGTGGCCGCCGACCTGGGCTGACGCCCGCTCCGCGGCGCGTACAGGCTCTAGCCTGGTCGCATGCGCTCCGATGCCGACCACGAACCAACGCTGCATCTGACCTGCGGGCTTCCAGGCTCGGGCAAGACCACGCTGGCTCGCCAGCTGGCTGTCGAGCGGGACGCGCAGCGCTTCACCAAAGACGAGTGGGTGGTGGCGCTCGGCGGCGACCTGTACGACCGTCCGTTCAACGCTCGGGTTGAGGCCCAGCTGATCGAGCTGGCGTTCGAGTTGCTGGCCGCCGGACGGAGCTGCATCCTCGACTTCGGCCTGTGGAGCCGGGAAGAACGCGATGCGCTGCGCCTGCGCGCACGGGCGAAAGGTGTGCGGGTGGAGCTCCACGTCGTGGACGCCGAGCTGGACGAGCTGGTGCGACGGGCGGCGGATCGCTACGCGGACGCGCCTCACACCACCGCTGAGATCAGCGCCGAACAGCTGGCGACCTGGGCGTCGTGCTTCGAGGCGCCAAGCGACGCCGAGCGACGCCTGTTCGACTCCTCTTCGCCCTGACGTCCTAGAGGGACGGTCAGTTCCAGATCTGCGACATCGGCGCGGCCCCGCCCGCGCCCGCCAGGTGCTGGGATATGCCGAACCCGTCCTCGAGCGTTCGCAGCAGTCCGTAGTGGTTGTTCAGCTGCGTGTAGACGGCGGGGTGGACGCGCGGGCCGAGCACCGCGAAGGGGACGTTGCCGCCGCCGAACTTGGTGCCGTTGTTCGGGCCGCCGCTCTGTCCCTCGTCGTAGAGGATCACGATCACGCTGGAGGAGCTCCAGGACGGGGATCGCATGATCGCAGGCACCTCGCGGGCGAGGAACGAGTCGAACTGGGTGATCACGCCGCCGCTTGGCTTGCAGTTGTCGTGACCGTCCTCACACTGGTTGGGGACGACGAAGTTGAAGCGGGGCACGGCTCCGGCCGCGAGAGCCTGGTTGAACCGGCTCATGTCGTTGACGCCGGTGGATCCCGTCGCCACGACGTGGGAGAGGCATTCCGCCGAGCGGTTGGCTGCCGACCAGACGCCGCCCGCGCCCTCGATGTCGGCGTAATACACGGCCGGGTTGTGCTTGACGCGGTAGCTGTTGCCGTCCTTGCTCGTCCCGGAGCTCGTCAGCGAGCACGGCTCGGGCATCGATTCGTTCCACTCCCTCCACGACACGCCGGCGACGTCCAGCTGGTGGAACAGGTTGTTCACGTTCTGGTGGCAGTCCGCCGGCGCGATGTCCTCCTGCTCGCAGTGGATGTACTGGCCGCTGGTCATGGCGATGTAGTTCGCAGTCGACCAGTGGGTGGTCCCGTAGTAGTTCGTGAACCAGGCGGCGGACGGGGCGACGGTCGAGAGCTGGTAGGGCGCGTTGTTCGGGGTGAGGGCCGACAGGTCGGTGTTCTCGCCGACGATCACGAAGACGTGCCCGAACGCCGGGACGCCCTCCAGGCCCGCCGTCGCGCCCCGGGCCGGAGCCGCGCCGGCGACGACCGCGGCCAGCACGGCCGTGAGCGCCAGCATCGTCCAGCGATGTCGCATCAATCCCCCCTCGTCGACGAGCCGCGGCGAACCGCGACGCCGGTAAGAGTCTCCCGCACAACGCGCTCCGCGACAAGTGCCGTGACGTCGGCGGAGCCGACGCCGGTGGGCGCCACCTCGACGACGTCGGAGCCGACCAGGTCGACGGCGGCGGCGACCGTCCGGCATGCCCAGAGCAGCTCGCGCGGCGTCAGCCCGCCCGGCTCGGGCGTGCCCGTTCCCGGGGCGAACGCGGGGTCCAGCACGTCGACGTCGACGGTCAGCAGCACCGGCCCGTCGCCGACGATCGCGATCGCCTCCTCCACCACCTCGCGGATGCCGCGGTCGCGCACGTCGTGGGCGAAGAACGAGGTGATACCGCGTTCGCGCTGCCAGCCGAACTCCGCCTCCCCGGGCCAGTAGCCGCGCAGGCCGATCTGGACGTACCGGCGGGGATCGACGTGACCGTCCTCGACCAGCCAGTACATCGGCGTGCCGTGCGAGCGCTTCACGTCCCACAGGTGGGTGGCCGTGTCGGTGTGCGTGTCGAAGTGGATCATCCCGATCGGGCCGTGCACCTGCGCGAGACCCTCGCCCTCGGGCTGGGCGATGGAGTGGTCACCACCCAGCACCACCGGCATCGCGCCGGCACCGGCCACCTCAGCCACCAGCGCGGCGATGGCAGCATGTGACGCGGCGGGGTCGGCGGGCAGGATCGGGGCGTCGCCGTAGTCGACGACGTTCAGCACCTCGAACGCGTCGACGCCCGCCTCGAGATGGATGCCGTGGGGCGCGCTGGCGGCGCGGATGGCGCGAGGGCCGAAGCGGGTGCCCGGGCGGTCGGAGACGAGCTCGTCCATGGGCGCGCCGACGATGGCGACGTCGACGCCCTCGAGGTCGGCGACGTCCTCGGTGTAGGGCAGGCCGCCGTAGGTGAGCAGGCCGGCGTAGTCGGGCTTGCCGTCGGCGTATGCCGCCCAGCGGCGCTGGGGATCGATCATGCGAGGCTCCTTCCACCGCCAC
>DATAHR010000225.1:0-4601 GCA_036263035.1 Gaiellales bacterium | reverse complement strand
CGAAGCGATCATCCAGGCGACCTGACCGCCGACGCGTAGTGGCCTTACCCGTCCGGGTATTGAATGGGGTTGCCCACGCAATCGACGGAGCCCGCCGAATATCAGCGACATTGGCCCTTCCGATCACGCAGCCCCGCGCGGACTACCGCGGGTCGTGACCTAGCTGTGAATCGTCACCGGTGCCCCGAGGGGCACCACCCGGCGCAGCAGCCCGAGCGCGGCGTTCGGCACCCGGATGCATCCAAGGCTCGCGTAATGGCCGATCGAGCTGGGTTCAGAGGTGCCGTGAATGGCGATCTGGTCGCCGCCCGCCCAGCCCGGGAGCACGTGCTCCTGGTGCGCGGAGAGCCCCAGCGCGAACGTCCCGTATGCGCTCCATGACGGGAAGCGGACGCGATCCGTCACCGAGAAACTGCCCGTCGGCGTCGGCGTCTGCGGCATGCCGGCCGCTATCGGGAAAGCGCCAAGGACGTTCCCACCGCTGAGCACGCGCAGACGCAGCGCGGCCAGGTCGATGTCAAGGTGGATCGGCGTCCAGCGAAGCCGCAGCCTCCGCAGGTCGACGCGCGCACGGGCGGGCGCCCCGCCGGTCGGTATCAGCGCGGTGCCGTGGCTCCCGCTGTGCCGAACGATCAGGAGCCACGTCTCGTTGCCGAGCGCCGTGCGCGGCATGAGCGTTCCCGCGCTGGTATGCACCGGCCCGGTCACCCGCCCGAGCAGGAACTCGCCGGGATGCGGAGCCGGCGGGATCGCCCAGGCCGGCCTGCTCGTCTCGTGCGCCGGCTCGGTTCCCGCCGTGGCCTGTCCGGGTCCGCCGTTGTGAACGGTTCCGGCGCCCATCGCGATCAGCCCGCCGACCGCGAGCGCGGCGACGGCCAGCACCCGCACCAGCATGCGTGTGTGCCTCACTCGGGCGGCCGCCCGTTCTCGATGACGCGGAAGGCCGGGCGGTCGGGAAGCTCGTCGAACTCGGGGTTGATGCAGCCGAGCGGCTCCTCCCGGTGCTCGTAGGCGCGCTCGACCTCGGCCGGGCAGATCGCCAGCGGCTCGCGCACAGCGCGGATCGGCCCGAACCCGTTGCGCCGCCGCCGCGCGCGCTCCAGGTGCTCCACATCGATGGCCACGGCGAAGATCCCATGCGTGCACCCGGCATAGCGCCGCCCGAACGCCTCGTAGGCGTACATGAACGGGCAGGACTGCTCGAGGCACCGCTGCGGAAAGATCACCTTCTGGCAGACGACGCCGCAGCGCCGGCATTCGACCTGGTCCCGTTCCTCGGCCATCGGCAGCCGGTGTCGAATCACGCCCATCGCCCCCAAGTCTACCCTCGTCGTTCCCGCGAGCGAAGCGCGCCGGAGGCCCTCACAGGTCGAGCCGCGCTTCCTCGAGGTCGAGCTCCCGGCTGACGGTGCGCATCGCATCGTCGCCGATCACGCCGTCGCGCCGCAGCTCATACACGGCCTGCCGCTCGGCCTCGAGCAGCGCGTGGAGCAGCTGCTGGTATGCGGCCGACCGCTCCTCGATCGTGCCGTCGCCGTCGCCGGTGTAGCGCTCGGTGAATCGGTTGCGGCGGAAGCGGTAGAGCCCGCGCAGGCGCTCCGCCGTCTCGTTTCGCACCCAGTCCTCCTCGATCAGCTCGTCGATCCGGGCGAGCGCGGCGTCCGCCGCGTGGATGCGGGCCTTCACCTCCTCGCGCTCGGCGGTGCCGTCGTCCTCGAGGCCGAGCACCCGCACCATCGCGGGGAGCGTCAGGCCCTGCACCACCAGCGTGCCGAGGATGACCGCGAAGGTGAGGAAGATGACGCTGTCCCGTCCCGGGAACGGGCCCCCGCCGTCGACGTGGAGCGGGAGCGCCAGCGCGGCCGCAAGCGACACGGCACCGCGCATCCCCATCCAGCCGAGCAGGGTCGTGTGCTGCCACGGCGGATACGGATCGCGCGCGCGGATCCTCGGGAACGCCCAGCGCACGACGTACGTCGCGGGAAAGATCCACATGTAGCGGAGCACGACGACGGCCAGGAAGACGGCGACCGCCTCCCACACCAGCGCGGTCGTCAGCCGGCCGCCGAGCGCGTCCAGCACGGCCGGCAGGCTCAGTCCCACCAGCACGAACAGGAGCCCGTTCAGCAGGAAGGTGAGGATCTCCCAGAACGCATCGCCCTGCAGCCGTGTCTGCACCGTCGTCAGCTCCGGCGTGTGCCAGCCGACGTACACGCCCGCCGCGACGACCGCCAGCACGCCGGACGCCCCGGCAAGGGTGGCCGGAATGAAGGCGAAGTACCCGGTCATCAGCGCGATGGTGATCTCGACCGGCGGGTTGTCGAGCCGCCGCCGCACCTGCCGGATCACCCAGCCGACCGCGAGGCCGATGCCAACGCCGCCGACGACCGTCCACACGAACGACAGCGAGGCCGCCATCGCGCTGACCGATCCCGTCACCACGGCGGCGACCGCGAATTTGTAGATGACGAGGGCCGACCCGTCGTTGACGAGGCTCTCGCCCTCTGCGATGGCAACGATCCTGCGGGGGATGCCCAGGCGCCTGGCCACGGAAGTGGCGGCGATCGGATCGGTCGGCGACACGATCGCACCGAGCACGAACGCGCTCGCCCATGGCAGGCCCGAGACCAGCTCGTGTGCAACCACGGCAACGCCGATCGTCGTGCCGACCACGAGGCCGATCGACAGCAGCCCGATCGCCCGCCGATAGGTGCGCAGGTCGCGCAGGGAGGTGAAGAACGCGGCCGAGTAGAGCAGCGGTGGCAGCACGCCCACCAGCACGAACTCGGGCGGCACCTGGATGGTCGGCATGCCCGGGACGAGGCCGATCAGCAATCCGCCCACCACGAGCAGGATCGGGTAGGGGACATGCAGCCGCGGCGCCGCTGCGAGCAGCGCGGTGAACGCCATCAGCAGGCCGAGGATGACCAGCAGGTCCTGATCCGTGAACGTCACGCCGCGAATTGTAGGAGCGCCATCTCCGTAGCTTTCCGAAGCGCCGCTCGGCAGACGCTCCGACGCCGGGCGGCCTGCGGGCGGCGACACTGGGCGTGTGTCAACGGCAGTCCGACCCCATCAGCGCAGCGCCTCCCCTTCCCGCTGGGTGCTGGGGACGATCGAGGCGCTGGTCGCCCTGTCGGCCGCCGGCGGCGCCGCCTACGGCCTGAGCGGCGCACCGGGCGTCAAGACCAGCTGGCTGGACGGGTCGCCGTTCAGCAGCTACGTCGTTCCCAGCATCGTCCTGCTCGTTGCCGTTGGAGGCAGCGCGGCGATTGCCTTCGGCGCGCTCGTTGCCGGCAGCCGGCGCGCGCCCGCGCTCGCCATCCTTGCCGGGTCGACCCTCGTCGGATGGGTCGCGGTCGAGGTGATCTGGATCCCCTTCAGCCCACTGCAGCCGGCATGCCTGCTGGCCGGCGTGGCGATGATCGCGCTCGGGCTCCGGATCAGTCCTCGTCGAAGTGGTGGCGAAGCACCATTCGCTTCGCGGCGCCCGCCTCGTCCAGCCGCGAGACGGGACGGCTGTGAGGCGCCTGCTTCAGCAGATCCGGCTCCCGCTCCGCCTCCTTGACGATCTCGACCATCGCCTCGCAGAACGCGTCGAGGGTCTCCATCGCCTCGGTCTCGGTCGGCTCGATCATCAGCGCCTCCGGGACGACCAGCGGGAAGTACACCGTGGGCGGATGGAAGCCGTAGTCCATGAGCCGCTTGGCGACGTCGAGGGCGGTCGCGCCGTGCTCGCGCTTGAGGGTCCGCGCCGAGACGACGAACTCGTGCATGCAGTGGCGGTCGTACGGGAGGTCGTAGTGGTCACGCAGCCTGGCCAGCATGTAGTTCGCGTTCAGCACGGCGGTCTCGGACATATCCCGCAGCCCCGGCCCCCACATGCGGATGAACGCGTACGCCCGGACGAACACGCCGAACGGCCCCCCGAATCCGCGCACGCGGCCGATTGACTTCGGGCGGTCGTGATCGAGCCGGTAGGTGTCGCCGTCGCGGACAACCACCGGAGCGGGCAGATACGGCTCGAGGATGTCGCGCACCGCGACCGAGCCAGCTCCGGGGCCGCCGCCGCCGTGCGGCTGCGAGAACGTCTTGTGCAGGTTGAAGTGCAGCACGTCGAAGCCCATGTCTCCCGGTCGCGAGATGCCGCAGACCGCGTTCAGGTTCGCCCCGTCGTAGTACAGGAGCGCGCCGGCGTCGTGGAAGATCGAGGCGACCTCCTCGATGCGCTCCTCGAACAGCCCCAGCGTTGACGGATTCGTCAACATGAGGCCCGCGGTCTGCGGTCCCACCTTCTCGCGCAGGTCGTCGACGTCGATGTTGCCCCGGCTGTCGACGTTCACCTTCCGCACCGTGTACCCCGCCATGGTCACGCTCGCGGGGTTGGTGCCATGCGCCGTGTCGGGGATGACGATCTCGCGCCGCTGCTCATACTCCCCGCGATCCTTGAAGTAGGCGCTGATCAGCGTCAGCCCGGTCAGCTCGCCCTGGGATCCCGCCGCCGGCTGCAGCGTGACGGCATCCAGCCCGACGATCTCGGCCAGGATCTCCTGCAGGCGCCACATCAACTCGAGCGCTCCCTGCGCGTCGGCATCGTCCTG
>DATAHR010000224.1:0-11324 GCA_036263035.1 Gaiellales bacterium | reverse complement strand
CGGGACTACGCCGAGCGCGGAGAGGTCTTCGCCCGGCTCGCCGAGGAGGTCGCGGTTGGTCGCTGACGTCCAGCGGGTGCGGCGGCGCGCCGCCCGCTCGAGCCCCCAGCTCGAATACCACCTGCTGCTGCTCGTGACGCTGGGCCTGGTCGCCTTCGGCCTGATCATGGTCTACAGCGCCTCCAGCGGGACGGCGGTGGTGGAGGGCCACGACCCAGCCGGGACGCTGGCGAAGCAGGCGGTGTACGCGGCGGTCGGCGTCGCCTCGATGCTCTTCCTCGCGCGCTTCTCCTACCGGCGGCTGCGCTACTTCGCCGCGCCGATCCTGTTCGCCACGATCGCGCTTTTGATCGCGGTCAAGGTGCCGGGGATCGGCGTCAGCATCAAGGGCGCGCAGCGGTGGATCTACGTGGGGCCGATCTCGCTGCAGCCGTCCGAGTTCGCCAAGGCGGCGGTGCTGATCTTCGTCTCCGCAGTGCTGGCGTCGCGCAAGCGCCCGCCGCGGACGGTCGTGCAGCTGTTCAACCCGGTGGGAGCGGTGGTGCTGGTCGTGCTGCTCCTCATCCACTCCGAGCCGGATCTCGGCACCTCGATCGCCATCGCCCTGATGGTCTGCGGCGTGCTGCTGGTGGCCGGGACGCCGCTGCGGCTATTTATGAGCGTTGCCCTGGTCGGCGCCATCGGCGTTGCGTACACCGTCGCCCGCGAGCCCTACCAGATGGATCGCATCCGCACGTTCCTCGATCCCTGGAAGGATCCGGCCGGCGCCGGCTACCAGAGCATCCAGGCGCTGTATGCGCTCGGCTCGGGCGGCATCACCGGTGTCGGCATAGGCAACGGCACCCAGAAGATCGGCTTCCTGCCCGAGGCGCCCACCGACATGATCGGTGCGGTGATCGGCGAGGAGCTCGGGCTGATCGGGATACTCGGGGTGACACTCGCCTTTGCCGTCTTCACCTACTGCGGGTTTCGGATCGCGATGCGCTGCAGGGATCCCTTCGGCACGTACCTCGTCGCCGGCGCGACGACGCTGGTCGCCGGCCAGGCGATCGTCAACTTCGGCGCGGTGCTCGGCTTTCTGCCGCTGACGGGCGTGCCGCTGCCGCTGATAAGCTCGGGCGGGTCGAGCCTGGTGGTGATGCTGAGCCTGGTCGGGGTGATGCTCAACGTGGCCGACTCTCGCGCCGCATCGGGCGCTAAAGCAAAGCCCCGCACGGAACCCAGGGATGGCACAGCCACAGAATCGAGGCCCAAGCCCAAGCCCGCGCGTGCTGATCGCCGCGGGGGGAACGGCGGGGCACGTCGTGCCGGCGCTGGCGGTGGCCGGCGAGCTGCGGGCTAGGGGCGCGCACGTCGAGTTCGCCGGCGGTGAGCGGATCGAGGCGCAGCTCGTGCCCGAGGCCGGCTACGTCCTTCACCGCTACCCGATCTCCGGGTTCCCGAGGAAGCCGTCGCCGAAGCTGGTCGCCGCGATGTGGCGGGCGGGACAGGCGCCCTTCCGCTGCCGCCGCATCATGCGCGAGGTGGAGCCGGACGTCGTCTTCGGCGCCGGCGGGTACGCGTCGGGGCCGGTGCTCGCAGCGGCAAGGTCGGCCCGCATCCCGTCGGCGCTGCTCGAGGTCGACGCCCACATGGGGCTCGCGAACCGGATGGCGGCGCCGCTGGTCGACCGCGTGTTCCTCTCCTTCCCGATCGACGGCAAGCGGCCCCCGCACTACGTCGTCACGGGCAGGCCGCTGCCCCAGCCTGCGCACGGCGCGCCCGATCTGGAGCTGAACGCGAACCGGCCGATGGTGCTCGTCTTCGGCGGCAGCCTCGGCGCCCGCACGCTGAACGAGGCGGCCTCCGGCGCGTGGGCGGCGGAGGATCCCGGGTTCGACGTGGTCCATATCACCGGCCCGCGGGACCTGGAGCGGTTCGAGGGAGCGGCGAGCGACCGGTATCGCGTGATCGGCTTCACCCCGCATCTGCGCTCGTACCTGGAGCAGGCCGATCTGGTGGTCGCGAGGGCCGGCGGCTCGGTGTTCGAGATCGCGGCCGCCGGGAAGCCGTCGATTCTCGTACCCTCCCCGAACGTGACCGCCGACCATCAGACCACGAACGCGGAGTACTTCGCCCTGGGCGGTGCCGCGGTGCTGGTGCCAGACGCTGACCTGACGCCGACCAGGCTGCGGCAGGAGGTGCAGGCGCTGCTCGCCGACCACGAGCGCCGTGAGCGGATGGCCGCCGCGGCGCGCTCGCTGGCCCGCCCCGACGCCGCGGGAGTGATCGCGGACGAGCTGCTGGAGCTGGCGCGGTGAACTGGTCGGGCCGGCGGCTGCACATGCTCGGGATCGGCGGCGCCGGCATGTCGGCGCTGGCAACGGTCGCGTACGCGTGGGGGGCGGAGGTGTCGGGGTGCGACCGCTCGCCCTCGCCGTACTCCGAGCGGCTGGAGCGGTTCGGCGTGCCGGTTGCCTACGGCCACGACGCCGGCCATCTGGAGGAGGGGATGGAGCTGGTCGTGTCGTCGGCGATCGCGCCGTCCGAGCCGGAGCTGCTGGCGGCGCGTGACATGGCGCTGCCCCGCCTGCACCGTGCGCAGCTGCTCGCCGAGATGGTCGCCTCGCGGCGGTCGGTCTGCGTCGCCGGGGCGCACGGCAAGACGACGACCGCGGCGATGATCGCCTACGCCGCCGTGCAGCTCGGCCTCGATCCAACCTACCTGGTTGGGGGCGACGTGCCGCAGCTGGGCGGGAACGCCGGGCCGGGCGGCGGCTCGCTGCTGATCGCCGAGGCGGACGAGTCCGACGGCTCGCTCTCCCTGCTCCGTCCGCGCGTCGCGGTCGTGACCAACATCGAGCTCGACCACCATGCGCGGTTCGCCTCGGGGGCGGAGCTGGAGCAGCTGTTCGCCGAGTGGACGCAGGAGCTCCCGGCATCGGGTGCGCTGATCCAGCACGAGTCGCTCGACCTGCCGGCGCACGCCACCCGCGAGCGGTTCGGGTACGGCGACGTGGAATGGCAGGTGAGCGCGGTCGAGCAGGACGCCGGGCAGACCGGGTACTGGCTGCGAACGCCGGACGGGACGCCCCTGCATGTGACGCTGTCGCTGCCCGGCGCGCACAACGCGCTGAACGCGACGGCGGCGATCGCTGCGCTCCACCACCTGGCCGGCACCGAGCCGGGCGAGACGGCCGAGGCGCTCGCGGGGTTCAGCGGTGCGGGCCGGCGCTTCGAGCTGCGCGGCGAGCGCGACGGCGCATGGATCGTCGACGACTACGCGCACCACCCGACCGAGGTGGCGGCGACGATCGAGGCCGCGCGGGCGTGGGCACCGGCGCGCGTGGTGGTCTGCTTCCAGCCGCACCTGTTCTCGCGCACCGAGGCGCTGGCATTTCAGTTCGGGCGTGCCCTGGCGTCCGCGGACGAGGTGGTCGTGACCGAGATCTATCCCGCACGGGAGCAGCCCGTGGAGGGCGTGACCGCCAAGCTCGTGGTCGACGCGGTCAGCGAGCGGCGCCCGGGCATGCCGCTTGCCTACGAGCCGACGCTCGAGGCAAGTGCCCGGTATCTGCGCGGCCGCATCCGTCGCGGCGATCTGGTGCTGACCATGGGCGCGGGTGACGTGCGGGAGGTCGGCGACCTGCTGCTGGAGGACGGCTGATGCCGGCGCCGGCGTTCGTCGAGCGCGACGTGCCGATCGCACGGCTGACGACGGTCGGCACCGGCGGCCCGGCGCGCTGGTTCGCACGGCCGGAGACGCTCGAGCAGCTGGAGGAGCTGCTGGCCTGGCGACGCGAGGAGGGGCTCGACATGACCGTCATCGGGCTTGGCTCGAACCTGCTGGCCGCCGACGACGGGTTCGACGGACTGGTGATCCGGCTGACGGGCGATCTGGCGGCGATCGAGCGCAATGGCGATGTGATCCACTGCGGCGGCGGCGCGTCGCTCGCGGCTGTGGTCAAGCGGGCGACCGGGTGGGGCCTGTCGGGCGTGGAGTTCGGCTGCGCGATCCCGGGCACGGTGGGCGGAGCGGTGCGCATGAACGCCGGTGCGTACGGCGGTGAGCTGTGCGATGTGCTCGACACGGCGCTGGTCGTCGACGGGCAGGATGAGCGGCGCGAGGATCCGGCCGGCCTGGGGATGCGCTACCGGCACTCGAACGTCGAGCCGGACGAGGTCGTGGCGTGGGCCCAGCTGCGGCTGTCGCCGGGCGATCCGGAGCAGATCGCGGCCACGGTGCGCGATATGCAGCGGCGACGCAAGGAGGCGCAGCCCTCGGGCGTGCGGACGTTCGGGAGCGTGTGGAAGAACCCGTCGGCCGAGATGACCGCCGGCCGCCTGCTGGAGCAGGCGGGGCTGAAGGGCTACCAGGTCGGCGGCGCGCGGATCTCACCGGTGCACGCGAACTTCATCGAGAACGTCGGCGAGGCGAGGTCGTCGGACATCATCGCCTTGATGGCAGAGGCCCGGCGCCGCGCGCGCGAGCAGGGGGTCGAGCTCGAGCACGAGGTGCAGATGGTCGGGCCGATCTGGCTACCGCCCGACGCCTGAGCCGGCAGTCACAGCCTCGTGCCAACCGGTCGCAATCGCGTGACAGGACGGTCGGTGACGGAAAAGTGCCCGGCACTTTTCCGTCACCTGGGCCCCGCTCTGGCGGCAGCCGATGGGCAGGTATCCCGCCCCCGCCGCCGAATCCACCCTCGTGCAGATCGTCTCCGGCATCGACGATGCGCTCCTCGTCCGCCGACGTGAGCTCATGCGCGCACAGGGCCGCCGTCGGCTGATGATCCTGCTCGCCGTCGTCGGCACGCTCGGCCTGCTCGGCGGCTACAAGCTGCTCGAGATGTCCTCCGCCTTTGCGGTCGACCACGTCGCCGTCACCGGAGCGCCGCCCGGCCTTCGCACCGCTATCGCATCGTCCGTCACCGCCACCGCCGGCGGCCACAGCCTGCTGACCGTCGACCGCGGCGCCATCCAGCAGCGGCTCGACCAGATGCCCTACGTCAAGTCGGTCTCGATCGACCGCGCGTTCCCCAACACGCTGGCGGTGTCGGTGCAGGTCGAGCATCCCGCCATTGCGGTCGAGATCGCAAAGACCGCGTACCTGGTGGCGCCGGACGGCCGCGTGCTCGAGTCACGCAGCACTCCTCCCGCGCACCTGCCCATCGTCCAGCTGCCGACCGGCACGACGCTGCTCGTCGGCCGAGGCAGCGGCGATGCGAACGTCGAGGCGGCGCTCTCCGTGCTGCGGCAGGCCTCGCCCGACTTCGTGCGGCGCGTCGGGCGCATCACCGAGCTGCAGCCGCACGAGGGGCTGATCACCGCAGTGGTCGGCCGGCAGCTCAAGCTGCGGCTCGGCACCCCTGATCAGTTGCCCCTGAAGCTGGCGGTGGTCGAGCGTGTGATGCGTCGCATCACACGGGCGCAGCGGGCGGAGGTGGCGTACATCGATGTGTCCGCCCCGGGCCGCCCGGCATACGGGCTTCGATCGACCTTACCCTCAAGTTGAGAATGAGAGTTGGTAACATCAGGTTCCGCTTGACAGCGAGGGTTGCGAGGAGTACCCTGGCTCGAGTGCCCCACGCCGACCGGTCCATATCCGGCTCGCCGTGCGGGCTCAACGTGTTTTTGGGACCACTCTCAGGCTGACCGTGAGGTCGAGAGCCGCGAGGAGGAATCAGCAGCGATGAGAGATCAGAGCGGGAACTATCTGGCCGTGATCAAGGTCGTCGGCGTGGGCGGCGGCGGCACCAACGCGGTGAACCGCATGGTCGACGCGGGCCTTCGCGGCGTCGAGTTCATCGCCGTGAACACCGACGCCCAGGCGCTGCTGATGTGCGACGCCGACGTGAAGATCCACATCGGATCGAAGATCACGCGCGGCCTCGGCGCAGGCGCCGATCCGTCGATCGGCCGTGAGGCCGCGATGGAGAGCCGTGACGAGCTGAAGGAGGCCCTGAAGGGCGCCGACATGGTCTTCGTCACCGCCGGCAAGGGCGGCGGCACGGGCACCGGCGCGGCACCCGTGATCGCCGAGATCGCCCGCGAGCTGGGCGCGCTCACGGTCGGCGTCGTCACGCGGCCGTTCAACTTCGAGGGCCAGAAGCGCGGCGACCAGGCCGAGCAGGGCATCCGCACCCTGCGCGAGAAGGTCGACACGCTGATCATCATCCCGAACGAGAAGCTGCTGCAGGTCGTCGAGAAGCGCACGTCGATCGTGGACGCCTTCCGGATCGCCGACGACGTGCTCCGCCAGGGCGTCCAGGGCATCACCGACCTGATCACCGTCCCCGGCCTGATCAACCTCGACTTCGCCGACGTGCGCACCATCATGCGCGAGGCCGGCTCCGCGCTGATGGGCATCGGCATCGCAAGCGGCGAGAACCGCGCCGCCGAGGCGGCTCGCGCGGCCATCTCCTCGCCGCTGCTCGAGGCCTCTGTCGAGGGCGCCACCGGCATCCTCCTGAACATCACGGGCGGCCCCGATCTCGGGCTGTTCGAAGTGAACGAGGCGGCCGAGATCATCGGCAGCGCCTCCGACTCTGACGCCAACATCATCTTCGGCGCCGTGATCGACGAGGCGATGGGCGACCAGGTGCGGGTCACCGTGATTGCGACCGGATTCGACCGCGGCACCCGCTCGCGGCCGGCTGCCGCGTTCGCCACCGGGAGCACGGATCGCCCCCGGCGCGTCGAGGAGTCGGAATCGGGCGAGTTCGAGCTGCCCCGCGAGGCGCTCGAGATCCCGAGCTTCCTGCGCGACCAGTAACCGCCTTCCGCGCCTGAAAATGCACGTCCGGAGCTACAGGGACGGCCCCTGGCGGCCGATTCCTAGAGCATGGCTCCAGCCAACCGCCTTCAGGTGCTGTTTGACCTGTCCGCCGCCATGTCCTCGACGCTCGAGCTCGAGGAGGTGCTGGCGCTGTTCACCCGCGACGCCGCGGAGCTGACGGGTGCCACATCCGCCGAGCTTTCGCTGCTCTCGCAGGACGGTGAGACGGTGATCATGCTCACCGACTGGTCCGGCAACTGGGCGGTCGCGGTCGGCGAGCACTACAGCGAGGCCGGCGAGACGTACGCGGTCGCGCGGTTCGAGACGATCCGCCGCGTGCTCGAGCTCGGCCGCCCCGAGCAGGTGCAGGTGTCGGACAAGAGCGCCGAGCGCGAGCTGCGCGAGTCGATCGCGCGCTACGGCATCGCCAGCTCGCTGATGCTGCCGCTGCTGTCCCGCGGGGAGACGCTCGGGCTGGTCGAGGTGATCGACTCCCGCGACCGGCGGTGGGACGAGTTCGACGTCGAGTTCTGCATGGCGCTCTGCAACGTGGTGGCGCCGGCCATCCGAAACGCGCTGCTCTACCGCGAGATGCGCCAGATCGCGCTGTCCGACGAGCTGACCGGCCTCGGCAACCGCCGGGCGTTCAACGAGCGGCTCGCCGACGAGCGCGCGCGTCACGGCGACCTCGGGCGGATCGCCCTCGTCCTGCTCGACCTGGACGGCCTCAAGGCGATCAACGACCGGGGCGGCCACCTGGCCGGCGACCGGGCGCTGCGCACCGCAGCCGACGCCATCCGGCTCGCGATCCGCGATACCGATGGGGCCTTCCGGCTCGGCGGAGACGAGCTGGCGGTCGTGCTCGACGGCGCCGATGCGACGGTCGCGATGGCCGTCGCCGCGCGCATCAGGTCGGCCGTTGCCGAGCTCAGCGGCGGCACGGTCACCCTGTCGGCCGGCGTTGCACTGGGCACGGCGGTGGGCGAGCCGGACATGCTCTACCGCCATGCCGACCGCGCGCAGTACCGGGCCAAGGACGCGGGCGGCGGTCGCGTTGAGCTCGCAGCCTGACGCGGGGTAGACTGCCGCCTCAGGAATGCCTGAGGAGATTGCGCTCCGTCGGACGCCGCTGTACGACCGCCATGTAGCCGCGGGGGCGCGAATCGTTCCGTTCGCCGGGTGGGAGATGCCGGTGCAGTACCAGGGCATCATCCCCGAGCACCAGGCGGTGCGCACCGGCGCCGGCGTGTTCGACGTGTCGCACATGGGCCAGCTGGAGCTCCGCGGCGACGGAGCGCTCGACTTTGCGCAGGCGATGCTCTCGAACGACCTCGACCGCATCGGCCCCGGCCACGCGCAGTACACGCTGCTGCTGGACGACGACGGGTGCCCGGTCGACGACCTGATCGCCTACCGGTTTGCGGACGACCACCTGCTGCTGGTCGTCAACGCCTCGCGGGTGGACGACGACGCGGCGTGGCTGGCGGCCAGGCTCGGGGACGGCGCCTCGCTCGACGATCGGTCGCACGAGTTCGCCATGCTCGCGCTCCAGGGGCCATCGTCGCTCTCGCTGGTCGAGCTGCCGGAGCTGCCGCCGTTCGGATTCGCCGAGGCTGAGGTCTGCGGCGTGCCGGCCATCGTCGCCAGAACCGGCTACACCGGCGAGCCCGGCGTCGAGCTGATGACTGCGCCCGACGACGCCGGCCCGCTGTGGGACGCGCTGCTCGCGGCCGGCGCGGTGCCGTGCGGCCTCGGCGCGCGCGACACGCTCCGCCTGGAGGTCTGCTACCCGCTCTATGGCAACGACCTCGACCGGGACCACACCGCGCTCGAAGCCGGCCTCGGCTGGGTCTGCGCGCTGGACGCGAAGGAGTTCACCGGCGCCGAGGCACTGCGGGCGCAGAAGCGCGACGGCATCCCGCGGAAGCTGGTCGCCTTTCGGATGCTCGAGCGCGGCATTCCCCGGCAGGGGATGGCGATCCTCCCCGAGGGCACCGTCACCAGCGGCACCATGTCGCCGTCGCTGGGCATCGGCATCGGAATGGGGTATGTCCCGGCCGACGGCGCCGCGCCCGGCACCGCAATCCAGATCGACGTCCGCGGCCGCACCCTCGCGGCCGAGATCGCAACGAAGCCCCTGTACGTGAAGGAGACGAACGCATGAGCGAAGCCAGCTACCCGGACGGGCTCTACTACAACGAAGAGCACGACTGGGCGCGCGTGGACGGTGACACGGCCACGTTCGGCATCACCTGGTACGCGCAGGACAGCCTCGGCGAGGTGGTCTACTTCGCCCCCTCCGCCGTCGGCACGTCGATCACCAAGGGCGGCGAGTACGGCGAGCTCGAGTCCACGAAGGCCGTCTCGCAGCTGATCGCGCCGCTGTCGGGTGAGGTGACCGAGACCAACGACGCGCTCGAGGGCAGCGAGAGCACCGTCAACGACGACCCGTACGGGGACGGCTGGCTGATCAAGGTGAAGCTGTCCGACACGTCCGAGCTCGACTCCCTGATGGACGCCGACGCCTACCGTTCCTACGTGGACTCGCTGTGACGTTCACCTCCCTCACCGACGCCGACCGGGCCGCGATGCTGGCCGCCATCGGCGTCGAGTCGATCGAGCAGCTGTTCGACGACATCCCCGCCGCCGTCCGGCTCGACCGGCCGCTCGACATCGGCCCGGCGCTGTCCGAGTCGGAGCTCTACGACCACATGTCCGCGCTGGCGGCGCGCAACGTCGACGTCGGCCGCGAGCTGTCGTTCCTCGGCGCCGGCATGTACGACCACTACGTGCCGGCGGTGGTGGACGCCGTGCTGCAGCGGGGCGAATTCCTGACCGCCTACACGCCCTACCAGCCCGAGATGAGCCAGGGCGTCCTGCAGGCCATCTTCGAGTACCAGACGGCGATCTGCGAGCTGACCGGCATGGACGTCTCGAACGCGTCCGGCTACGACGGCACGACGGTCGCCGCGGACGCCTGCTACGTCGCCAAGCTGGCCACCGGCCGCACGAAGATCGTGGTGGCCGAGACGCTGAACCCGCAGGTGCGGCAGGTGGTGCGCACGTTCGCCCCGGGCTTCGGCATGGAGGTGGTGGAGGTCGGCCATCACGATGGGCTGACCGATCCCGACGAGCTTCGCACCGCCGCTGACGGCGCCGCCATCGCCATCTTCCAGCAGCCGAACTTCCTCGGCCTCCTGGAGGACGCTCCCGCCCTGGCCGAGGCGGCGTCGGCGGGCGGCGCGCTCGCGGTAGCGCACGTCGACCCGATGTCGCTCGGCGTCCTCGAGGCGCCCGGCCGCTACGGCTGTGCGCTCGCGATCGGCGAGGGCCAGCCCGCCGGCAACTACCTCTCCTACGGCGGCCCGCACTACGGCTTCCTCGCCGCCCGCCAGGACTACGCGCGCCAGCTGCCCGGCCGCATCGTCGGCGAGACGTCCGACATCCAGGGCCGCCGCGGGTACGTGCTGACCCTGCAGACGCGCGAGCAGCACATCCGTCGCGAGAAGGCGACGTCGAACATCACCTCCAACCAGACGCTGCTGGCGCTGGCGGGGCTGGTCTACCTGTCCTGGCTCGGCCCGACAGGGCTGCGTGAGGTGGGGGAGCGGTCGCACGCGCTGGCGGAGCACGCCAAGCGGCGCCTGGGGCTGCCGCTGGCGTTCGACCACCCGACGTTCCGCGAGTTCATCGTGCGCACCGGGCGCCCGGCGCGCGAGGTGATCGACGAGTGCAAGCGCCGCGGCGTGCACCCGGGCTACCCGATCGGGCGCGACTACGCGGGCATGGACGACGCCCTGATGATGGCCTTCACCGAGCGCCGGACGCCCGAGGAGGTCGAGCGGCTGGCGGAGGCGCTGTCGGCCGTCGGCGTCGAGGTGGCGGCATGAAGCTGATCTACGAGAAGTCGCAGGCCTCGCGCCGCGCGTCGTCGATCCCCGACCCCGGCGTCGAGAACGGCACGGAGATCCCCGAGGCGCTGCGCCGCAGCGAGGCGCCGCACCTGCCGGAGGTGGCGGAGCCGGAGCTGCTGCGCCACTTCACCGAGCTCTCGACCCGCAACTTCGGCATCGACACCGGCTTCTACCCGCTCGGCTCCTGCACGATGAAGTACAACCCGCGCGTCAACGAGCGGCTGGTCGGGCTGCCGGGGTTCCGCGACCTGCACCCGTACCAGGACGATGCCGACGCGCAGGGAGCGCTCGAGCTGATGTGGCGCCTGCAGGAGATCCTGGCCGAGATCGTCGGGCTGGATGCCGTCACGCTGCAGCCGGCGGCGGGATCCCAGGGCGAGCTGACCGGGCTGACCCTGATCAGCGCCTACTTCAAGGATCGCGGCGAGTACGAGCAGCGGCGCGAGATCGTCATCCCCGACACGGCGCATGGCACCAACCCCGCGAGCGTGACCATGGCGGGCTACACGGTGCGAAAGGTGAACGTCGACAGCCGGGGCAACATCGACGTCGACGACCTGCGCGAGAAGGTGGGACCGCAGACCGCGGGCCTCATGTTGACTAATCCGTCAACGCTGGGGCTGTTCGAGGAGCGCATCGAGGAGGTCGCCTCG
>DATAHR010000223.1:0-5498 GCA_036263035.1 Gaiellales bacterium | reverse complement strand
AGTTCCACCACGCCGTCCACGGCGGCTTCAAGCGCGTCGATCAAACCCTGGTCGTCGACCTGCTCGGCGTCGCCCATCGCGCGTCCGGCCCGGCGAAGCGCGGTGCCCCAGAGCGGGCCGCTCGCCCCTCCGACCGTGGAGACGAGCGTCTGGCCCGCCGCGATCAGCATCCTGCCGGGCGGCGTGCCGCCGTCGAGCTCGTCCAGCTTCTGCTCGACGGCGGCGAAGCCGCGCGTCATGTTGGAGCCGTGATCGGCGTCGCCGATGGCGGCGTCCAGCTGGGTGAGGTAGTCCTTCTTCTCGGCGATCGCCGCCGAGGACTCCCGCAACCATCTGGCCGTCTGCGCCGAGTCCATGATCGGCCTCAGACGCCCCACCGCAGCGCCGCCGTCTTCACCGGGGCGTCCCACAGGGCGGTCAGCTGGTCGTCCAGCTCGAGCAGCGTGATCGAGGCGCCCGCCATCTCGAGGCTGGTGATGTAGTTGCCGACGAGGCTGCGCCCGATCGACACGCCGCGGGCGCTCAGCTGCTGTGCCACCTCGTTGAACAGCAGGTACAGCTCGAGCAGCGGTGTGCCGCCGAGCCCGTTCACGAAGGCGAGCACCGAGCTTCCAGCCGCCGGACGCAGGTCCTCGAGGATCGGGTCGAGCATCGTCTCCACGATCTCGTGGGCCGTGCCCAGCTTCTCACGCCGGCGGCCCGGCTCCCCGTGGATCCCGACCCCGACCTCGATCTCGTCGGCGCCGAGGTCGAAGATCGGCGTGCCGCTGGCCGGCGTCGCACACGACGTCAGGGCCACACCGAACGACCTGGCCCGCTCGTTCACGCGCCGGGCCACGTCGGCGACCTCCGCAAGCGAGGCGCCCTGCTCGGCCCTCGCGCCGGCCAGCTTCTCGGCCAGCACCGTCGCGCCCACGCCACGACGGCCGGCGGTGTACAGCGAATCCTGCACCGCCACATCGTCGTCGATGACGACGCTCTCGACCCGCAGGCCCTCGTCCTCGGCCAGCTCCGCCGCCATGCGGAAGTTGAGGACATCGCCGGTGTAGTTCTTGACGATGTGGAGAACGCCGGAGCCGCCGTCGACCGCCCGGGTCGCCGCCGCCATCTGGTCCGGCACCGGCGACGTGAACACCGCGCCGGCGCAGGCCGCGTCGAGCATGCCGAGCCCGACCAGCCCGCCGTGCAGCGGCTCGTGACCCGAGCCCCCGCCCGACACCAATCCCACCTTGCCGGCGACGGGCGCCTCCGCCCGGAGCACCAGCTGGTTCTCCAGATCGACCCTGAGCAGGCCTGGGTGTGCTGCGGCCACGCCTGCGAGTGCCTCGGGCACCACGTTGTCGGGGTCGTTGATGAACTTCTTGACCACCTGGGCTGCGACGCTCATTGTGCGTGCGCTCCTCTCTGTACGGGACGACTCTAGATCCTCAGCTTCAAACGGTCGACTCGACCGCCGTCTCCACCGGCTCCACGGCCGGGCGCCCGTAGGCCACCTTCCGCGGCGTGGCCAGGAAGTCGTATGCGAACACACCGGCGAGGCCGCCTGCGACGTCCGCCGCCCAGTACACCCAGGCCTGGCTCCAGTCGGGATTCAGCCCCGCCAGCTGGGCGGTGATCAGGGTGCCGGTGTACCGGGCGGGATTGATCGCTGCACCGGTCTGCGGTGCCACCGTGATGATGATCGCGATCACGACCAGCCCGATGACCAGGCCGGCCAGCAGTTCGGCGCCGCCGCGCTTGTCGACGACGCCGAGGATCGTGAACAGCAGGATCGCTGTACCGATCCCCTCATTCAGCGCCGCCGAGCCGATGCTCGTGTTGGCCGCATAGGCAACGTGGCCGACGCCGGCGTCGTGCACCTTGTGTGCGAAGACGCCCCAGATGGCGAGCCCGCCGAGCGTCGCGCCGACGCACTGGGCGACGACGTAAGGGGCCGCCTGGCCCCACGGCATCCGGCGGGTGACTGCCATCGCGATCGTCACCGCCGGGTTGATGTGGCAGCCCGAGATCTTGCCGATCGCGTACACCATCGCCACGACCGCGAGGCCGAAGGCCGTCGAGATCGCGAACAGCTCCGCCCCGGTGAACGGCGCGCCTCCCACGCCGCCGCGCGCGAGGAACAGCGCCGGCACCGACCCGGCGCCGATGAAGACGAGCACCGCGGTGCCCAGCGCCTCAGCGGCCAGCTTCTGCGAGAACGTGTTCTCCTCCATCGATCCGCTCCTCCTTGCGGTCATGGCGCCCGGCACCAGTCGATGTTTCCGACTGTCTTTCGGTAATGCCGAACAATGTTCGGGCGAGCATACTCCGGGGCGCGGCCCTTGTCAACGGCCCGCGCGTGCCGGTGGTCTCGCCATCCCCTGCGGTCACAGGTAGGCTCGAGCCATGGACGAGCCGATCCGCCTCGACGAAGGCCGGCTGATGGTCGAGCGGATCCCCGCCGCCGACCTCGCCGAGCAGTTCGGGACACCGCTGTACGTCATCTCGGAGGCGCGGCTACGCGCGAACGTCCGCGCGTGGCTGGATGCGCTGGCCGCCGCGTGGCACCACGGCGAGGCGCGCGTGCTGGTGTCGCTGAAGGCCAACCCCAGCCTCGCCCTGCGCCGGATCCTGAGCGACGAGGGCGCGGGCTGCGACGTCTACGGGGCGAGTGAGCTGGAGGTGGCGCTGCGCGCGGGCGTGGACCCGGCCGCCATCTCGGTCAACGGCTCGACCAAGGGCGCCGCGCTGATCGAACGCACCCTCGCCGTCGGCGCGCGGCTGACCGCCGACAGCATCGAGGAGCTGGAGCAGGCGGCGCTGATCGCCCGTGAGCGCGGCCTTCCCGCGCGCGTTCGCATCCGGCTGCGCCCCGACATGACCGACCTCGACCGGATCAGCGAGTTCACCGAGGCAGAGCCGCTGGGCCGGGCCGCCGACGCCTACAAGCCCGGCATCCCCACCGACCTGCTGCTCGAGCGGATCGGCTCTCTCGATCTCCGCGGCGTCGAGCTGACCGGTGTTCACGCCCACCTCGGGCGCCACGCGGCCGATGCCGAGCCCTTTGCCCTGCACGCCGAGCGCGTGGGGCGGCTGGCCGGCATGCTCTCGGAGGCGCTGGGCGGATGGCGGCCTGCCGAGATCGACCTCGGCGGCGGCTACTCCTTCCCGGGCGATCCGACCGGGCGGGCGCTGCGCGACCTGCCCGATGCCCCGGCGCCCTCGGCGTACGCGCACGCGCTGGCGACGGGCCTGGCGCGGGGTCTTGCCGCGGCCGGCCTCGACCCGGCGGGGATCGCCCTCGAGATCGAGCCCGGACGCGCCGTGTACGGCAGCGCCGGCCTGCACCTCACCCGCGTGCTCAACGTCAAGCGCCAGGCGGTTCCCGCACAGCGGGTCTGGGTCGGCTGCGACACGTCCGAGGTGCTGCTCAGCGACACCACGTGGGAGCACAGCCGCTGGGAGCCGGTTCCCGTGCTGCCGTCGTCCGCCGGGGAGGCGACCGCCGACGTCGTCGGGATCAGCTGCGGCTTCGACACGATCACGCCGGACGCTCGTCTCCCGGCGGGCATCGCGCCGGGCGACGTGCTCGCGTTCCTCGCCACCGGTGCCTACGAGGAGGCGCTGGCAGGCAACTTCAACTCGATGCCACGGCCGGCAACGGTGCTCGTCAGCGGTGACAGCGCCGACGTGATCCGGCGCCGGGAGACCCTTGCCGACGTGCTTCGCCGGGACCGCGTGCCGGCACGGCTCGCCGCCGGGCTCCCGGTGCGCGGCGTCGACCACGTCGCCTTCACGGTGCAGGACCTCGACCGGTCGATCGTCTTCTACGGCGACCTGCTCGGACTGACCGTGCGGGACAGAGGCCGGCTCGAGCCGGAGCTGATCGAGCGCATGACCGGGATTCCGGACGCGGTCGTGGACTACGCGGACATCGAGGCCGGCTCACGGGTGATCGAGCTGCTGCAGTACCGCTCGCCCGAAGTGCGGCCGGCGCCCCGCGCGGGCGGGCGGATCGGCGGCGTCCATGTGGGCCTGTCCGTGGACGACGCGGGTGCCGTGCACCGGCGGCTGGTCGCAGCCGGATCCGAGCCGCTGTCCGACCCGGTGCTGCTGCCGGACGACGGGTCCGACTGGTCGGGCGCGCGGGTCTTCTACGTCCGCGATCCGGACGGGACGATGCTCGAGATCGTCGAGCGCGCCGCGGCGCCCGTGGCCCCGGCGCACGCTCCCGTGGATCAGCCGGTCAGGAGCGCCTGAGCACGCGCCGCCAGAGCGACGGCGGACGCGGCTGGGTCTTCCGCCACTCGTCGTACAGCGGCAGGCGCCCCGCCTCGCGGGCGGCCAGCACGCACTCGCGGTGCGCATGGCGGCGGCGCTCGCCGTCGCCCTCGGGCGAGATCAGCAGGTGGTCGCTCATCGCATGCAGGCGAAGGCCGCAGAGCGGGCAACGGTAGGTGGCAGGCTTGCGGCTGCGCACCGGGCGCACCGCCCACCATCGCGCCTGCTCGAGCCGGGCCATGGGGAGATGATGGCAGGCCGGTGACGGAAAAGTGCCGGGCACTTTTCCGTCACGCAGGTGTTTGTTGCGAGCCTGCGACGGTTCGTTACAGGTTCCCGACGGCATCGGCCGGCGTCGTCAGCCGCTACCTGGCGAACGCCGGCACGTGGGTGGCCGGAGGCCGCGGGCCTGTGTGAGCCGGCCGCACCGTCGCCGATGCCTTGCGGAGGCGCACTGCTCCGCTGTAGGACGCCGCGTACCAGCCGCCCCGGAGACTCGCGATCGACACCACCGCGCCCGTGTGCGGCGCATGGATGAACCGCCCGTGACCGACCCAGATCCCGACATGCCCCAGCCCGAAGAACACCAGGTCGCCCGGCTGCAGCCGCGATCGCGCCACGTGCCGCCCCATTGACCACTGTGCATAGCTCGAGTGCGGCAGCGCGATACCGAAGTGCGCGTACACGAACCGCGTGAACCCCGAGCAATCGAACCCCGCCGGCGTGGTGCCCGCCCACGCGTACGGCGTGCCGCGGAACCGCTCGGCGAAGTGCACGGCCGCCGCGCCTACGGTGTGCAGGGAATGCGGCCGGTGGGTACGGACCATCCGGACGCCGAGCCCTGCAGCCAGTGCGGGCGTCGCGGACAGCAGGCAGGCCGCTGCCACCAGGATTGCGAGCAGTCGTTTCACGGCGCGCAGGGTACATGCGCGTTCTTGCTGATGTCGCACCACGGTCGGAGAACCTGTCTACACGGAATGCGCTATGGCGCGGCCGGATGCCGGGTCGAACAGGTGCGCCGTCCCCCGCTCCACGCCGAACCGCAGCCGCTCTCCGAGCTCGTGCCGGGCGCTGCCCTCGAGCCGCGCCGTCAGCCGGACGCCCTCCGCGGCGCGCAGGCCCACGAACGTCTCCCTGCCGAGCACCTCGACCGACTCGACCACCCCGTCGAACGGCCCCGCCATGCCGCGGTCGGCGCTCCACGGCCGCACGTGCTCCGGCCGCAGCCCGACGGTCAC